>CANGOX010000030.1 GCA_947455605.1 Chitinophagaceae bacterium
GGTAGTAGCCTCCGGGGAAACACCTATACAGTTTTCTGTAGAAAACTTACCAAAAGGATTATCAATTGATAGCAAAACCGGAATCATAACCGGGAAAGTTGCAGAACGCGGGGTATACCATGCGAAGATGATCGCAAAAAACAAATTCGGTAAAAATGTAAAAGACCTGCTGATCAAAATCGGCGATACCATTTCGCTCACGCCACCAATCGGCTGGAACGGATGGAATTCATGGGCCAGAGATATTGATAAAGAGAAAGTGGTTGCCTCAGCGAATGCCATGGTAAAAATGGGATTGAGTAATCATGGGTGGACCTATATCAATATTGATGATGCATGGCAGGGGCAAAGAGACAGCAAGAACCATGCATTGCAGGCAAATGATAAGTTTCCCGCATTTAAAGAAATGATAGATGAGATACATGCCAAAGGGTTAAAACTGGGTGTGTATTCTACTCCCTGGATCTCAAGCTATGCCGGCTATGCTGGTGCATCATCCAATTTTGAAAATGGAGCCTATCCCGATTCTATCAAAAATAATAAACGTGCATTCCGCTATGTAGGTAAATACCGTTTTGAAAAAGAAGATGCACAACAAATGGCAGAATGGGGTGTAGATTATCTGAAATATGATTGGAGGATTGAATTGAATTCCGCCGAAAGAATGTCGAAAGCATTAAAAGAATCCGGACGTGATATTGTCTATAGTTTATCAAACTCAGCACCATTTGCCCAGGTAAAAGACTGGGTAAGGGTTGCAGAAGCATGGCGCACAGGTCCGGACATTCGCGACAGCTGGATCAGTTTATATGTATCAGCCTTCACACTTGACAAATGGGGCCCTTATGGTGGACCCGGACATTGGAACGACCCGGATATGATGATACTCGGTAATGTTACAACCGGATCAAAGCTACACCCCACAAGACTTACACCGGATGAACAGTATAGTCATGTAAGTTTATTCAGTTTACTTGCAGCACCCTTACTGATCGGCTGTCCAATTGAACAGCTGGATGCTTTCACCCTGAATTTATTGACCAACGATGAAGTTATAGAAATTGACCAGGATCCGTTGGGTAAGTCCGGTAGGTTGGTTTCAGAAGCGAATGGTGTACAGGTTTGGTTGAAACCACTTGAAGATGGTTCTTATGCTGTAGGGATGTTTAATATTAACGACTATCAGAAAACACCGCAATCCTATTTTAGTTGGGGCGATGAACAGCCCAAGACCTATGATCTGGATCTTGGTAAGATTGGCTTAACGGGCAAATGGAAGTTAAGGGATGTATGGAGACAAAAAGATCTCGGTGATTTCTCAGAAAAGTTTACTGCCAGTATCCGTCATCACGGAGTGGTTATGCTCAGATTATATCCGGTAAAAAAATAAGTATATGAATTGTATAAAAAATATAGCAGTTTATTTAGTGTTGATCCTGTTTTCAACAACACTTGCTAATGCTCAGTCAGCACATACGGTTTGGCTCGATGACCTGCCCATTCAAACTTTTTCTGAGGGGATGCGGCCGGTATCCGCTAAAACCAATTACAGTCATGATACCATGCGTATCAATGGTAACCGATACTTCAGAGGAGTAGGTGCACAATCGCCATGCGTTCTGGCATTTTTACTGGATAAACATGCCAAACGTTTTAAAGCACAGGTAGGAATGGATGAGCTCGGAAATAAAGAGATTCCCTTAAGTTTCTACGTAGTGGCTGATCAGAAAGTTTTGTTTGAGATCCGGGATATGAAAATGGGGGATGCCCCGGTTGCCATTGATGTAGACCTTACAGGTATTGAACGTTTGGGTTTATTGATCACTGATAGAGTGGGAGGGGTGAATAATAAAAAAACCTATGGTAACTGGGCCAATGCACAACTGGAAATGAAGGATGATTTTGTGCCTGCACATATTCCGAATACAGATGAAAAGTATATGCAGACCCCATCACCCAAACAAACACCTGCCATACATTCCCCTAAACTTTTTGGGGCCACACCGGGTAATCCTTTCTTTTATACAATTGCAGCTACCGGTGTAAAACCGATACAGTTTTCAGCAGAACATTTACCAGCAGGCTTACAGGTATCTACGCAAACCGGTATCATTACCGGAAAGGTTGATCAACGTGGTATTTATAAAGTGATCCTCAAAGCAAAAAATAAATTAGGCGAAGCATCTCAAAAACTTGAGATCAGGATCGGTGATACCATTTCACTCACCCCACCGATCGGCTGGAATGGCTGGAATGCATGGGAACAAAAAATTGATAAAGAAAAAGTGATCGCTTCTGCCAATGCTATGGTAAGTAAAGGGCTTAAGGATCATGGCTGGTCGTATATCAATATTGATGACTCCTGGCAAGGGATCAGAACGGGGCCTGATACTGCTTTACAACCCAATGCCAAATTTCCTGATATCAAAGGGATGGTAAATTATATACACTCCTTAGGATTAAGAGCGGGCATCTATTCCACCCCTTACATTGCCAGTTATGGTGTATATGTTGGAGGCTCTTCAAATTTTCCTGCCGGAGGTGAAACACGAGAAGCTTTTTTAAAAGGTCAAAAACCAACCAAGATGGGTATCTATCGTTTTGAAAGAAACGATGCCAGGCAAATGGCCGACTGGGGTTTTGACTTTTTGAAATACGACTGGCGTATAGATGTTGAATCAACACAAAGGATGTCGGATGCTTTGAAAAGATCTGGCAGAGACATTGTATTCAGTTTATCCAATAATGCACCATTTGAAAAAGTAACCGATTGGGCACGATTATCTCATATGTACAGAACGGGACCGGATATTAAAGACAGCTGGTCGAGCCTTTTTCCAACTGCCTTTTCTTTAGATAAATGGTCGCCATACACCGGCCACGGTCATTGGGCCGATCCGGATATGATGATCGTAGGTGAAGTTTCTATTGGGCCTGTATTACATCCTACAAGATTAACGCCGGATGAACAGTATAGCCATATCAGCATTTTTAGTCTGCTGGCTGCACCCATGCTGATCGGCTGCCCTATAGAGCTGCTGGATGATTTCACATTGAATTTATTGACCAACGATGAAGTAATTGAGATCAACCAGGACCCATTAGGGAAAGCTGCCCGTTTAGTGAAAGACGAAAATGGTGTTCAGATCTGGTTAAAACCTATGGAAGACGGTTCTTATGCTGTGGGTTTATTCAATATAGATGGATATGGCAGCACACCGGAATCCTATTTCCGTTGGGGTAATGAAAAACCCAAACCCTTTGTTTTTGATTTTGCTTCGTTGGGATTAAAAGGAAAATGGAGTTTGAGGGATGTATGGAAGCAAAAAGACCTGGGCGTATTCAATAGTAAGTATTCAACAGGTATCCGCCATCATGGGGTAGTGTTATTGAGATTATCTGAGATAAGATAATTTCAGGAATAGGTGAACGATCTTGGTAAAATATAAATGGTTGATAATTGATTTTGAAATTGGGTACACACAGTGAACAATTGAAATGGCCATGAAAATGAATCAGTATACATATAAAAAAAAGCAGTTTACTTTCATCGGGTTGCTGTTTATTTATATTACTGTGAGTGCATTTACCTCAGGGTATACCTTCGATAAGGATATTATCGTTAGAGATACCCTTGCATTACATTTCAAAAATCCCCCGCCTCAATACAGCCTGATTCCTTTTTGGTCTTTGAATAATTCACTGGATTCTTCGAAAATGAATTGGCAAATAGACCAGATGCTGGATAAAGGAGTTTATGGTGCATTTATGCATGCCAGGGAAGGACTTGATCAAAGTAATACTCCTTATTTCTCGCCAGGCTGGTGGACTGCAATTGAAGCTGCCGTTAAACATGCGCACGAAAAAGGATTTTATACCCATTTATATGATGAGGATAAATGGCCCAGTGGCAGCGCGGGAGGAAGAACCATCAAGGCCAATCCGGAAAGGAATATCAAAAAGATTTTACGTTACAATGATTTTCAGGTAATGGGCCCGCAAACACTGCAACTTAATTTTGCAAACAACCCATATGCAATTTTTGCAGGCAGGATTTCTGATCGGGGCATCTATGATTATTCCAGTCAGATCAACCTTACCGTACTGGCGGGAAAAGAATGGAAAATGCCGGAGGGCCGCTGGGCAATTATCAGTTTTACGATGATCAAAGATCCCAACCGTCAGATAAATTATATGGATTCTGCTACGGTGGCAGACTTTATACATATTACTCATGATGAATATTATAAACGACTGGGCCCTTATTTCGGTAATACGATTCCCGGGGTTTTCTTTGATGAGATCTATGCCAATTCAAGCGAAAGGAAGAATAATATTTTTTGGTCTGATGATTTTACAGAACAGTTCAAAAAGATTAAAGGATATGATCTTACTCCTTTTCTGCCTTTGATCATCCTGAACGATCCGCAATTGTCTGCATCCAGACGTTACGACTTTTTTGATGTGGTCAGAATCTTATATGGTAATGCCTGGTTTGCCCAATATGCTAAATGGGCAGCCGATCATCATATCTGGGTTACGGGCCATACTACGGAAGAACTGATTCAACATATCCGGCAGTCAGATTATTTTTTTACCGAAGGGCAATTACAAGTACCGTGCACAGATAATGAAGATTTTCGTTACGGGTTTCCACGGGCCATCGATTTTTATAATCCCAAACAGATC
Organism: Chitinophagaceae bacterium; assembly: GCA_947455605.1. Taxonomy (GTDB): domain Bacteria; phylum Bacteroidota; class Bacteroidia; order Chitinophagales; family Chitinophagaceae; genus Sediminibacterium. The sequence goes on from CANGOX010000030.1 coordinate 4,690, forward strand.
AGTTCACTCGGCCATATTTACGGTAAAACAAGAATGGCAGCCGAAGCGCTGGGTAGCGGAGGGTATACCATTCCGCTGGAAGATTATCGATATGGTTTTTCTATGTTGGGTGTATATGGAGTAAATATGTTTATCCCTCATTTATTTCATTATTCAACGGAAAGGCCGGAAAACCAGAACGACTGGCCGCCAAGTTGGTTCTATCAAAATCCTTATTGGAAATATTTTAAACCGCTGGCCAATTACGCGCAGCGTATCTCATACATGATCTCTCAAGGTAAACATGTTTGTAAAGTGGCAGTAGTGTATCCGCTAACCCAGGTTTGGCTGGGAGGATATACAACACCTGTTGATGATGAGCTATTCAGGGAAGTTCAACAAACCTTATTAGACTACCATATTGATTATGATGTGATAGATCCGTATACTTTATCAGGATCATCCAGTAATAAAAATGGATTGCTGGCGGGAAATGAACAATACCAGGCATTGATCTTGCCCGGATTAAAAGCCATACAGCATGAGTGTATGGTTAAAGTAAACGACTTTGTATCAAAGGGTGGATTACTGATTGCACTGAAAGAATTGCCATCAACTTCAGAAAAAGGAACACCGCTGGATCCCTATGTGGTAGGTTCCATGACCAAACTTTTTGGATTTGAGCCACGCGAAATAAACCAGATCCAATACCGTACCCTCGATGCCCAACAAAAAGAAAGGGTACTTGTTACCTCCCATACATCAGGTGGGAAAGGAATTTTTACAAGATATTTAGAAGAACTGCCGGCCATTCTCCGTAGGCAAAAGGTAACTGATATCCTGATCGAAGGAGAAGGGAATGAATGGATCAAATATCAACATAGACAAGTGGCTGATCGTCAGGTTTATTATTTTATGAATAGCCGTAAAGAGAATGGCTCTTTTCTTGTAAATATACCTGCAACCGGTAACCCTTCTTTATGGAATCCCGAAACTGGTGATAGGGTTCCTATAACCAATTACCGGATCAAAGATCAACAGCTTCAAATGCAACTTGATTTTAAACCCTGGGAGAGTTATTTTCTGGTATTACAACCCGAAAAAATATCAGGCAATAAAGAGATGCTGGTTACACAATCAGATTTTTCTGATCTGCAACTTGTTACCAGTGCCAAACAAACCGTGGCCACCGGCTGGGTAACAGGGAAAGGCACTCACGAATTGCATTTTATAAATGGCAAAGTAACAGGTACACAAAAATGGTCATCAGCCAATGCATTGCCGGAAATTCCTGTAATGGGAAATTGGGATTTTCAGCTTAGTCCATTGGCGCTTAATGATCAATGGTCTTCTAAAGTAAAAACAGATACCGTTTCACTCCCCGTTATGTTATTCAGAAAGGAAAATGATCCTGTTTGGAAAACGATCAAAGTAACAGATAATTTCAGTACTCAAAAAGGTGCGTCTCGTTACCTGAGTACCTGGGATGCTTTTTGGATCAGCTATTATGACAACAGCATGCATTTACCGGAAGTGGGTGGGGGAACGGTTTACTTTACAAAAGATTTTTTAGTTGGATCTCCCATCAAGGATGCTTCCTTGGATATTACCGCCGATGATGGATTTGAACTTTACATCAATGGCAAATGGGTTGGGAAAAACAATAACTGGAAAACACCTGTGCATTATGCAATCGAAACGTTTATGAAGCAGGGTGAGAATCATATCCAGGTAAAAATTACAAATACCAAAGGTTTATTATTACAGGGGGTTATACATTTTCAAAACGGTTCACAGATCGATCTGCTTTCTGATCAATCATGGAAGGCTTCTAAAGACCAGGTTAACTGGCTTCCTGCTTTAGAATATGCTTCTCCGCCTCTTGGAGTATGGGGTGCTATTGAACGACCCGGTCATTCTCATGGCTATCCTGAAACCGGAGAATATAAGCAGGCATTGCCGCCCGGAGCAGAGATGATTGTAAAACCGAATATTTCCGGGGTTTATGAATTGTTCGTAAATCAACATCCTGTTGAATTTAAGGAAGCTAATTCAGTATCCATCAAACAATACCTGACTAATAACAACAATGAACTTACTGTTCGCGTAAAACTGGAAAAACCAACAGATGGGATTCAATCTCCTATTCAATTGATTTGTGGTAAAGTTTCACTCCCTTTACAGTCATGGAGTAATTATAATCTGAGTGGTTATTCCGGCAGGGCCATATATACACATGCTGTTCAGATAGATGCAGCTTATTGCGAATCCGGTAAAAAACTGCTGATCGACCTCGGGCAGGTAAATCATTTTGCTGAGATCTGGGTGAATGATCAATTGGTCACATATCGCTCCTGGGCACCTTTTACTGCAGATATTTCCCGTTTTATTCATCCCGGAGAAAATAAGATCACCATAGTGGTAGCTAATTTACTGGCAAATGAAGCAAGCTGGAGTATGCTCGATGCGAATATTGATACCAAAGAAGGCCGCTGGTGGAATTTTGGCAGCATTCAGCGTGAAAAAGAAAAATTGGTTTCCGGTTTATTGGGGCCGGTAAAACTGATTCCTTTTGTTAAAGAATCATTGAACTTAACCCGTAAGAAAAACTAATTCAATACAATCAAAGAAAATGAAAAGAATAGCCCTGTTTATTGTGTATACGTTGATGATCTGTTATTCTGTAACCGCACAGAATACAATATCGTATAAAGTACCTCTATTGCCAGATCCTATAGCACGTAAGTTAACGCTGGAAAGAGATTGGGCCAATGTTCAAAAAACACCTCCGCAATTAGGTGTGCGCGATTGTTTTCTTTTTTTAATGGATGCGCTGGATGCTAAATTTCTACAACCCAGGGATATTGAATTTGTATTGAAACTTGTACAGGCCCGAATGATCACAAACCCGGCTGCCGGCAGAAGTTATGGTAATATTTTCTGGGGTTGGCAGGAAACAGGTTTCGATATTGGTGATGGAAATAATATTGAATTCTGTTTGCAATATGGTATGCCTATCAAATTCCTGTTCAATGATCGGCTCTCTGATGAAAACCGGAAAACCCTGGATGAGATCTTTGCACTCGGCCTCAAAGGTTGTCGTAATCAGGAAGTGCGGATCTCTTATACAAATATCTTTCTGATGAAGATCTGGAATTTTGCAGCATATGGTCAGGTTTATAACAAACCAGAGATCACGGAAGAAGGAAGAAAGTATTTCAACCAGTGGTTATACCATGTATCCCATTATGGCAATCGTGAATATGACAGTCCCACCTATTGCGGCGTGGATCTTGAATCACTCTTACTCATCAATCGTTTCATTACCGATCCTGATATCAAGGCAAAGGCAAAAGATGCCCTAACTTTTTTTATGAATGATCTTTCTTCCCATTATGATCCATTGGCAGGCATTCTTGCCGGCGCACATAGCCGCGATTATAACCGCGTATTCAGCCGCGATCTGCTGGAAGAAAAATACATCAACCCATTATTGGGTAGAAAGAACAGCAATCTGCACCTGTTTCATCAGTTGTGTTTATCAACCTTACAGGAGACCGGTCTGTCGGCCGATCAAAAAATGTGGATGAACCAGAAGAACCGGTTTATTGTTCAACGTTGGGATAGTATTCCCAATGCATTTGCCTGCCATTTTGTTGGCAACAAATTTTCCATGGCATCTTCTAACCAGGCATATAGTCCGGACGATAAACCATTTGTGATGTACTTGAGCAGTTTGAAAATTCCGGAGATGCCGAACATTGCATTTGTGATGGAAGGAAGAGATGATCATTACGGTACATGGTCGGCCACAGGCATGGGCGATAAAATGAAACACTTAATGCCACCCAATTATCCGGCCAATGGCGGTTGGGGAAAAACAAGACATTTGATGCCGTTCATGCAATCTGCGCAAAACAAAGGCGAGATGGTGATGTTGGTTTCGGGAATGAAAGATCATAATTGTATTAAAGACTATCTAAATTCTACCCTCATTCTTCCGGATTATCTGGATGAGATCTGGCTGGGAGATCAGAAGATCGATAAACCCGCAGTAGGGGGTAAGATCAGTCTGGATCAAACACAAACCTTCTTCGCAAGATTTGAAGATGTGGTATTTGCTTTCCGGTTTATCTATAGTAATGCAGATAAGAATGAACGACCCGTATTATACAATGATGGCTATCAATATAATCCTAACCGTGAGAATTTTTCCATGCAGCATAATGCTGCTTTGCGTATCACACTTCAACATCCCAACAATGGCAAGGCAGATATTGCTATCTGGTGGAAGGCAGAAGAAGGTGTAACCAATGATAAGATGTTTGCACGCTTCCGGAAAAAAGTATTGGATGCAGTGGTGAATGTTCAATCAGAAAAAAACGTACTGGATATTTCTGTACAAACGGCTGCCGGTAAACTGGGGGTAAAGGCAGATCTGTTAATGAAGAAAAGATTAGAATACTATAATCCTGTTCCACTACCTGCCGATTTCCTTTTCAACATTAATGGAACAGAGATCGGTAAACCGGTAATGGGAAAATATACACAACTGCAAAATAAATAAACCGTGAAAAAATTATTGCTTGTCGTTAACCTGTTCTGTTTGCTGCAATTGCAGGCACAGAATGATGAATTGAAGCTCTGGTATAAACAACCTGCTGTTCTCTGGACTGATGCTTTACCCGTAGGTAATGGACGATTAGGTGCCATGGTGTATGGGAGATACGATCGGGAAAATATCCAGCTCAATGAAGAATCTGTTTGGGCAGGATCAAAGATCAATAATAATAATCCGCAGGCAAAAGCACATCTGAGTGAGATCCAGGCTGCCATTTTTAAAGGAGAGTATAAGAAAGCCCAGGATCTGAGTAATCAATACCTGGTAGGCACCCCACAGAATATCCGTTCTTATCAACCTTTAGGTAATCTTTTCATTCAATACGATTGGAAAGAAACACCGGCAGCTTACCAACGTTCGCTGGATCTGCATACAGGTATAACCAGAACTTCGTATACCGTAAGTGGAAATGCATTTACTCAGGAGGTTTATGCATCTGCACCACAGGATCAGATCATCGTAAAGATCCATTCTGCAAAGGGTTTCAATGCCCGTATCCATTTATCCCGCGAATTTGATCTGGATAATGAGAACCAATTGAAACGGAAAAAAGGCCCCGCACCACTTAAAATCTTTGCAGAGAACCAATATGGTATTGATGGTAAACTGGCTTATTATAAGGGACAGATCATTGATACCCTTTCGCCCAATCAAGGCCCGGAAGGCAAACACATGCGCTATGCCGCAGCTATGAAGATCCTTACTATCAATGGGAAAGCAATTCCTTTCAGTGATCATACCGGTGCAGGTTTTGAATTGCAGGATGTAAAAGAGATCGTGATCGCGATCACAGGGGCTACTGATTACAACGTACGTAAGCTCGATACCGATGCATCGATCATACCCCTGGAAACCTGTAAAAAGATCTTTGCCGCATCGACAACCCTTGCAGAAGAAGAGATCCGCAGAAACCATAGTAAAGAACATCGTTCCTATTTTGATCGGGTACAATTCAATCTGGGGGCAGATGTGAACCGGTCGTTACCCACAGATGAACGTCTGGCCCGTATGAAAGAAGGTAAACCCGATAACGGATTGCTTGCATTGTATTATCAATATGGCCGCTACTTACTCATCGGTTCTTCAAGAAAGCCCGGAAAATTACCCGCTAACCTGCAGGGTATCTGGAATGATCTGTACAATGCTCCCTGGAATGGAGACTTCCATACCAACATTAATCTGCAAATGAATTATTGGCCGGCAGAAACCGGTAATCTTTCTGAAACCTCAGAAGTACTTGCCGGATTCATGCAGCAATTGGTTACACCCGGGGCAGTTACTGCCAAAGAAATGTATGGGGCTAAAGGATGGACAATACACCATCTTACCGATCCCTTTGGCCGAACCGGCGTAATGGATGGTGTATGGGGTATCACACCCATGGACGGACCATGGATGACATTTCCACTCTATGATCATTTTGAATTTACCGGTGATACGGCTTTCTTAAAAAAGACCGCTTATCCGATCATGAAAGGATCCGTAGAATTTGTGTTGGATGTATTGATCAAATCACCCGAAGGTTATCTGGTTACCAATCCTTCTCATTCTCCGGAGAATGCGTTCTTTATTCCGGGAACGAATAAGAAGGAAAAAACACAGATGACCTATGCGCCAACCGTGGATCAGCATATCATCAATGCACTGTTCAATAATTTTGTACACGCTGCAGGTTATTTACATACTGATAAAGAATTGGTTGCCAAAGTACTGGCTGCACAAAAAAAATTACCTCCCTTGAAAGTCTCCGCCATGGGAACGATACAGGAATGGATCGAAGACTATGAAGAAGTTGAACCCGGGCATCGGCATATGTCGCATTTACTGGGCTTGTATCCGCTCAATCTCATCACACCAAAAGACCCTGTCTTCTTCAATGCAGCAAAAAAATCACTTGAACGCAGATTGGCAACGGGTGGCGGACATACCGGCTGGAGTAAAGCCTGGATCATTTCTCTGTATGCAAGATTATTGGATGGAGAGAAAGCCCTCGAAAATCTGAATGGACTGCTAACCAAAAGTACACTCACTAATTTATTCGATACACATCCACCATTTCAGATCGATGGAAATTTTGGTGGCACTGCCGCCATTGCTGAAATGTTACTGCAATCACAGAATGAGGGGATCGATCTTTTACCAGCGTTGCCTGCACAATGGGCTGAAGGCTCAATGCATGGCTTACGTGCAAGGGGTGCATGTACAGTTGATCTTGATTGGAAAGAAGGAAAACTTACAAAGGTTTCTGTGCGTTCACACAAGGGAGGAAAATTTACGGTTCGGTATAAAGGGATGATCAAACAGGTAACACTTACTGTTGGAAGATCAGTCACACTTAATGGGGATCTTAAGTAATCTTGCGTTAACAGGGTTTAACCGAAAAGACGCAAGGTAACGAGGGATCGCAAGAGAATATTTAACATGAGAAAGATTGTAACCATAATTTTTTTGTTTGTAACCGCCTTTCATTTGATTTGTAAGGCACAAGGAGAAGTGCGCTTACAGGTTGATTGGCCAAACTATCTTGCCCAACACGATCTTACCTGGAATAAAATGCCTAACGATTATTTTGAAGGGGCATTTGTTGGCAATGGATTACTCGGCGCTATACTTTTTCAGGATGATCAGGTACCCAATACAATTCGTTTTGAGATCGGCAGAACAGATGTATACGATCATCGTACACCGGAACCCAGTGCTTATGAAACCAGCCGCTTGCCTATTGGACAATTATTGATCACACCAGTTGGACAGATCATCAAAACCCATCTCCGTACTGATCTGTGGAATGCAGAAATAAGAGGAGAATTGGTCACAACCGAAGGAACGATCTCATTTCGTTGTTTTGTTCCCTCAGCAGAGGAGTTGATCGTAGTGAATATTAAAACCAGCGGAAAAGAGAAAGCAGTAAAATGTTCTTTTCGTCCACAGTTAGCACAAAGTGCGAGGTATATGGCCAAGCGTGCCATGAATTTAGAATTGAATGTAGTGTATCAGCAGAATCCACCCTTCATCGTTGAAAAGAAAGAAGGCATTGAAACGATCACGCAACCTTTATTAATGGGAGATGATTATGCAACCGCCTGGAGCGATCATACCAATGCTGATCAATCAAGAACCCTGTTGCTAACCGTTGCCAACCGATGGGGAAAATTTCGTAAGCATGCTTCAGGCTCTGCCATAGATGCTTTGGCTACGATCAAAGGCGCACAAAAAAGATCAATGATTTTGATGGAGAAACAGCATCGCCAATGGTGGCATGCATACTATCCTGCCAGTTTTGTATCTATTCCGGATGCCCGGCTCGAAAGTTTTTACTGGATCCAGTTGTATAAACTCGCCAGTGCCACACATCCTAACCGGCCGGTGATTGACCTATTAGGACCTTGGTTCAAACCTACCTCATGGCCCCTGTTATGGATGAACCTCAATGTGCAACTCACGTATTATACTTTGGGCATTACCAATCATTCCGATCTTGAGAAAAATCTTTATGATCTGTTAGAGAAACATAAAGACCAGATGATAGCCAATGTTCCCCCTGCCTTTCAGAACGATTGTGCGGGGATCCGAAATCCTGTTGGCTATGACGACCTGTATAATCCGTTATTCCTGTCAGAAGATCCTAAGAACGATAAAGAACTGAATATTATCGTACTTCCCTGGTTGATGCAGATGTATTACCTGCACAATCAACGTATAGGGAATGATCAACAGCTTCGGGATAGCATTTATCCGCTGATGCGTAGGGCTTTCAATGTTTATATGCGCATTTTATATAAAGGAGAGGATGGCTTGTATCATATTCCATACACTTATTCAGATGAATATGGTAATGCCGGAGAAACCAGTCTCAATATCGCATTGGCCCGATGGGGATTTAAAACATTGATCGCAACTGCCACAAAATTAAGCATCAATGATCCCTATTTGCCAAGATGGAAAGACATGCTTTCTAAGATGGCAGATTATCAAACGAATGAAAATGGAATCATGGTAGGAAAGGACCTGCCCTTTGCGAAACCGCACCGGCATTACAGTCATTTGTTTGCCATATTCCCTTTGTATGATATGAATATAGCGGATGAACCCGTTCGTATTCCACTCATGAAAAGATCCATACAACATTACACAGATCTTGACGGAGATAATTGTATTTACAAATTTTCTGGCGCTGCTTCTTTATGGGCAGCATTGGGTAATGGTGACAGCTCTCTAAAATGGTTACAAAGATCCTTAGAGGTTCTTCCCCGCTTTGGTATACCGCCTGCACCGTCAAGAATACCTACCTTAACACAGAACACGTTTTATAGTGAAAGAGAAAATCCAACATTCGAATCGCCTATCTCTTCTTCCCGTTCTATGTTGGATATGTTGATGCAGGACTGGGGTGGAACCATTCGTGTATTCCCCGCAGTGCCGTCTGCCTGGACGCAGGCTTCTTTTTATCAATTGCTAACACAGGGTGCTTTCCTCGTATCTGCAATTCGGGAAAATAGTACCACAAAATTCATTCATATTAAAAGCCTTGCAGGAGCCGCTTGTCGTATCAAAACCGATTTTGCAGGGAGCGTACAATTTTCCGGCCCGAAAACAGCACATTTTCGTCAAACCGGAAGCATGGTTACTATTGATCTGAAGAAAGGGGAGGAAGCTATTCTTTTCACCGGAAAAAGGCCGGAATCCTTTGCTGTTAAGCCTCTTGCGGTTCTTCCCACTAATGCAAATAGCTGGGGTATTCACTAATAAAAGTGCCTAAAGACAACACGAAAACGATTTCGCAGAAAAGCTGAGGCGGGTATTTGGATAATCTTACTAAAACGTTTTAACTTACCACCCTGATTGCAAAACAACGATTGAAAAGTATCCGGAAATCACTGGTTTTAAAAAGGTGCCGGATGACTAAAAAAACTGCCATGAAAAAAATCATTTGCACAGGTATTACCTGCCTGTTATTCTTTTCTTCTATCGAAGCGTTCTCGCAATCATGGGTTGATTCAGTTGATAAACATGGCCGGGAAGTGTTTATGCCGGCAGACAAATACAAATGGGATTGGGGCCAGGCTACCTTCCTCAACTCACTCATTCATCTCTACAACACGAAATCCGCTGCCGAAAAAAAAGTATATCTCGATTATGTGAAGACGGCCATGGATGCAACGTATGCTGTTGCCAATGGCAAACATCCAAACGCTATTGCCTCTGCACATGGAATGGCTTTTCTGGCAAGGGTTACGGGTGATAAGAAATACCTGGATAAAGCCAATGAGATCTATGCAGATTACCTGAAGATCCCCCGCGCGCCCAATGGCGGTGTTTCGCACCGTGCAGAAACAGTGGAGTTATGGGATGATACGGTTTATATGCTGAATATGTTTCTGCTCGAAATGTATCGTTTAACCCGTGATGAAAAATACATTGCTGAATTTCTGGCACAATTCAATGCACATAATGAAACATTAACAGATCAAAAATCGGGTCTGTGGGTGCATGGTTGGGATGCAGACAATGTAGATTATAATGATGGTTGCAGTATCATGGGATGGCCCGATAAACTTACCCGTAAAAGCAGCCAGATCTGGGCAAGAGGCAATGGATGGGTAGGTATGGCATTATCTGATGCATTGAATACGATCGCAAAGAATTCACAATACAGAAAACCATTGGAGAAGGCATTCATTCATTATGTAGAAGCGGTAGCACCCCTGCAACACAAAGAAACGGGCCATTGGTACCAACTCGTTACACTTCCTGACAATCCGAAAAATTTTGATGAAAGCTCCTGCACTTCCATGTTTGCCTATACAATTACTATGGGTTTGAAAATGAAACTGCTGGATAAGAAAAAATATCAACCTATTATCGACCGTGCATACAAAGGCCTGCGTGATATGAGTATGCGGGCAGATGGCGCATACCTGATACCTGCCAGAGTTTCTGGCGGTACTTGTGTGGGAGATGAAAATTATTACCTCACCAGAAAGATTGGAGAGGGAACCGGTTTTGGATATGGATCTTTCATCATGTTCGGGCTGGCTTACGAGCAATACAAGGGTATCAGAAAATAAATTCACTGTAAAGCGTTGATCAATCAATTGTATGGATAGAAGAAAATTTGTTTCGCTGGGTGCCGCATCGGTTTGCATGATGCCTTTAATAGGGTCGGCTGCTTTTTTGTCGGACCAATATGAGCTACCTCAGGTAAAACCGCAGTGGTTGATCGATCTGATCAAATTCAATGATATTGATGTAAAAAATATTGCCGCGTATAAAATAACAGATACAGCTAAAAAATATTACGGTGGTTATCTGTCAGATGTTGAGATCCCTAATCCACATTCTACATGCGCATTCATCAATCGTGCCTGCGGTGCCATTGCCTGTTCTGAATCTGTCTATTACCAGTCGGCAGATCTGTTAAAAGATATCCATCTCGCTTTACTTGCCTTATTAAAAATGCAGCATGCAGACGGAACGATCGATCTGATGGATACCAATTTTCATTCTACACCCGATACGGCTTTCATGGTAAAGCGGATGGTGCAATCGTATAAACTTTTACAACAATCCGGCACCAAAGGAACCCCGGAAGTACTGATACCTTTTGAACAATTCTTAAAACGGGCCGGTGAAGCATTGGTTGTAGGTGGCATTCATACGCCTAACCATCGCTGGGTAGTTTCTGCAGCCTTAACCAAGCTGAATGAGCAATGGCCGGATATCAGATATGTGAACAGAGTGAATGACTGGCTGGCCGAACATATTGACCTGGATCCTGACGGACAATACACCGAAAAAAGTACGTACGGATATTCTGCTGTAGTTGATAGAGTGTTGATCACTGTGTCGAAAGGATTGAAAAAACCGGAAATTCTGGATGCGGTTCGTAAGAATATTTTGATGATGCGTTATTATTTACATCCGAATGGAGAAGTAGTAACAGAAGCATCCAACCGCCAGGATAAAGGCACAGTGGGCACCATGGAGAATTATTATTATGCCTGCCGTTACATGGCATTATTGGATAATGATGGAGAAATGGCATCTATCTGCCGGTTGATCGAATCCACATCATTCCGCAAACTCACCGATACCCTGAATTATTTTCTGGAAGACCCTGCTTTATGGAAAGAACTGCCGGGTGGCAAACCCTTGCCGGTAAGTTATGTAAAATCATTCCCTTATTCAGGACTGGTGCGTATACGCCGTAACCAATGGGACACAACGATCTTATCAAACAACCCTGGATGGCTCACTTTTCATAAAGGCAATGCAGTGTTACAAGGTATGCGTGTGGCGGCTTCTTTTTTTGGAAAGGGACAATTTCAGTCAGATACGATCAAAGAAACCGGCAATACATGGGTGCTCACTAAAAAACTGGATGGCCCTTATTTTCAGCCATTTCCGAAAGATAAAATTCCTGCAGATGGAGATATGGCCAGGATGCCCAAATCCGGCAGAAAACAAAGTGAAGTACAATACCTGGAAACAACGGTCACTATATCGGAAGCAAATAACGGTATGAGTATCACAATTGAAATGGGCGGAACAGACAATGTTCCGGTTTCCATGGAACTGATCTTCAGAAAAGGTGGAAAGTTTTCGGGTGTACAACCCCATGTTTCAAAAGCAGATGCCTGGTTATTCAATGAAAAAGAGGGAACCTATACAGTGGGAGAGAATACGATTCATTTTGGGCCGGGCAAAATGGAGCACAAAAATGTTCAGTTAAGAGGAGCTTTGCCGGCAATGGATGCACCAACAGTTTACTTAACAGGTTTCACACCCTTTAAACATACGATTCAACTTTCATAGACTTTTTTATGGATCAAAAAACAAGCACACATTTGAAAAAAATATTTCTAATATCTGCATGGGTATGCAGTAGCCCCGCTGTATTGTTGGCGCAAAAGGATTTTCAGAAAAAATATCAATCGCAGATGATCCTCGCAGAAGAAGGCACTGTGATCGAATTACCCGCAGGAACTTTTACTTTAACCAACACGCTTTCACTTGAAGGCAAAAAGAAAGTAACCATCCGCGGAAAAGGAATGGATAAGACCATCCTCAGTTTCAAAGGACAAACCGATGGAGCAGAAGGAATCCGTGTAAGTGATGGAACAGATATAGTATTGGAAGGTTTTACTGTACAGGATGCCAAAGGGGATGCCATCAAGACCATGCATATAACCGGTATTACTTTTCGTGAAGTAAAAACAGAATGGACAGGAACCCCGGGCCCCGATAATGGCGGATATGGATTATACCCTGTACAGTGTAAGGGAGTAATGATCGATAAATGCCAGGCCATTGGTGCGTCTGATGCAGGTATCTATGTAGGACAATCACAGGATATCACTGTTAAAAATTCAAGAGCTTTTCAAAATGTGGCCGGTATCGAAATCGAAAATTCTTTGCGTGCCGTTGTATATGATAATGAAGCAACAGAAAATACCGGGGGAATACTGGTATTCGACCTTCCTGATCTGATACAGAAAAAAGGGGGAGATGTAAAAGTATACAACAACTATATCCACGATAACAATTATGTAAATTTTGCACCCAAGGGAAATATTGTTGCAACAGTACCCTCAGGTACGGGCCTGCTCATCCTTGCTACCAAAGGGGTTGAAGTATATAATAACCGCATCATCAACAACCAGAGTGTGGGAACGGGTATCATCAGTTATTATGTGACATTAAAAAAGATCAAGGATAAAGAGTATGACCCTTATCCGTCTAACTTATCTATTCATGATAATATATATGAGCGGAAATCCGGTTTACCCATCAGTAAAGATCCTTTGGGAACGGTGATCGCCAATAAATACGGAGCAGATGCTCCGCATATAATCTATGACGGGATCAAGAATCCGAAGATGCTGGATGAAAAAGGAAACTGGATCGCAGGACAATGTATCTCCATCATCAATAACAAAGGACAGACGATTGTAAACCTGGATGCGGAGCATAGTTTTAAGGATATGGGTCGTGCAGATGATCAGTTTAAGTGTAATCAGTAAGTAATATGAGGTTACGTAACGTTATTATAGCAATCGTAAGTTTGGTTTTGACCGGCTCGTTTATCAATTCTCCGGGGAAATCATACCCGGAGAAATTATCCGGATGGAAGATCTTTGAAGGAAAAATGAGTTCTCTGAAACCTGCAAAAGGTGTAGTGCCTTATATGCTCAATACCCCCCTGTATACAGACTATGCAGAAAAACTCCGCTTTGTAAAATTGCCGGTTGGAACAAAAGCGAAATATACAGAGCAAGGCATATTGGATTTTCCGGAAGGAACCGTGTTGATCAAGAACTTTTATTATTCGGCCGATTTCCGCAAACCCGGTATCAATAAAAATATTGTGGAAACCCGATTATTGATAAAAGAAACCGAAAACTGGAAAGCCATCACATATGTTTGGAATGATGAGCAGACAGATGCAGAACTCGAAATTGCCGGCGATGATAAACAGGTACATTTTATTGATAAAGAGGGCATCGCTCAAAAAGTACGTTATGTTATACCTAATCAGAACCAGTGTAAAGGTTGTCATAACAATAACGATAAGATCATGCCTATAGGACCATCGGCAGCGCAATTGAACGGTAAGTATGCATACACAACGGGTTCAAAAAACCAGATCGAGTATTGGAAAGCACATAATATGATGCAAGGTGCTCCGGCACTCTCAGCTATTGCAAGAACTGCCGTATGGAACGATCCCACTTCCGGTGATCTGAATACAAGGGCAAGAGCTTATCTGGCCATTAACTGTGCACACTGTCATAGAAGAGAAGGGCCTGCACAAACCTCAGGATTGTTTTTAACAGAGAATGAAAAGAATATTACCTCTTTCGGCATTAATAAACCACCGGTAGCCGCAGGAAAAGGTTCAGGAGGCAGGATGGTAGATATCAAGCCGGGAGATGCAAATGCATCCATTCTCTGGTACCGGATGCAGACAACTGACCCAGGAGAACGTATGCCGGAATTAGGCAGAAACCTGGTTCATAAAGAAGGTTTAGCGTTAATAAAAGAATGGATTGATCAAATGAAATAGAGATGTTTATTTCATTAATTAAGAAACAAGTTCTTTCAATAGCAAACAAAACAAACCGTGCTTTTGTGCCTTTGTGAGCAAAATATTTCTCACACGAAGGCACAAAGGAACAGTTAAAACAAAAGCCATAAAATCGCTTAGTCATAAAAAAATCAACACATGAAAAAAATCAAATTACTGCTTTTGCTATCCTTTATTACAACAGGGATCTTTGCGCAAACTAACGGCTGGAAAAATTTATTCGATGGTAAATCATTAAAAGGGTGGCACCAGTTGAATGGGCAGGCAAAATATGAAGTAGTGAATGGAACCATCATTGGAACCACAGTTTCCAATACACCTAATTCATTTTTAGCCACTGATCAGGAATACGGTGATTTTATTCTGGAACTGGAATTAAAAGTTGGCGATATGAATTCAGGGATCCAGATCAGAAGTGAATCTACTCCTGATTACGATAATGGCCGTGTACATGGTTACCAGGGGGAGATCGATCCATCAGACAGGGCATGGTCCGGCGGTATCTATGATGAAGCCCGCAGAGGCTGGATGTACCAGACAGAAATGAATCCCGCTGCTAAAAAAGCATTTAAAAAAGATGGCTGGAACAAATACCGTATAGAGGCGATCGGTTCAGTGATCCGTACCTGGGTAAATGATATTCCGGTTACTTATATGGTAGATGATATGACATTGAAAGGCTTTATTGCTTTACAGGTACATGCTGTGAAAGAAAGACCCGGTGGTGCCAGTATCCAGTGGAAGAATATCCGCATCCAGACAGGTGCAGCTATGAAACCACGACCACTTGACCCTTCTACACCTGTTGCAAATTATACGGTGAATAATCTTTCTCCGCAGGAAAAAGCACAAGGCTTTAAAATGATCTTCAATGGTAAAGACCTTTCTGGATGGAGATCTGCAGGCAAGCAAACCGCACCTGAAAAAGGCTGGCAGGTTGAGAATGATGGTTCATTGCATGTGCTGGACAGTGCACATTCCGGAAGGCCCGGCGATATTGTAACCGTAGATCAATACAAAGCCTTTGAACTGAATTTCGATTTTAAACTTACGCCCGGTGCCAATTCAGGCGTAAAATATTTTGTAAGCGAAACACCCGGCGGCAGGGCAGGTTTAGGTCTGGAATTTCAGGTGTTGGATGATGCATTGCATCCCGATGCCAAAGCAGGGGTGGAAGGCGACCGTACCATGGGTAGTTTATACGATATGATCCCCTCCACAAAAGTAGAAGCACGTTTCCAGAAAAAGATCGGCGAATGGAACCAGGGAAAAATTGTGGTATATCCCAATAATCATGTAGAACACTGGCTCAATGGTTTTAAAGTAGTAGAGTATGAGCGTGGCGGTAATATTTATAAAGTGCTGGTTGCCCATAGCAAATATGCAAAAAGCAAGGGCTTTGGATTGGGAGAAAAAGGACCGATATTGTTGCAGGAACATGGCGACAATGTGTTTTACAGAAATATCAAGATCCGGGAATTGAAATAATCCCGTTTCAATACTTCATTATATGCAATCCTATAGAAGAGTTTCTTGGCAGATTGGTTGTGAGGTCGGCGGGCGTAAGCTCGCTGGCCTTTTTTTTACACTCACGTAACTTAAATGAATCCTACAAACCCAATGATGACCAGGAAATCGGCTCTATTATTATCTTTTTTTGCATGTATATTCTTAACGTCTTTTGAGTATACGCAAAAAATATCCGTTGCTACATTTGGTGCTATACCTAACGATGGGCTCAATGATGCCACCGCTTTACGAAAAGCCATGGCATATGCCAAAATGCATAAAGGGATCGGACTTTATTTTCCACCTGGAGTATATGATTTCAGGGACGAAAAAGCAGTGGAGTTAATGAATGCTGTTATGTCTGGCAAAATGGGTAATGATCCGGAGAAAACGATCTTTACACCTTATTATCCATACAGCCGCGGACTTGATTTTAACGGGCTTGAAGATATCTATGTAGAAGCAGCCGGTGCCACTTTATTGTTAGATGGATGGATGGAGCCCGTATCACTGGAGCATTGTAAAAATATTACCATCAAAGGATTGACCATTGATTATAAAAGAAAGCCACACAGTATTGGTAAGATCATTGCTGTTCAGCCGGCGTATTATGATGTAGTATTCGATAGTATCTATCCGGTAACGGCAGGCATGGCTATTCCACGCATGATCATCTGGGATGATATCGCAAAACGCATGTTTCCCAAAGCGAAAGGCATGCCTTCTAAAACTGAACTGATCGCACCGCAAACTTTACGGATCTATTATAAGACAGAACCCGATTGGAAAGATAAATTTGTGATCATCCCGAATAGCTTTCATTTCCGACCGGCTATTCTGATACATGAAGCATCCGATATCCACCTTGATGAAGTAACGATCCATTCACAACCGGGGATGGGTATTGTGGGTCATCGTTCCAGGAATATCACCATGACCGGTCTGCGTATTGTTCCCTCAGGAGGTTCTTTTATGTCTACCAATACAGATGCCACGCATTTCACTACCTGCACCGGATGGCTTCGGTTTCTGGATTGCACTTTTGAAGGGCATGGCGATGATGCAGTGAATATTCATAATTATTATTACACCATTCAAACACCGGCCAAAGGAAAGGGGTATGATCTGTTGGTAAAAGCCAAAACCTTTACCCATGCACAGGTATTGGATTATCCGGATGTTGGCGATACACTGGAGCTGGTGAAAAGATCTTCACTGGCTACCGTAAAAAAAATGGTGGTAAGATCAAGAGTAAATGATTTTAAAGAATTGCGTTCCCGGGTTGAATTGAATGAATCACTTCCCGCCGATCTAGAAAATTATTTTCTGATCAATAGTTCCCGTTTACCAAAAGTAGAGATCAAAGGTTGTACCATTACCGCAAACCTTGCAAGAGGATTATTGATCAAGACCCGGAATGTATTGATTGAGCATTGCCTTATCCGCGAATCAACAGGAACAGGTATTCATGTAGGTGCGGAAAGTTACTGGCACGAAGGATTACCTTCGGCAAACATTGTGATCCGTTATAATCATATCATCCGTTGCGGAAGAGGCAGTGGTGTTCAGGATGGTGCCAGCGGTATAGCCGTTAAGATCGACGCGCCGGATATTACAGTACCCGGCCTGCATAAAAACCTGCTGATCGAGGGAAATATCATTGAAGGCGAAAATGCAGAAAGAGGGATCTCCGTTTCAGGAGCAGAAAATGTGGTTATCCGGTATAATGAGATCACCGGTTGTAAAAATCCGGTTGTTGTTAAGTATTCTGATAATGTGCATGTATACGGAAATATAGGATCAAAAGATATTCATGAAAAGCATATTCAATAATTGAAAAGGATACCATGAAAAAGATCAATAACCCATTTCCGGCATTGCTTATCCTGACAGGATCCTGTCTGTTTATTTCATTTACGGTTCGTCAACCCGCAATGAATACAGTAACCGTTGTTGATAAACCCACTGTTGAAAAACAAAACAGTTTTTATCTCAATAACTATACACCATTGGTGCAAAATTGTTTTCTCAAATTACCGGTTACTGCCATAAAACCTAAGGGTTGGTTAAAGGAATATCTTGTCAGACAAAAAAACGGTCTAACCGGAAATCTCGGAGAAATCAGCGCCTGGTTACAGAAAGAAAATAATGCATGGTTATCAAAAGACGGCAAAGGAAGTTTTGGTTGGGAAGAATTGCCCTACTGGTTAAAAGGATATGGCAACCTGGCGTATATTCTGAATGATCCTAAGATGATCTCTGAAACAAAGGTGTGGATGGAAGGTGTTTTCAGCAGCCAGCGGGAAGACGGAAATTTTGGTCCGGTAAATATTGATAATAAAGGGGTGGAAGATTTCTGGCCAAAGATGATCATGCTGTATTGTCTGCAATCCTATTATGAGTATTCGGGCGATCAACGGGTGATCAATCTGATGCAGCATTTTTTCCGGTATCAGTTGGCCTATCCGGAAGAAAAATTCTTACAAATGTATTGGCAGGGCTTACGGGGTGGTGATAACCTGCACAGCGTGATATGGCTATATAATCAGACACATGAATCATGGTTATTGGATCTTGCCAGAAAGATCCACCGCAATACCACCAGCTGGGAGAACCGTGATGCACCAAAAAAATCGAGGAATCACAAACGAATTAATGGAGTGGAATGGCCCCAATGGTTTAATGAACTTCCCGATTGGCACAATGTTAATGTGGCACAGGGTTTCAGAGAGCCGGCAACTTTTTACCAGCTATCGCATGATCCAAAAGATCTGCAGGCAAGTTATGATGTGTTTCAAATTGTACGTAAACACTTTGGGCAGGTACCCGGCGGTTTATTTGGAAGTGATGAAGTAGCCCGCCCCGGTTTTGATGACCCTCGTCAGGGAATGGAAACCTGTGGTATGGTGGAAGATATGAATTCAGATGAGCACATGCTTCGCATAACCGGTGATATTGCATGGGCCGACCAGACCGAAAACGTGGCTTTCAATTCTTATCCTGCGGCGGTAATGGCTGATTTCAGGTCATTGCGGTATATCACCAGTCCGAATATGGTTTTGAATGATGCCAAGAATCATGCACCCGGTATTGATAATGCAGGACCTTTTTTAATGATGAACCCTTTCAGTTCACGTTGTTGCCAGCATAACCATGCACAGGGCTGGCCTTACTTTTCTGAGAACCTGTTCATGGCCACACCGGATAATGGCGCGGCAGCTGTGATCTATGCCGCCAGTGAAGTAAATATGAAAGTAGGCAATGGAACCGATATCCGTTTTGAGGAAAGAACCAACTATCCGTTTGAAGACAAGATCATATTTACATTTCATGCAAAGTCTTCCGTTGCCTTTCCTTTTTATCTCCGTATTCCGGGATGGTGCAATAATGCTTCCATCTCCATCAATCATAAAAAAGAATCTATAAAAGCAATTGCATCAAAATACATCAGGATAGAGCGCAATTGGAAAGAAGGAGATCAAATAGAATTGCAATTACCGATGCAGGTAAAACTGAAAGAATGGAAAGAAAATAAGCATAGTGTGAGTGTTGACTATGGTCCTTTGACATTCTCACTCAAGATCGGCGAAGAATATGTGATGGCTCAGAGTGATGCAACAGCTATAAAAGATTCTAAATGGCAGAAAGGTGCCGATACAAAAGCCTGGCCTTCTTATGAGATCCATCCCACCACCCCCTGGAATGTTGGATTGGTATTAGATGCGAAAAATACATCGTCTTCTTTTACCATTGAAAGAAAGCCATGGCCCGCTGATAATTTCCCTTTTACATTGGAAGCAGCCCCTATCAACATAAGAGTGAAAGCAAGACAAATACCTGATTGGAAGATCGATCAATTTGGCCTTTGTGGTATCTTATCTGAAAGTCCGGTAAAAAGTAAGGAACCGGAAAAAACAGTAACATTGATACCGATGGGAGCGGCAAGATTACGCATCAGCGCCTTTCCGGTAATTGGGCAGGGTGCCGATGCGCATGATTGGAAATATTAATCTAAAGAATCAGAACAGATATGAAAAGGAAAATATATTCTTTATTAAGTGTTTCTTTATCACTGGCGGTATTATTACATGCCCAGTCGCCATCCCGGTTACGTACAGATCTGGTCCGTAATACAGATCAGGTTTATCAAAATGGGATACCTGTAAATGAAACACTGGTAAATGCTACGCAGAAAAAAGAGTTATATCAGTTTGCAAAGATCTATTCTCAACAACCGGTATTTAACTGGGAACTGGATGCAACCATAAAAAAAATGACAGCCTGCCAGATATTGGTGGCCTCTTCTATTCAATTATTGGCAGCCGATAAGGCAGATTATTGGGATTCAAAAAAGACCGCCACGCAGGTAAGCCGGATAGTATATGCGGGGAAAACATTACAAACCGGTAAGACCTACTATTGGAAAGTGAAGAGCTGGAGTGGGAATGATGTTTCTGGTACCTATTCAAAAGCCAGTTCTTTTTATCTGGCAGCAGCCGATACAGCTGATAAATTTTCTCATCATCCTTTAACAGCAGAGATACAACAACCGGTATCCATCAGTAAAAAAGAGAACGGCAGTTATTTTATCGATTTTGGCAAAGATGGTTTTTCACAAATCATATTACATCTTACCAGTAATACATCCGATTCGATCTGGATTGAAGCGGCTGAAGCATTGGAGAGCCCCGGCAATATTCAACGCATTCCCGGTAATATACGGTATAGTAAACGTGGTTTGTATGTTGAGAAAGGTACGCACGATTACAAACTTGTATGGCCGGCCGATGTAAAAAGAAACGCCCGTAACCCTGTTTTAATGCCGGCATATATAGGAGAGGTCTTTCCTTTCCGATATATCGTACTATCCAATTTCTCAGGGGAGCTGAACAAAAAATCAGTGGAAAGGAAAATGGTGTTTTATCCTTTTGATAATGCCGCTTCTTCTTTTCATTCAAGCGACTCTGTGCTGAACAAAGTGTGGGACCTCTGTAAATACTCCATTAAAGCCACCAGTTTCAGCGGCTACTATGTAGATGGTGACCGTGAACGCTTGCCATATGAAGCGGATGCGCTGATCAACCAGTTATCACATTATTCAGTAGATGCCGAGTATAGCATAGCCAGAAGATCGATGGATTATGTGATCTATCATCCTACCTGGCCCACTGAATGGAGTTTACAGAATGTATTATTGGCCTGGAATGATTTTCTCTATACAGGCGATGATGGCTTTCTCAAAAAATATTATACCGAGTTACAGAAAAAAATATTGATGCCTTTAGCCGGATCATCAGGGCTCATCAGTACAAAAGCCAAAAAGCAAGCAGATGATTTTCTGGAATCCATCCACATGGTTAAAGATTTCGATGGAAAGCACGGATTAAAAGATAATGTAGACTGGCCGCAGAAAGGTGCTTATATCGGTAATGAGAAAGAATATGGCGGCGAAACCGATGGGTTTGTATACACCGATTATAACGCAGTGATCAATGCATTCTATTACCGTACCTTGATATTGATGAATCGGATCGCTGTAACACTGGGAAAGAAAGAAGATGCCGCATTTTATCAGACAAAATCCAAAGAATTATATCAATCCTATCAATCAACGTTCAGTGATCCGAAGACAGGCTTAATAAAAGACGGTGATACAACCCATCATAGTTCACTCCATGCTAATTTCTTTGCTTTAGCATTTGGGTTGGTACCAGCAGATAATGTTTCCACTGTGATCAAATTCATCAAAACCCGGAAAATGGCTTGTAGTGTATATGGCTCACAGTTTTTGCTGGATGCCTTGTATGATGCAGGCGAAGATCAATATGCACTGGAACTGATGACAGCTACTACCCAAAGAAGCTGGTACAATATGATTCGGGTAGGTTCCACCATTACGATGGAAGCCTGGGATAAAGTGTACAAACCCAATCTTGATCTGAATCATGCCTGGGGTTCTGCACCGGCGAATATTATTGTGAGAAAATTAATGGGTGTTGAACCCACTTCTCCCGGCAGTGAAACCATCCGGATCAAACCGCAACTGGGAGGTCTTCAATACGCAGATCTTACTACCACCACTTTGAAAGGCTTAGTAAGCGTTTCCTGTAAAAGATCAAATACAGAATATTCAATGACTGTTTTTGTACCCGGCGCTACTGTGGCTGAAGTATGTTTGGCCATTAATCCTGAAAAAAAGAAAATAACGGTTGATGGGAAACCTGCTAAAGTGATACCTGAAAATGGTTTTTATATTTTTCCGGGTATCTCTTCCGGTACGCATACATTCAAACTGCAATAATTGATTATGAGCAAACATATCTGGTTACTTATCTGCCTGTCTGGGGCACTCTCTCTAAATGCGCAATCTTCATTCAAACCCGAAGAATGGGTGAATCCTTTAATGGGTACAGACTCAAAATATAGTTTCTCAAACGGAAACACATACCCGGCTATTACGATGCCATGGGGAATGAATTGCTGGTCGCCGCAAACAGGCACCAATGGTTACGGCTGGCAATATGTGTACACTGCCGATAAGATCCGTGGTTTTAAACAAACGCACCAACCCTCACCCTGGATGGGCGATTACGGGCAGTTCTCCATTATGCCCATGACCGGCCACATGGTGGTTAACGAAGAAAAACGCGCCAGCTGGTTTACCCATAAGGCAGAAATTGCTAAACCGTATTACTATAATGTGTATCTCTCCGATTATGATGTGCTCACAGAGATCACGCCCACAGAGCGTGCAGCTGTATTTCAGTTTACATTTCCTAAGTCGGATAGCTCCTTTATTTTGATAGATGCTTTCGACCGGGGTTCTTACATCAAGATCATTCCCGAAGAGCATAAGATCATTGGCTATACCACCCGAAACAGGGGGGGCGTGCCCACCAATTTCAAGAATTACTTTATCATTCAGTTTGATAAAGCATTCGATCTTACCCATACCGTAGATGATAGCATTGTTCATACCGCTCAAAACGAGATCAAATCCCTGCATGCACAGGCAGTAGTTGGTTTTAAAACGGCTAAGGGTGAACAGGTACATCTCCGCGTAGCTTCTTCTTTTATCTCTTTCGAACAGGCAGAATTGAATTTGCAGAGAGAGGTAGGCAAACAATCATTTGCCCAGATCGAAGAAAAAGCCAAGACCGCCTGGCACAAAGAACTATCCAAAGTAAAAGTGGAAGGCGGTACACCGGAGCAAATGAAAACATTCTATTCATGCCTATACAGAATGCTCCAGTTTCCACGTAAATTCTATGAGTTTGATGCCAATAATAAAATGATCCATTACAGCCCATATGGCGAGGGTAAAATAGCAGATGGCTATTTGTTTACCGATACCGGCTTCTGGGATACATTCCGTTCTTTGTTTCCATTTCTCACTTTAATGTATCCTGAAATAGAAAGCCAGATGATCCAGGGCCTGGCCAATACCTATAAAGAAAGTGGCTGGTTACCGGAATGGGCAAGTCCCGGACACCGTGCTACAATGGTTGGTAGCAATTCGGCTTCTGTAGTTGTAGATGCTTTTATGAAAGGCATACGCAATTTTGATACCACTGTTTTATATGAAGCCCTGATGAAGAATACCGAAAATATGGGCCCGATCAGAACTTTGGGAAGAGAGGGTGTGAAAGAATATAACACCATCGGCTATGTACCCGCAGATAAATATGGAGGAAGTGCCGCTAAGACCCTGGAATATGCGTATGCGGATTTTTGTTTGTATAAGATCAGTCTTGCCTTGCACAAACCCAAAGAAGTGATTGACAAGTTTATCTCAAGATTGCAGAACTATAAAAATCTGTACGACCCCGAACATAAACTGATGCGTGGTAAAAATTTGGATGGCAGCTTTGATCCCAAATTCAATCCACTGCGTTGGGGTGGTGAGTTTGTAGAAGGCAATGCATGGCATTACAGCTGGAGTGTATTTCAGGATTTTAAAGGATTATCTAAACTGATGGGTGGAGATAAACAGATGGAACTGATGCTGGATAGTGTATACAATCAACCACCGGTTTTTGATGGCTCTGCTTACAAAGGCGGCGTGATACACGAGATGAGCGAAATGCAGGTTATGAATATGGGCCAGTACGCCCACGGCAACCAACCCATACAGCACATGATCTATATATACAATTATTGCGGGGCCCCCTGGAAAACACAATTCCATGTGAGAGATGCCATGAATAAATTATACCGCGCCACACCCGATGGTTATTGCGGCGATGAAGACAATGGCCAAACCAGTGCCTGGTATGTATTTAGTGCTTTGGGATTTTATTCTGTTTGCCCAGGAACAAATCAATACGTGATCGGCTCACCACTATTTAAAAAAGTAACTTTACAACTGGAGAACGGCAAACAATTTGTGATCAATGCACCCGAAAATAGTGAGAAGAATGTATATATCCAATCGGCAACACTTAGAGGCGTTAAGTATGATAAGAATTTCATTGAACATGCAGATATCATGAAAGGGGGTACCCTGAATTTCAGTATGGGTGGCAAACCCGATATACAGCGTGGCATCAATAAGTCCTCTCAGCCGTATTCTTTTTCAGCGAATTGAGCGGGTAATCTTATTCTTTCATGCACCCATTTATCTTTCAGGTTGATTAAGTCATGTTCATGGCAACCCTTCAAACATTAAACAATGTTTATCAGGGAATAATGAATTGCCATGGTCATTAGCATATTTTAACACTATTTAGCATATAATCCCTCTGATAGAATCGTCGATATTGCGGGTAGAAAGATATTTTTGCAGTAGATAAAATTCCCGTTTACATGAAAAGACTGCTTTTGTTCCTGTTGCTGATTACAGGGTTACAGATCTATGCACAGGATAAACATACCATCAGCGGTACGATCAAGGAAAAAAGATCGGGTGAGGTGTTGATTGGTGCTTCTGTATATATATTGGAATTACCCAAATCGGGCACCGTTAGTAATGCGTATGGTTTTTACTCAATTACTGCTCCGTCAGGTGTGTACACTTTAATTGTAAGCTTTGCTGGATTTAAACAGGATTCGGTAAAACTTGCCCTCAATAAAAATATATCGTTATCCGTTCAATTAGATCAGGCCTTGCAGCAAATGATGGAAGTTACGGTTAGCTCTAAAAAAAGGAACGCCAATATTACCCAGCCGGTAATGGGTGTACAGAAACTTTCGGTAAATGAAATTAAAAATGTACCCGTTATTTTTGGCGAAAAAGATGTTCTGAAAACTATTCAGCTATTACCCGGTGTAAAATCAGCAGGAGAGGGTAGCAGCGGTTTTTATGTTCGTGGTGGTGGCGCAGACCAGAACCTGATATTGCTGGATGAAGCTACCGTTTACAATGCTTCCCATTTATTAGGATTTTTCTCTGCATTCAATTCAGATGCGATCAAAGATCTTACCCTTTACAAAGGTGCTATGCCTGCAGAATATGGTGGGCGACTTTCCTCAGTAGTAGATATTAAAATGAATGATGGTAATAATCAGGATTACCATGCCAATGGGGGAATCGGATTGATTGCCTCACGATTAAATATTGAAGGGCCGATTGTAAAAGATAAAGGCTCCTTTATTGTAAGCGGAAGAAGAACCTATGCCGACCTTTTCCTCAAACTGTCGAGGGACTCTTCTATAAAAAACAACAGCCTTTATTTTTACGATTTTAATGTAAAGGCCAATTATAAACTGAATGATAATAACCGCGTGTATCTTTCAGGATATTTTGGAAGAGATAACCTGGGTTTTGGCGGCACATTTGGAATTGATTATGGCAACAGTACGGCAACAGCCAGATGGAACCATGTGTTTAACAGCAGGCTTTTCTCTAACACTTCTTTCATTTATAGTAACTACAACTATAATATCAAGATCAATTCTGGCACAAATAATATCCTGATCAAATCGAAAATTGAAGACGTTTCACTAAAACAGGATTTTCAGTATTTTGTGAATAATGAGAATAAGATCAATTTTGGTTTTGATGTGATTAATCACCGCATTTCTCCAGGTATTGTGGATGCATCGGGCACTTCCAGTTTTAATCCCACAAACCTTCCTGTTAAATACGCATTAGAGAATGCGGCCTATTTTTCGCATGAAATATCTCCTGTGGATAAGGTAAAACTGAATTACGGATTGCGTTTATCATCTTTCAGTATTCTTGGTCCGGGAGATTTCAATTCGTATGATAGCGCCGGCAATACCATTCAAACACGGAGCTATACAAGTGGTACGGTAGTAAAATCATATATCAATCTCGAACCCCGTTTTTCTGCCAGCTATCAGCTTTCCGAAAATAACTCCCTCAAGGCATCCTATACCAGAAATGTACAAAACCTGCACCTGCTGTCCAATTCAGCATCTACCAATCCCACAGATCTTTGGATCCCTAGTAGCCCGAATGTAAAACCGGAAATTGCAGATCAGGTATCGTTGGGCTATTACCGTAATTTTCATGATAATGCGTATGAGTTTTCTGCAGAGATCTATACCAAAACCATGCAGAACCAGATCGATTATAAAAACGGCGCACAATTAAGGGCAAATGCCAATGTAGAATCGCAGTTACTATTCGGGAAAGGTCGTGCTTATGGGTTAGAACTTTTTCTGAAAAAGAAACAGGGAAAACTAACCGGATGGATCAGTTATACTTTATCCAGAACAGAGAAGTTGATCAATGGCATTAATAAAAACAATTGGTATGCTGCCAAACAGGATCAAACACATAATATGGCTATCGTAGCTATTTATCAGGCAAATAAAAAATGGACCTTCTCTTCCAACTTTGTTTATAATACGGGAAACGCAGTAACTTTTCCAAGTGGTAAATACCAGGTTAACGGACAAACCGCATTTTATTATACTGAAAGAAATGGATACAGAATGCCAGCTTACCACCGTTTGGATTTTGCGGCTACTTTGCAGGGAAAGAAGCGGAAAAAATCAGAGGGAAGCTGGACCTTTTCCCTCTACAATGCGTATGGCCGTGAGAATGCATACAGCATAGAGTTTAAAGATGATCCTAATGACCCTGCCAAAACACAGGCCGTACAAACTGCCCTCTTCCGCTGGGTTCCTTCTGTAACGTATAATTTTAAATTCTAACCATATGAAACAAGTATTTTCTAAATGGTCTTTAATCATATTGCCACTTATTTTGTATGCCTGCACCAAAGTGATCAATGTTAACCTGAATGATGCGGCACCTCAAATAGTGGTGGAAGGCATTATCACCAATACACCCGGCCCTTACCAGGTGCAGATAACCAAAACGGTTAATTTTGATGCATCTAATAGTTTTCCGCCGGTTTCAGGTGCATCCGTAAGGATTACAGATAATGGGGGGATTATTCAGGATCTGCTAACAGAAACTTCACCGGGCATATATACAACTCATACGATACAGGGTATACCCGGGCATACCTATCAATTGAACATTACCATCGGTTCGCAAACTTACTCGGCCACATCTACCATGCCACAACCGGTTACACTCGACTCTATCAGTTTTCAGCACACAAGCAGGGTTAACAAAATTGATATCAATACCGTACCCAATTACCAGGATCCTTTGAATGTCAAAAACTATTATTCATTTACGCAGTATGTTAACAGCCGGAAAATAAAAAACACGAATGTATTTGACGACAGGTTATCTGATGGCAGATATATTAACGTGGCCCTGCGAACCGACAGTGCCTATATTAATATCGGTGATACCGTTTTACTGAAAATGAACTGTATTGAAAAAGCTACCTATGACTATTTCTATACGTTTGCGCAGGTAGCGGGTAATAATAATTTTCAATCTGCCAGTCCATCCAATCCGATCAGTAATATTTCTAATAATGCACTGGGCTATTTTGCAGCTTATACAACACAGAGCAGAAAAGCGATCGCTAAATAGAAACTGCGTTTCTTTTTAATAGGTTAATTGGCATAAGGCTTTTGCAAGGCAACCAGATTTTTCTGCATAAGTTGTAATTTCGTTTTTACATTCAATTACTTCAATTGCAGGAAAGATTCAAACCCCTTACCGGTATAAGGGCCATAGCAGCTATTATGGTTTTTCTGTATCATAACAGAAAATACTGGCGCGGCTGGCTGCCTGATTATGTTATTCAGCAGTTGAATGAGTTTCATACAGGCGTTGCTTTATTTTTTGTACTTAGTGGGTTTCTCATTGCCTATACCTATGCCGATAAACCGCTTGCTTCCAAAAAAGACTACCTGAAATACCTGTTGATCAGGTTCTGCCGCATTTTCCCCGTTTATCTTCTGATCCTCACCATCAGTTATTGGGATACCGGATTTCCCGCAGCTAACCTCATTGTATACAATTATACCTTGCTGAAAGGTTTTTCTGATAAATATAACCTGAACGGCCTGCCCCAATCTTGGACACTTACCGTTGAGTTATGCTTCTATATATTGGCCCCTTTTATTTACGTTCAAGCGCAAAAGAGTATCAGTAAAACAATGGCCTATTTATGGCTCCTTACCCTACTCTCCTTAGGCATTGGATATACATGGCATTCGATAAATGGTAACCCGGGTAAATGGTTGTATGATGCGTTATTCATTTTTAACGGCACTTTCTTTGGCCGGTTTATCGAATTTTTTAGCGGGGTATTATTGGCTATCTTCCTGAAAAAGAAAATAGTGTCTGATACGGTTCCCAAAAAAAGATACCTTACATTTCTTTCTTCCTTTTGGATACTTGCAGCTATTTATGCCATCAGTTGTTTTGAAATAGACACCTATGATCAGGGCACGCAGCATTTAACCGGACTCATTATCCGTAACCTCATACTCCCGCTGTTTATTTGTACATTTCTTTTTTCACTGATCACGGAAAGAACATGGCTGAGCCGCTTGCTTTCTACAAGGGTAGCTGTTTTGATGGGAAACGCTTCCTATATTTTTTACCTGATTCATATCGGTTATGTAAATAGGAGGATTGCCGCTTTTCATTGGCTTAACGACAGAAATTTTATTTTACTTTGGCTGATTGCAATTGTTACTTATCTCGTGGTAGAAAAGCCGGTGTATGATCTTGCCAGAAAGCAGATCAAGCGTTGGTAGTTTGTTGATCTGTGTATTAGGTTAAGAATTCACTGCAGAAGAAAAGAAATTTTTCACAGTCCGCATAATTACTCATTAGCCCCAATGAGATGCGGATAGCACCGCGCATTTTGCCA
>CANGOX010000031.1 GCA_947455605.1 Chitinophagaceae bacterium
AGCTTTACATACGGAGAAATTAAAAGCGGTGGTCTGTACATCCAGTCTTGACCTGGGCGTAGATTTCAGACCGGTAGATACGGTGATACAGGTTGGCTCGCCCAAGGGGGTTGCAAGATTTTTACAAAGAGCCGGCAGAAGCGGGCACAGACCGGGAGAGGTCAGTAAAATATATTTTCTTCCAACACACTCGCTCGAGTTACTGGAAGTTGCCGCACTCAAACAAGCCATCAAAGAAAATGCCATTGAAAGCAGGGAGCCCATGCTCTTGTGTTTTGATGTACTGCTTCAATTTCTTTGCACACTGGCTATTGGTGAAGGGTTTGCATCCCATGCATTATACAAAGAGATCAAAAGCACGTATTGTTTTGCCGATATGACGGAGGAAGAATGGCAGGAATTATTATTGCACATAACCGTGGGTGGTAAAGCCTTGCAGGTGTATGATGAATATAAAAAAGTGGAAGTTGAAGATGGCATTTACCGTATCAAAAACAGACGCATCGCTATGCGACACCGTATACATATCGGCACCATTGTAAGTGATGCAATGCTGAAAGTGAAAATGATGAATGGCGGTTTTGTAGGTGTGATAGAAGAATGGTTCATCTGCCGGCTCGACCCCGGTGATGTATTTACATTGGCCGGCAGAAATCTCGAACTCGTGATGATCAAAGATATGAGCGTGATGGTGCGTAAATCATCTGCCAAAAAATCTATCGTACCCTCCTGGATGGGTGGGCGTATGAGTTTAACAGCGAATCTTGGAAGGATCCTGCGTGAAACATTTAATAAGGCATTGGTAAATGAAGATGAGATCGAACTGCAAAGTTTACACGGGCTGTTTGCACTGCAGCAGGAACTATCCCATATACCCCGCAATAATGAATTACTGATAGAACAGATAGAAGACAAGAACGGTTTTCATCTGGTGGTATATCCATTTGAAGGTAGACAGGTGCATGAAGCCATGAGTGCCATTCTTGCTTACAGGATCGGTCAACTGACTCCCATTACCTTTTCAATATCTATGAATGATTATGGGTTTGAATTATTGAGCGACCAGCCCATTCCGGTTGACGACAGCAATGCCCATGAATTGTTTACAACGGATGATCTGCTGGCGGATATCCAGAAAAGCACCAATAGTACAGAAATGGCCAAACGAAAATTCAGGGATATTGCAGTGATCGGTGGTCTGATCTTTCAGGGAATGCCGGGGGAGCATAAGAAAGCAAGACATCTGCAATCATCTGCATCCTTACTATTCAAAGTGTTTGATGAATTTGACCCCAACAATATTCTTTTAAAACAGGCATATAACGAAGTGTTGATGCAGCAGATGGATGAAGTGAGGTTACGGCTGGCTTTACAAAGAATTCATGCAGGTAATATCATTGTCACTTTCCCGAAAAAACTCACACCACTCTCCTTCCCGATCATTGTGGATGGATTGAACCGGAATCATTTCTCTTCGGAGAAACTGGAGGACCGGGTTAAAAAAATGCAGTTGCAACTCGAAAAATAACTGCGCCTTTGCGCCTATGCGAGAAAAAATTGCACGCAGAGGCGCAAGGGCGCAGTTTGGATTGCGGGGTATTATATTTGTACTATTATATGACAGCACCTGTTCAACACATTATACAAAACAATACATTCTGGTTAACTCCGCAACGTTGTATATTTTGGGAGGAAGAACAGGCGTTACTCTTATCTGATCTGCATTTGGGTAAGACGGGGCATTTCAGGAAGAACGGGATTCCTGTTCCTCAGAAAATATTTAAAGAAGACCTGCAATGCTTATTGGACCAGATCAGTTATTTCAAACCCAAAAAGATCATTGCCGTTGGCGACCTCTTTCATAGCGAAGCCAATAAGGAAATGGATCTATTCCTCAAATGGCGGAATGATTTTCCGGATCTGCTATTTATCCTGGTAAAGGGGAATCATGATATTCTGCATGCAGACTGGTATGCAAAAGCCGGCATTCTTGTAAAAGAAGGTTTGTATACGGTAGGGGATTTTGATTTTGTGCATGATCCTGCAGAACTGAAAACAGAAAACATGCATTATCTTTTTTCCGGTCACATACATCCCGGTGTGAGCATCAGTGGATTGGGTAAACAAAACCTGCAGTTTCCCTGTTATTATTTTTCAAATAAACTGGCCATATTACCCGCATTCAGTAAATTCAGTGGATTGGCGATCATGAAGAAGAAAAAAACTGATACAGTGTTTGCGATCGTTAACCAGAGCCTTGTCAATATCAAATGATCCGAATCGCTTACGACCCTATTTATGCGCATCCCTTGCCTGAAGGACATCGTTTTCCGATGCTGA
The DNA here is from genome assembly GCA_947455605.1 of Chitinophagaceae bacterium. Lineage (GTDB taxonomy): Bacteria > Bacteroidota > Bacteroidia > Chitinophagales > Chitinophagaceae > Sediminibacterium. Next base: position 2,341 of record CANGOX010000031.1, read on the forward strand.
AATATGAATTGATCCCCGAGCAATTACTGCATGAAGGAAGCATCACCGCTGATCATTTATTTATCCCTGAACCATGTACGGAAGAAATTATTTTATGGACACACGATAAAGAATATTTCTCCAAACTGATTAACCAAACCCTCACCCCTTCTGAACAACGAAAGATCGGGTTTCCGCAATCACCGGAACTTGCCATAAGAGAACGCATCATTACACAAGGCACGATCGACTGTTGTTTATATGCTTTGCAGGATGGTGTGGCATTGAATGTGGCCGGAGGTACCCATCATGCATTTCGCGACAGAGGAGAAGGTTTTTGTTTGTTGAACGATATGGCCGTTGCTTCCAACTATTTATTAAAAAAGAGTTTAGCTAAACAAATACTCATCATTGATCTGGATGTGCACCAGGGCAATGGCACAGCCAAAATATTTGAGAACGATCCAAGGGTCTTTACTTTCAGTATGCATGGCGGTCATAATTATCCATTTCATAAAGAGAAATCAGATCTCGATCTACCACTGCCGGATGGAACTGACGAGAACACTTATCTCTCACTTTTGTCGGAGACTTTGCCCAAACTGATCAAAAAAGTAAAACCCGATTTTGCTTTCTTCCTGTCAGGCGTGGATATTCTTGATACAGATAAATTCGGCAAATTAAAAGTAAGTATGCAGGGATGTAAAGAAAGGGACCGAATCGTTTTTCAGTTATTGAAAGAAAATAATATCCCCGTTACAGTTGCGATGGGTGGCGGTTATTCGGCCGATATTAAAATTATTGTGGAAGCGCATTGTAATACGTTTCGTCTGGCGAAAGAATTGTTTAATTAGTCTGAAGTTAGCAGTCTGGAGTATTTGCTTGTTAGCTATTCTTTTTTTTCATGGTTAAATAATCCAGATAGTAGATGAGGCGTACGGTGAGCTCGTTGCCATGGGGTTGCTGGAATATCTGGGCTAGGTTGCCGGTATAGCTTTTATAATTGATCCCATTGATCGGAAAATCATTACCCAGCCAGTTCTTATAACCGATGATGAGTTTACTTCCGTATCGGAAATCCCAGGTGTAAAACATATCCAGGTTAAAAGCATTGAAGTTCTGATCCTTTCCGTTAACAAATGTATGTGGCAAGAGATCTCCGTTGGGGTCTACAAAATAGAATTTATCGTACACTACTTTACTCCAGTAATGTCTCGCACGCATGGAAAGATTCATGCGCGAAGAAAAATTGTAGATCGCATTTACTATGGTGGTAAGATTTGTCATTTGTCTTAACCCTGCAATTGGTTCCCCGGTTGCATCGCGATACGCATACCCATAATTTCCATGATCATGTACACGTGTAACATCCACATCCAGACTAAAATGTTCGCTGAAGCGATAACGGGGTGCGATCTCCCAGCTATAGTAAGGATCATTGGGTAAAGGAGATTCTGCATACCCTAAGAGATACTTAAGGAAAAATCTTTTCCGGCTATCGCTGCTTCCACTGGCTGCCACATAATAATATCCTGTTTTCTTCATCATTCTGCCTTCAGTACGCAATTCAAAATAATCACGTTGCCAAACAGGCTGCACATTGGCGGTAAGGGTCAGATCCCAGAAGTTCTTAAAGAACCAGAAAGCTTTTCCCTGTAAGGCAAAATTGGAGAACTTAAAAGGTTTATAGAGATAAGTAGGCAGTGCGGTTAAACTATAACTATAACTCAGGAAATTTTTTGTAGGTGTGAACACATTATAACTGATCCTTGCCACACCGGAAAAATCATTGGGTGCACGCAGGATACCCAGGTCATTGGGGTCATATCTTTCCGACTTGATATTGTTCTGTAAAAGGTATTGCAGCTTACCGCTCACTTTTGCATAAGACAACGTATTGGCAAATCCATTATAATTATCAATACCTGTTATCTGACTGAATTTGGTTGACCATACAATATTGTGCCGGTTGCCTCCATCAAAAAGATTCACATCCATTCCGGTTACATTGGCATTTCTTCTGCCGCCACTTCTCCAAACATTGGTATTGGTTAAAGTAAGTGAAGAGCGATTGCTCATAGCCTGGTCAAGTACAATGATATTATAATTGGTGAGCGGCTCTGTTTCGAACTTTGTTTTTTCACCGGTAGTTTTGTTCTCCAGTTCTGCAGTAATGGGAGCACCGATCGCATTAAAGACACCTATCCCTAACTTCTTTTTGGTACGTCCGGAAAATTTAGAGGCATTCAATAATTGGGTAACCCCCGGATTGGAAATGATCTTCAGATTCGGATCGGCATTTACTTTATTACTGATATCTGAATAGCCACCGGGTGTTCCTCCTACCCGTCTGGAATAAAACAATCCGGATTTATTGAACAGTTCAATACCTTCCGTAAAAAAGGGGCGGTTCTCTGAGAACTGCACTTCATAGGGAGTAAGATTGAGTACTACATTATCGGATACTACCTGTCCAAAATCGGGGATCACGGTTGCATCGAGTGTAAAACTTTCATTGATCCCGTATTTCACATCCATACCCCCATTACGGAGAAAATCTGTTTTGGATGGGGCATTCGCATAAGGAACGGTTCTGAAACCGGAAGTGATATAGGGCAGAAAGGATAAACGCAAAGGGGGATCAATATTCTCTACGCCTTTCAGATCTCCAAACTGGTTTACAAAACCATTCTGATTAGGATCTACTTTATTCCAGAATGCACTTTCATTATTACGTCTTGAATAACGTTGAAAATTAATACCCCAATCCTGTACACTCTTTTTAGCAAATCGCAGGGCCGAATATGGGATCTTCATTTCTACGCTCCAGCCATCTTTCTGCATTTTTACACTGCTTTCCCAAACAGCATCCCAGGTATAATCTGTGGGAGGACCAAACTGGTTTACCAAATTGGCTACCAGCCTGCCATCTGATTGAACATTGCGTGAGGTAACCAAAAACTGAAACCCATTCTGGTCATCATTATACGTATCAAAATAAACACTGAAATAATCCACATCCTTTCTTTGCTCCCCATCCCTTGAAGTAAGCTGGCGACGGATCTTTCCAGGCTCATCATACATATAGGCTCCTACATAAACAGCCTGATCATCGTACATAATATGCACGATGGTTTTGTATACGGAAGGATCCCCAAAATGCGGGCTGTTAACAATAAAATTCTCCGCAATGGCCGATTGTGCCCAAACGCTTTCATCGAGGTTACCATCGATCTTGATGGGGGTATGTATACGTAGGGCGGACAGGTTCTTTTCCTGAGCAATACAAGTAGTAATTATGAACAGGCAGCCGATGGTAAATATCTTTCTCATGCAATTATAGTGCGGCAAAAGTAACAGAATGAGGCGGGTGATAGGCAAAAAATATACAAACGGTTTAAAATGAAAAGCAGCCTTTGAAAGGCTGCTTTCGCCGATGTTGATTGTAAGAGCAATATCGAATTAAACTCGTTTGCAATATGTTTAGCTGCTGATCATATGCCTTTGAAGTTGGTCAGGCGACCAACATAGGCACATCAGATCAATTCATCTTCTTCTTTAAACTGCTCACCTGTTCCTGCAGGTTATTAACCATGCCTGCCAACTGGTTCACATCCCAACGAGGGCCGGTATTGGCTTTCTGCATGATGTACACTGCTTTCCATACTTCCAGTACATCTTCAGAACTTACATTGTAAGGTTCATACTGCGGGTTATCACTGATAAGGGTAAGCTTGTTCTTTAATCGGTTATTCTTCATCAGGCGCTTGTAAACCACCCCTTCATTCTTAGATAACACTACATAGGTATTGCTGTTCTTCACATCTTCCAGGTCCTCTACTTTCTCCCCAACAATTACGCTGCCGCTGGGCGTAGGTAGCATACTGTCTCCCACGATCTCAAATGCACGGTATTGCCCTGGCCCGAGCATAGGTAATGTGAACGTATTCAGTTCATCCACAAACTCAGGATCGCCATAGCCTGCCAGATAGCCGGCCGCTGCTTTTACAGGCACGAAACGCACTTCGGCAACCTCTGACACCATTTTCATCTGGCGGCGTTTTTCGAGGTAGCTGATGGCTTTAGGGGCCGACAGGTCTTTGAATAAAAAATCCTCGAGGCTTAGTTTGAAGATATTGCAGATGGCTTCCATTACTTCCAGCCTGGGTTCTGCCCGCTCTTCTTCATATGCGCCTACCAGTGATCTTTTGATCTTGAGTTTATTGGCAAACTCTTCCTGTGTCCAGCCACGCAGCTTGCGCAGGTAGCGTAAATTTTTTCCGGCGTTTGACATAGCTAACTGATTTAGTTAGCAAATTACTAACATTTTTAGTTAATACAAAAAATATTTTTTATACCCCCCGATTTTACACTCGGGACTAAAGTCCCGAAATGAAATCATGGGGGGTATCTTACCCCCGCTCTGAAGAGCGGGGCAAAACATATCTGATGGAAAGGTTCAGGGGTACAATAATGAACACTCTCCTTATCCCCACTCTAAAGAGCGGGGCAAAACATATCTCAAAGGAAAGTTCAGAGGTATATAATGAACTTCCCACTTTGCCCCACTCTTCAGAGTGGGGATCATTGAAATATTCATTCCCCTATTTTGGCACTTTAGTGCCCCGTGGGCCTACCAGTTACATTTTTTAATAGGTTGATTTAAACCCATGGTGTACTTTTCATTTTCCAAAACAAATTGACTCATGAAAAAATTGTTTTTTTCTTTTCTGCTGGGTGTCGGCTTTTGTGCCAATGCACAAACCAAACAGGCTTTTACCGATGATCTGATCCTTACACCTGAGCGGTCCAATTTTGATAAGACCTCTACTTATGGGGATGTGATGAACTTTATCAATGCCATCAAAACCAAGAGCCCGTTCATACAGGTTAGTACCATAGGGAAAAGTCCGATGGGAAAAGAGATCCCTTTGGTGATATTAGCTAACCCGTCTGTAAGTACCCCGGAACAGGCAAAAGCTTCCGGCAAGATGGTTACCTATATCCAGGGAAATATTCACGCGGGTGAAGTAGAAGGCAAGGAAGCGGTGATGATGATGATACGCGATATTTTATTGGGATCGAAAGCCAACCTGCTCGATAACCAGATCATTCTGTTTGTACCCATTTATAATTCAGATGGTAATGATAAGATGGCCAAGGGGCTCAGGCCATCACAAGAGAACAGTCCTTCTGAAACCGGCGAACGCGAAAACGGCCAGGGATTGGACCTGAACCGCGATGCGATGAAAATGGAAACACCGGAAACTCAGGGACTGATACAAAATGTAGTTACCGCCTGGGATCCGCAGATGAGTGTAGACCTTCATACCACCAATGGTACCTGGCATGCCTACTCACTTACCTGGGCACCCAGTTATTTATATGCAGGTGAGCCGGCCACATACAACTATACCAATGGCGTAATGCTACCCGCGATCACCAAAAAAGTAAAAGAGAATTATGATCTGTTCTTTGGGCCTTATGGTGATTACAGCACAAGAGAGGGCTGGCCGGTAAAGAATTTTTATACGTATAATCATCATCCCCGTTATATTGTTAACCAGTTTGGTTTACGAAACCGAATGGCCATTTTAAGTGAAGCCTTTGCGCATGAACGTTTCTATCAGCGTATTCACAGCACCTATGCTTTTGTGTTCGAGATCCTGGACTATTGCAATCAACATGGTAAAGAGATCATTCAGATCAATCATGATGCGGAAACGGCAGCTATCAAAAATGTAGTGGATAATGCCGGTAAAGCGAAAAAAGGGGTAAGGTATAAAATGGTGCCAACTGCCGATAAACTGAATCATTTCAGAACCTACGATTATAACTATTTCACCAAACCCGATGGCAGTAAACAATTATTGAAGACAGGTAAAATTGTTACGTATGATGATGTGACCTATTTCGGAGAGTTTAAAGATACCGTACAAAGTACCGTACCGCGTGGATATATCATACCCGCAGCTATGCAAAATATTGTAGAGTTATTGAAGAAACAAGGTGCAAAAGTGGAAGTGTTGGAGAAGGATGAAAAACTGAGCGGTGAGGTGTTTATGGTAGAGAAATTTAACAGGGCCACCCGCAAATTTGAGGGTCATAATATGGCTTCTGCCGAAGGAAAATTTGAAGCGGCAACCCGCACCGTACATAAAGGTGATTTTAAAGTTGATCTGGCCCAACCGCTGGCTAACCTGATCTTCTATCTGCTGGAACCCCAATCGGATGATGGGTTGGTTAACTGGAATTTCTTTGATGCCTATCTCGATCAGAATGGGGTGAACACCAAAGTGGTTGAGTTTCCGGTGTTCAAGTATTTTAGCTGGCCTGTGGCAGAGAAAGTGAAAGCGAAGAAAAAATAAATATTCACGCAGAGGCGCAAAGGCGCAGTTTGTTTTCTTTGCGCCTTTGCGCCTCTGCGTGAATTCATCTCTCTTTAACAATCGATAAAATATCTTAATCGTATCTTGCACCTATGGCAAAAGTTAAGGCGAAAAAGAATAAACAACCCATCATACTCATCACTAACGATGATGGCGTTACGGCACCCGGCATACGGGCTCTTGTTGAAGCTGTAAAAGGATTGGGAAAGATCGTTGTGGTTGCACCGGATAAACCGCAGAGTGGCATGGGACATGCGATCACTATCGGCTCTCCGCTGCGTATGCAGAAAGTGAATGTATTTGAAGGGGTAGAAGCCTATTCAACCAGCGGCACACCGGTGGATTGTGTGAAACTGGCCGTTGATAAAGTGATCCATAGCAAACCCGATATCTGTTTAAGCGGCATTAACCATGGCGCCAATCATTCCATAAATGTGATCTATTCAGGCACCATGTCTGCGGCACTGGAAGCTTCTATTGAAAGTATCCCAAGTATCGGTTTCAGTTTGCTCGACCTGAGTATTGAAGCGGATTTTACAGCGGCTAAAAAATATGCCAGGATATTGGTGGAGCATGTATTGAACAGCAAGCAGCAGGATAAGCACTTATGCTTAAATGTAAATATTCCCAAAGGCGAAGAGAATTTGATCAAAGGCATTAAGATCTGCAGGCAGGCTTATGCCAAATATGAAGAAGAATTTGATGAGCGTAAAGACCCGCATGGAAGACGTTACTATTGGCTTACAGGTGAGTTCATCAATTTTGATAAGGGCAAGGACACCGATGTATGGGCTTTGACAAATAATTTTGTGAGTGTGGTACCTGTTCAGTTCGATCTTACCAACCACCTGCTTAAAACCAAGCTGGAAAAAAACTGGAAATTCTGATGCTGCAAAGAGACAACCTCAAACTGGGTCTGGTATTGGGCTTTATTGCCCCCGTATTTGGCTTTACGGCTTATTACCTGTACAAGTTCCGCAGATTTACTGTGAATGAATTCTGGGAAGTGCTGATGATGCAGAAATCACTTCTCTCCGGTATCATCAGTATTGCCTTACTGGCAGATGCGATCCTGTTTACCTTCTATATCAATAAACAGAAAGACAAGACCGCTGCCGGGATCTTTATGGCTACCTGTACCTATGCAATTGTGGCTTTGATCTTCAAGTGGTTCTTTTAATCGCAATTCATCCGTCATCCTAAATATACCACAATCAAAACCGTGCCTTTGTGCCTTCGTGTGCAAAGATTCCTCACACAAAGGCACAAAGGCACGGTTGGTTTTCTTATTTTTTGATCTCCGCTGATTTTCCGTTGGACTGTTGCGCTTCAAGAGAAAATCTGTAACGTTTAAGGGCTCTTACAATTACATCTGCTGTTTTTTGTTGCCCATCTTCACTGGTGATGAATTCTTCTTCTTCGGGGTTAGATAAAAAACCTACTTCCACCAAAATGGCCGGCATGGCCACGGCCTGTAATACCCAGATCCCTTTTTCATCTCTTTGTTTGGCACCACGGCTTAACCTGCCTGATTTTACAAACTCCTCTTCCACTGCTTCTGCCAGTCTGCGGCTGCGATGGGCAAACTCCTGTGTGCGGAGTGAGTTGATCATTTTCATAGCCGGGTTCTCATTCTGATTGATCACAAGAATCGCCGTATCACTGAAATTATTCTCCATTAAAGCTTCTTCCTTGTCCTTTGTTTTGCCTACTCCCCAGATATAGGTCTCTGTTCCTGAAGCGGGATTAGGGCTTGTCCAGTAACGGTATTCAGGTACTTTTTTGGTGGTCTTCTTTCCTTTCTTCTTAACGGTTTTAGTGGTATAGCCCACGATCTCAGAATGCCTGATCGCATTTACATCATTACAGTGGATGGAGATGAACAGTTCGCCTTTAGCGGCATTGGCTTTATTGGCTTTAACAATGGGGCTGTTGAACTCATCGGTGGTGCGGGTCATGATCACATCAATGTCTGGCATTTCGGCGTTGATGGTAGCCTGCAACTTTAATGCAATGGCAAGGGCCACATCTTTTTCTTCCATGCGTTTGCCTGATGCACCATAGAATTTACCGGCGGCTCCGGCGCTGCCTCCATGACCGGCATCGATTACTACACGCTTCAGGGGTTGTTTCTGTACTTTGTTCTTATCAACAGGGTCGGATGCATGCACGGTAATTACAAAGGAGAATATCCAGAAAAGAATAGCCGCTGTTTTATGCATTGATTTCGAATTTGGGGGATTCGTGTAAAATGCAAAGGTAGGCAACTATTTTAAAATGCAGATGGGGTGGAACTTTTGGAAAATTGTAAAGCTTTCCAAAAGTTATTGCATCATTTTTTGAACTTCGCCTGGTGTTAAAGTCTTTGAAGACACCAGTAATACACCTTTACCATATTTATCTATGGTTTCTCCTGTTTCACTGGCAGCTACCAATGTAAAATCTGAACGCTTGAATTTGCTGTTAAGTTCCTGAGGCGTCATTCGTTTACCATTTACGATCACGATATCTGTTTTGCCATCGATCTGCGCTATTCCGCCTCCGCCGGTAACTACACAGGAACTTCCTTCAATGGTGAAAAAAGTTTTGGTATTATTGGCTTTCGCTTTCTCAAGTTGGATCTCGATTAATCTTTCTCTGGCTGTTTTTTTAATCTCTTCTCTTGCTTTTCCATTTTTTTGGGAGATATTGATATTTTCATTTTTTTGTTGCTCATATTTCTTCAGTTTGTCTCTAACGTCTTTATCAGTTTGGATATTGATATCATCCGAAGAAACCACCCAGGTTATTTTCTGTTTATGCCGATAGATCACTTTTTTTCCATTCTGCTCAGCAGGCACCCACTTCGGGCCTTTTTCGATCATGCGAATGGCTTCTTGCTTGGTACCATAGCCGGGATCATTCTCTGCCTGTATATCACTCAGGTTCCCTTCTTTATCAACAATAAAAGAAACCACTACCGTGTATTTACCTGGAGGCCCGCCTTTATCCACGAGCATATCCCTGTTCAAATTTCTTTGCAGGTATTTTTGCCAGGCTACATCGCCTCCCGGAAATTGGGCAGGTGTCTGCGTTTGTGTAAATAGCGGTTGGCCTTCATATGCCGGTTTGCGGGGATTTTGTTTTTTGTATTCCTCGGCATATGCTTTTGTAGTGATCATGATCACACCGTCTTTTCCTTCCTCACCATATAAGCCTTTGGCTGTACTGTCTTTTACGATATTAATTGTTGCAATACTATTGGGATCAAGTGTTTCGAGAATCGTGCGATCAACTTTGTTTCCGTCAAGGATCACCTGTACTTTTTTATTTAAGAAAGTTGAATTTAACGAAGTGGGTTTGGATGGATACCCTTTCACATATACATCTCTGGGTGGCATTATCCAGTTACCGTCTTTATCTCTATATCCAACCTGTGCCATTTCTTCTCCTTGCTTATGGTTTGTAACAGTTACTTTAGGAAACAGGTTGGAGGATGCCAATGCATTTGCTTTTGTTTTTATAATGATTACCCCATTCTTGCCTTCTTCCCCATACAAAGCTTTGGCACTTGCCCCCTTTAAAACATCTACCGACTCAATATTTTCGGTATGCATTTTCATTTCGTTAAAAGTTGCACTGTCAACTTTTTTACCATCAATGATCATCAATGGCTTTTTAAGCGCCTGTGCTTTCGTAGTTATGATCACAATACCATTTTTCCCTTCCTCCCCATATACGGTAGAAGTGGCCGACTCTCCTTTCAATACATCCACAGAATTGATCAGGTTCGGATCTAATGCACTCATTGTACTATAAGGTACTTTTTGGCCATCCAGAATAATTAAAGGGTTATTTGACATACCCGATCTGTTAACCGGAATGATCTTTACCACATCATTCTTATCCTTTCCCTGTATATAAACCGTATCGGCCTGAACAATTACGGTATCTTTTTTTGCAGCCGGATTTATTGGAATATCTTCTACCGCTATCATCTGTCTCCCTTTTTCTACAGCCTTCTCTACAACAGAAGCAACTGATATTGTTAATTGCCTTTCTTCTTTATTTCTAAAGGCAAATAATACCACCACTACCCCCAGTAATGGCAGCACCACCAATCTTCTGATATAACTAAAGCGTGGATTGTGATTATTCGTAAGCATTTGCAGTCTTCTTTTGATGGGTGAGAAAAAGAACGGATTGGTTAACATGAATTGCTGTTGCGGATAGGCCGCAGTAAGCAACATCTGTGCAAGAGAAGAGGTATCGCCGTTGCGAACTGCTTTTCTGTCGGCAATAAATTCATGGATCATCTCTAACTCCTTTTTGATCAACCAGAAAAAAGGATTGAACCAACCAACGATCAAAACGATCTGTATCAGTAATTTATCGAAGGAATGTTTTTGCCGTACATGGGTTAATTCATGTTGCAGGATCTGTTTACCCGATTCGCTGCGGATATCAATTTCTTCGTTCCAGAAGATATAACGGAAAAAAGAAAAGGGAGTGCCCTGTGCATGGGTTAAGATGAGGTACACATCACCCACCGATCTACAGGCATGTGTTTTGAGTAATTGATACAACTTAATAAATGCACGGATCATACCGAACAATAAAATACCGGATACCATAAAATAAGTAACCCCTGCAAATACTTCCCAATTCCAATGAAACCCTTTTCGGGTAAAGCTTTCTATTTCCGAATTACTATCGGCTACAATATTTAAAAATTGTAAGGGGTCATTGTATACAGCTGCATGTCCCCATTTGATCTTGATCAATGGTACGATCCAGGCCAATACTGTAATGGCTAACAGATAGAACCGGTTGTACTGGTGAAAGCGTTTATTACGCAGCACCAGCCAGTAATACCCCATCATGAGCGCGGTACAGAGTATTACCTGCAAAAAGTAATAGGCAATCGGTAACATGGCAATTATTTTTTAGCGTGTTTGATCTGTTGCAATAACATTTCCAATTCTTTCACACTGATATCTTTCTGTTTTACCATAAACGATACGGCATCACTGAAAGAACCTTCAAAATATCCGTCCACCAAAGTGCGGATAGTGCTGGATGAATAGTCTTGTTTTGATACCAATGGATAATACTGGTGTACCCTGCCTATCGGCGTTACACCTACAAATCCTTTGTCCACTAAAATTTTTACAATGGTGGCCACTGTATTGGAATGCGGCCTGGGTTCCGGTTGTGCTTCTACAATGTCTTTCAGAAAAGCTTCTTCCAGCTTCCAGATGCTTTGCATGATCTGCTCTTCTGCTTTTGTTAATGGCTTCATGGGGGTGTATTTGATTGATAAAGTAAACTTAAAACTAATTTTTTAGTTTTCAAACTATTTTTTTAGTTTATATTAAATAAATCCTTCATTTCTACCGCTGTTAAGCGGAAACCAAGTTGTATTTTGCAGCCTAATCTAATTCCCCCTTCAGGGGGCCAGGGGGTATGAAATATTATATCATTTCCGGAGAAGCGAGCGGCGATCTGCATGGCAGTAACCTGATCAGGCAATTACATTTGCAGGATCTGCATGCAGATATCCGATGCTGGGGTGGTGATCTGATGGAGCAGGCCGGAGCAACCCTGGTAAAGCATTACCGCGATCTTGCTTTTATGGGTTTTGCCGAAGTAGTGGCCAACCTGCCCACGATCTTTAAAAATATCCGTTTCTGTAAAGAAGATATCCTTGCTTTTCAACCCGATGTATTGGTGTTAATCGATTATCCCGGCTTCAACCTTCGCATGGCAGAATGGGCCAAGAAAGAAGGGATCAAAGTGGTGTATTATATCTCACCTCAGGTATGGGCATGGAAAGCGAACAGGGTAAAGAAAATGAAACAGTGTATTGACCTGATGTTGTGTATCCTTCCGTTTGAGAAAGACTATTATAGGGATAAGTGGAACTGGGATGTTGAATATGTTGGACATCCTTTGGTGGAAGTGATAGATCAGTCCATGGACCATGGACCATGGACCATGGACAAAAATATCATTGCTTTATTGCCCGGTAGCAGAAAACAGGAGATCAGCAAGAAGCTCCCCATTATGCTTGAGGTGGCTAAATCCTTTCCAGAATACCAGTTTGTTGTAGCACAGGCACCGGGATTGGATAATGAATTCTATGCTCCTTTTATGGCACCCTATCAAAATGTATCCTCTGTACAGAATAAAACCTATGATCTTTTATTGAAAGCAAAAGCTGCTTTGGTTACCAGTGGAACCGCTACGCTGGAAACCGCTTTGTTTGGTGTGCCGGAGATCGTTTGTTATAAGGGAAGTAATGTGAGTTATCAGATCGCAAAGCGCCTGATCAAAATTAAATATATCTCATTGGTGAATCTGATCATGGATAAGCTGGTAGTTAAGGAATTGATACAGGATGAATTGACTACCGCCAATCTTGTAAAAGAATTAGGCTTATTGCTTACAGATGAATCACGGAAAACTGAATTGGTGAATGATTATACCCATCTGAAAGCCTTACTGGCAGCGGGGGGACATGCATCGGCCCAGGCAGCAAAAAAGATCGTAGCCATGATCAGTTGAGGGTAATCACATAACTGCTGCCCTCATATTCACCCAGTTTTTTAAGGAGATTATCCATCTTTCTTGTCCACTCTTTCTGTTTCTCCGCATTCACTGAGTGATTGGTTTCCAGATCATACACTTCATCCATCTCTTTACGAAGATCTGTGATCATTTTACCAAACTCAGCAACCGATGAAAAAATATTGGTACTGGTAAAACGCCGGTTCATGATCTCTTTCATCAATAAACGTTTATGGTATTCGGCAATATCAAAATGGGTCTGCTCATGTTCAAGCAGCCTGCCACTTGATGCTCTTTTTACCCATGACCGGCAGGGATAAAAATAACAGGTGACCATAAACCTTGCAAAACGCTCTGCAGTGGATATTTTGTAAAAGATACTGATATCAGAAAGCGCATCGGCATTACTTCGTTTATCCGCTAATGCTTTGAAGTTTTTCCATTTCAGATCGTGATGCTTTGACCAGGCGATACTGTCGCAGTGCTGACAAAAAACCATAACAGGAAACAAGAAGAGAATACACAAAAAGATTGCTGTTCTTGTCATTTGACCGAGCATTATTTTCTGATCAGGGGAAGAATGAGCAGTTTAAAAATAATGATCACTACCGCCACAAGGAACATGATCAATGAGATCCGGTTCATGCCATGCATGTATTTCATCCATTGGGTGCGGGGTTCGTTGGGGTCTCTTTTTTTGATGTAGAGGTATTCGGCTATTTGTTTCCAGATGCCCATGGGGAATTTGTTTATTGGTTTTCAATATAAAGGTAACAAGGCTTTACTTAATTGGTTCAGCAAACATATTCTGATTAGATTTGTAATAACCGAAATGATTGCTATGTACCGTAAACTGATCCTGCTTGCCGGCCTGTTTTTGGCTGTTTCATCTATATATGCGCAGTTTGATGCGGGTAAGATCGATATCGTACGCGATAAATTTGGTGTGCCGCATATTTTTGGCAAGACCGACCCGGAGGTAGCCTATGGGCTTGCCTGGGCAGCATCGGAGGATGATTTTGCCACCATCCAGCAATCCTTAATGGCAGGTAAAGCCATGCTGGCTTCCTATCAGGGAAAGAAAGGCGCTACTATTGATTATATTATTCATCTGCTTCGGATCCCTGAGCTGGTGGAAGAGAAATATGAATCGGACCTCAGTCCGGCTTTTAAAAAACTGCTCGAAGGCTATTGTGCAGGTTTGAATGCCTATGCTGCCAAACATCCGAAAGAAGTTTTGCTTAGTAAGGCTTTCCCGATCACACCGAAAGACATGATCCAGTATTCGGTACTGCAATTGTGTATCCTTTCGGGTGCCGATAATGCGCTAAAATCCATTTTTGGCGGTTCTGTTCCTTTACTTGAAAATTTTAAAACAGCGGGCAGTAATGCTTTTGCCTTTAACAGTAACAAAACCGTTGATGGACAGGTTTATTTAGACATCAATGCCCACCAGCCTCTGGAAGGTCCGGTTGCCTTTTATGAAGCACATCTTTGCAGTGAAGAAGGATGGAATATCATTGGTGCAAATTTTCCCGGTGCTCCCTGTATCCTGCATGGAGCCAATGAATATCTGGGATGGGCGCATACCGTAAATGCACCTGATAAGCTAGATGTATACCAGTTAGAGATCAATTCTGCCAACAAAATGCAATACAAATTTGACGGCAACTGGGAAACACTGGAAGAAAAGAATGCACCTTTGAAAGTAAAGATCGCAGGGGTTAAGATCGGCATCAATAAGAAAGCCTATTGGAGTAAATATGGTCCAACCATTATTACCAAAAGAGGCACTTTTTCAATACGTATGCCAGCACAGATGGATATACGCGGACTGGAACAATGGTATCGTTTTAACAAGGCAAAGAATTTTACCGAATTCAAATCTGCTTTGAATATGCTGGCGATCCCGGGATACAATATTGTATATGCCGATAGATATGATACCATCTATTATCTGAGCAATGGCCGGATACCTGTTCGTAATAGAGATCCGCAGTACAACTGGAAATCTACATTGCCAGGTAATACAAGCGCTACGCTTTGGACAGCATTACATCCGCTGGAAGATCTGCCGCAGGTGCTGCAACCCAAAGCAGGTTTTGTATTCAATACAAACCACTCTCCTTTTCATTCAACAGAAGGAAGTGATAATCCTGTGATCAAAGACCCTACCATGGGTTATGAAACATTGGAAAACAACAGGAGCAGGCGTTGGGAAGAACTGGTGGCGGGGGTAGATAAGATCTCGTATGAAAAATTCAAACAGATCAAATTCGACAGACAATTTCCTGCACAGTTTGCTTTCCCGAATAATATTGACAGCTTATTTATGTTAAACCCATCAGACTATCCGGCAATTGCTGAGCTCATCAATAATCTGAAAACCTGGGACAAAAAAGCTACTGTTGAAAGTGTTGGCGCCGGAACCTTTTTACTGGTGTATACCACAATCGTAAAATCGCCTAACAAATACAGAAGAAATGCCATACTAACCCAGACACAGTTTATTGAAATTCTCACTACGGTTAAGGCAGAGATGATCAAAAATTTTGGCAGAACCGATCTGCAGTTGGGTGATATTCAAAAATTAGTGCGTGGCAACAAAGAACTTCCCATGCCGGGATTACCCGATGTACTGGCCCCGATATATTCTGTGCCGTATAAAAATGGTATGATGAAAGGCACACAGGGAGATGCTTATGTGGAACTGGTTCGTTTTACAAAAGACGGACCCATCATTGAAACCATCAATACATATGGCGCATCCAGCAAACCCGGTTCGCCGCATTATACAGACCAGATGGAGATGTATACGCATCAGCAAACAAAATCCATGACATTTAACAAAGCGGATATTTATAAAAACGCAGAACGCATATATCATCCGAATTAACGTATTAACTTCATTGCTGAAACGGAATCCATGAAAAAAATATTCGTAGCCGGTCTCCTGTTATGTATCCTGCATGCAGAAGCGCAGATAAACGAGGGCACTGTAAAATATGCGATGAAAGTTGACGGTAATCAGGAAGATATTGCCGCACAAATGCTGATCAATACATCCGTTACCATTTATTTTAAAAAAGAAAAAGCATTGATGGATATGACCACCCCTGCTTATCATATGAAAACCCTTACTGATAATACCGGGGTATTAATGTTGATGGATGCGATGGGTCAGAAATTCTATACCAGAAAAAACAAAGAAGATATATCCAAAGGAAAAACACCCGATCCTGTTGTCAGTTTTACCAATGAGTCTAAAAAGATACTGGGTTATGACTGTAAGAAAGCCAATTTAACCGTAACAGGCAACAGAGGTACAGTAAGTAAGATGGTTATCTGGACAACAGATAAGATCAGAAATGTTCCCGGCATCGGTCCTGTGAATACGGAAGCCCTATCCAAATTAAAAGGGATGGCATTGGAAGTAGAAATGGAACAGGGCGGTATCAAAACCAGAATGGTGGCTACAGAGATTTCTACCAAACCTTTAACAGATGCGGTTTTTGTAGTTTCTACCAATGGTTTCACTGAAAGAAAAACACCGGGTGTTCCACCTTTAAAAAAATAAACTACTTATCAATATCTTTTCAGCCAATCGCCTAAATAACGGCTGATCTGAACGGTTTCAATGATAAAGCCATCGTGGCCATAAGCTGAATCGATCTCAATAAAACGCGTATCCGGAATATGATCTGCCATGAACAATTGTTCATCCAGCGGACATAAGATATCACTTCGTATACCGATGATCAATGTTTTTTGCCGGATCGATTGTAATACTTTGATCAGGTCTCCTCCTCTTCCCCTGCCTAAATGATGGCTATCCATGGCTTTTGTGAGTAGCCAGTAACTATAGGCATTAAATCGTTTCACCAGTTTATCACCCTGGTAATTGAGATAAGAGGAAGCTTTAAAATCATCGATCTTCTCGGGGTCAGGGTCGGTCTGTTTTTCCTGGAAAGTATTGTAGTTGCGATAGGTAAGCATACCGATGGCACGAGCCGCTTTTAATCCCTTGGCACCTGCCTGTGGTGTTTGATCAAGCCAGCTGGCATCGGCTTCAATTGCCAATCGTTGTGCCGTATGTACGGCAACGCCCCATGCACTTTCAGAAGGAGATGTAGCAATGAGGAATAAACGGTCGATCACTTCTTTTTCCATCACCGCCCATTCCAGTACCTGGTAACCGCCCATACTTCCCCCCATCAATAAATGGATCTTATCAATCCCTAAATGCTTGCGAAGTAAAATATAGGATTGTACCATATCGCGGATGGTTACCTGTGGAAAATCAGAGAAATAAGGTTGGTTGGTCTTTGGATTGATACTTAAAGGGCCCGTAGTGCCATAACAGGAGCCCAATATATTGGCACAAACAATAAAGTGTTCGGATGGATTGATCAGGCTGCCTTCGCCGATCAGTCCCTTCCACCAATCTGCCGCATCAGAGCTGGCGGTTAATGCATGACAAACCCATACCACATTGTCTTTGGCAGTATTCAGTTCGCCATATGTATGGTAGGCAATCCGTATTCCGGCTAATACAGTGCCGTTCTCAAGAGTAAAGTCCTCTGTATGGTCAAAAAATTTCATAAGGATAATTCCGCATTTCAATAGCAAAATAAGGGTATGCTTAAATTACATTTGCATAAATCTTTCAAATGGCCAGAATTGAGATCAAAAGAGTGGATGATGACTATGCTTTTGAAGCCACCGATACTAACAACCATTCGCTTCGTATGGATGCTGCTGAAGCCATTGGCGGACATAATTCAGGGATACGTCCCATGCAAACGCTTTTATCTGGCCTTGGTGGATGCAGCGGGGTGGATATCATTTCTATCCTCAAAAAGCAGCGCCAGGAAGTGAAAGATTTTAAAATGGTGATCGATGGCGAACGGGAAGAGGGAAAGGAACCTTCTTTATGGAAGCATATCCATATTCATTTTACGTTCACAGGCAATGTTGATGCAGATAAAGCCACCAAAGCCTGTTCACTATCTTTAGACAAATATTGTTCCGTAGCCGCCACGTTAAGAGCAGCAGGTTGTACCATTGAATGGGATGTTGAAATTATTAATTAACGGATTGGCGGATTGCGGATTAGCGGATTGATTAAATCAAAGAATCCGCAAATCCGCAATCCGCAAATCCGCAAATCAAAAAATCATGTCAAAGAATCAACAGACAAACGCTATCCGCATACAAACTGAAAGAACGCATGAAATGGAACACTCCACTCCCATGTTCCTTACCAGCAGTTTTTGTTTCGATAATGCAGAAGATATGCGTGCGGCATTTGCAGATGAGTCGGACGATAATATTTACAGCCGTTTCAGCAATCCGGGTGTGCAGGAATTCATAGATAAAATGGTTTCACTGGAAGGTGCAGAAGCGGGTTATGCAACTGCTTCCGGTATGAGTGCGGTATTTGGTTCCTTCATGGCTTTATTGAAACAGGGTGATCATTTACTTTCCTGCAATGCCATTTTTGGCAGCACACATACGGTGATCGCTAAATATTTACCCAAATTCGGGATCGAATATTCCTATCTCGGTGCCAATGCAACAGAAGCAGATTGGGAAGCCGCCATCAAACCCAATACCAGGATGATCTACCTGGAAACACCTACCAATCCGGGATTGGATATTTTGGATCTGGAGATGATCGGTCGCATTGCTAAAAAACATCAGATCATATTAAATGTAGATAATTGTTTTGCTACACCGGTTAACCAGCAACCTATCAAATTTGGTGCTGACCTTGTTGTACATTCCGCAACAAAATGGCTTGACGGACAAGGCCGCGTATTAGGTGGTGTTGTGGTAGGCAGAAAAGACCTGATCAAAGAAATATATTTATTCTGCAGAAGCACCGGTCCGGCCTTATCTCCCTTCAATGCATGGGTATTGAGCAAAAGCCTGGAAACCCTTGATGTAAGAATGGAACGCCATGCATCCAATGCTTTATTCATTGCACAATCATTAGAGAACCATGAGAAGATCGCATCTTTACGCTATCCGTTTCTTGCCAGTCATCCGCACCATAGCATTGCCATCAAACAAATGCAGAACGGTGGCGGCATCGTTTGTTTTGAATTAAAAGGGGGATTGGAAGCCGGAAGAAAATTTCTGGACAGTCTAAAAATGCTATCACTCACTGCTAACCTTGGGGATACCCGAAGCATTGCCTCCCACCCAGCCAGTACTACCCATGCCAAACTTTCTGAAGCCGAAAGACAGGCCGTAAATATTACACCCGGATTGATCAGGATCAGTGTGGGGTTGGAGCATAGGGATGATATATTGGGGGATATAGTTCAGGCACTCGGGAAAATCAATTAAGAATTAAAAATTAGAAATTAAAAATTGCCCGCTGTAATTTTTAATTTCTAATTTTTAATTCTTAATTACTGTTTCACCGCCACTGCAATCTTCGAATCTGCCGTGCCATAATACAGGAACCATTTGTTCTTAAACTGTGCAAGGCCTTCTATAAAACATACACGATTAACCTGACCGGTTAGTTCGTAAGGTTTATCGGGCTTCATAAAATTTTCTTCTAAGCGTTTGATCACTTTTGTTGGGTCGTTCCTGTCTATCAGCACCTGTCCGGCAGCATACGTGCCTTCGGGTAAACTGGTATCGCCTATTGCGGGAATATTACGGCTGTTGTACATAAGCAGGATCCCTGCATCCGTAAGCATAGCGGGTGGGCCAGACTCAACCAGATCACTATCAAATTTTTTGCTGCGGGTGCCGATCACGATTTTCAGATCGGGCATATTCAATCCTTCTCCCTTTAAGGTAACCGGTGGTTTTTCTCCGCCATTCATTTCAACCGGTTCCCAATGAATGAGGTCTTCTGAAGTAGCCGCCCAGATAAACTGATCGCCCCAGTACATCCAATACTTGCCATTCACTTTCGTAGCAATGATCTTTCCTTCTTTATAGGTAGCAACAATACTTCCTGATTTTGACCACTTATCAATGTATTTCCCTTTGTAAGCATCCGCAAATACAGAGCCATATTTTGTCCAGTGAATCAGGTCTTTTGAAGTAGCGATTAATAGTCTGGCAATTTTTCCATCATATGCGGTATAGGTCATGTAATACACACCCTTATCATCCTCCACGATCCGTGGGTCTTCGCATCCGCCCTGCCATTCGTATTTTCGATAAACATCATTATCCGGATAGAACACAGGTTCGGGCATTCTGGTAAAATGAAGTCCATCGTTACTTACTGCCAGGCCGATCCGGGATGTGCCGCCGGGCAAACCGATCTTATCCTGGGCACGATACAGCATATAGATCTTATTATCTCTCACAACAATGGCAGGATTGAATACATCTTTCTCTTCCCAGGCCACTTTGCTTTTCCAAATGGGATCCATGAATATGCCGGTGCCCGGACTGAGTACAGGGTTTACACTATCCGTTTTTACAAAATCGAGCATAGCCCAGCTTGTTGTATTTTCCCCGGTCTGATCAACATGTTTTTCAAGATGATTGCAGCTTGTGAATACAAACAGGGCAAGAACAACAAAGAGTGCTTGAACAATTTTTTTGATCGATTTCATTGTATTCTTTTTAGCCAATCATTTTAAACACAGGGCTTATGCTACTACTTTGTGATCGCATATTGAATACCGCCTAATAAATGCTGGAGGAAGAGTGGATCCAGATAAGATTCATCTGTGTGGCCGAATTCTGTGTAGAATGCACGGCCTCCGTCAAAATCATGGTACCAGGCCATAGGATGAAATTCACCATTCTCACCACCGCTATAACTCTTCTCATCAATAGTGATCAATACATGTAAACCCGGTTGCAGGCTTTTGAAATTGTACCATTCATCAAAGCGCTTCCAGGAAGCTGGTAAATGTTTGGTAGAAATATGCGAGCCATCAACGATCGTAAGGTTTGCGTCCTGTTGTTTTGGGTGACTTTTAAAATAGGCCCCCACCAATTGGTTGTACCATGGCCAGTCGTACTCAGTATCCGTAGCGGCATGAATACCCATGTACCCTTTACCAGATTTGATAAATTTTTCAAAAGCGGCCTGTTGTTCATCATTTAATACATCACCGGTGGTGCTTAGAAATATGACCGCATCATATTTTTTCAGGTTCTTGTCTGTGAACAAGGAAGCATCAGTGGTGGTATCCACTTCAAAATTATTTTCTTTCCCTAATTTCTGCAAAGCGGCTTGTCCGGCAGGAATAGATGCATGGTGAAATTTAACCGTTCGGGAAAATACCAGTACACGGGGAGTTTTTTTAAGGTTACTGAACGACAAGGTCAATAAAGCAACACAGGCAAGGCAAAACGAAGCAACGATCTTTTTCATGATCTTAGTTTTACAGGGGTTATGATTTAGAGATTTGAACTGCCGCAAAAAAACAATGCACAGCAGTAACCTTGCCCGGGCGGGAAGGGTTTATGGCAAGCAATCGTTTTATTAAGGCAATATACATGGCAAAGCAATCAAATACCCGTTAAGCGAATTGAACAGAAATAATTGGTAAATGCTAAACATTAATTACTAATTATTCCTACTTTCAGTTTCGGCCCAACCGGGGTCTAAATCTAACGAAAGAAAACCAAAACACAATTGTCTTATGAAAGCAAAAACCGGTTCTTTACTCGCCTCCATGATGTTTTTCGAGTATTTTATCTGGGGCGCCTGGTATGTTACCATGGGAACCTATATGGTAGAGCACCTGCATGCTACCGGTATTGAGATAGGCGCCACTTACGGCGCACTGGCCATTGCCACTATGATCTCGCCCTTTTTTGTGGGATTGATCGCAGACCGTTTTTTTGCCGCCCAGAAAATCATGGGTGTTTTACATCTGGTAGGGGCCCTGCTCTTATTTCTTGCCACACAGATAGAACACAGTAATGTATTTTATTGGGTGATCCTTGTATACTCATTATTGTACATGCCCACCATTGCTCTTAGTAATAGTGTGGCTTTCTCGCAGATGACCGATCCCGGCAAACAGTTCCCCTGGATCAGGGTGTTTGGTACATTGGGATGGATCGTTGCAGGTGTATTGATCGGTCAGTTAGGGATTGAAAAAACATCATCTACCTTTTATATGGCATCTGCAGTTTCTGCAGGATTGGGTTTATTGAGTTTTGCTTTGCCCAATACCCCGCCAAAGGCACAAACTGCCGATGCTTCAAAGGCATTGGGAACAGAAGCTTTTGTTCTATTTAAAGAAAGACCTTATCTGATCTTTTTTATTGCAGCCATACTGGTTTGTATACCGTTGTCTTTTTATTATGGATTTGCCAATCCCTTTTTAAATGAGATCCATTTTGAAAATGCAGCAAGTAAGATGACACTCGGACAGGTTTCCGAAGCCGTATTCATTCTCGCCATACCTTTCCTGTTTAACAGAATAGGTGTAAAGAAAATGTTGCTGATGGGTATGACAGCATGGATCCTGCGGTATATCTGTTTTGCATATGGCAATGCAGAAACCGGTAGCTGGATGTTATATGCAGGCATTGTGCTGCATGGCATCTGTTATGATTTCTTTTTTGTAACCGGCTATATGTATACCGAGAAGAAAGCAGGTGATAAAATAAAAAATGCCGCACAAGGCTTATTTACCTTTGCAACCTATGGTGTAGGAATGTTCATCGGCACCTGGTTCTCAGGATATATAGTAGATCAGAACAAAACCGGCCTTGATACCCATAACTGGCAGAATATCTGGTATGTGCCGGCGTATATTGCTTTGGGGGTATTGGTGTATTTCTTATTATTTTTTAAAGAAAAGAAACCGACGGTTTCGTAAATGGTGAGTAGTCAGTGGTGATTGTTAAAGATTTTCTCACAACTGACTATTCACTACTCACCATTAACAATTCACCATTCACAATAAATATCAACTACTCAAAAAATAACAGTCCAACATGAAAAACATTGCCATGCTCGGCTCCGGATTTATCGGGCGATTTTATGCAGATTCTTTACAAGGTTACAGAAGCAGAGATAAAGTGATCAGCATCTATTCCCGAAGGGAAGAGAGTGCGAAAAAATTTGCAGAAGATTATGGCTGCACACACTGGACCACTACCCTGGAAGAATCCATTGCACATCCCGATGTAGATATAGTTTGTATTGCCTTACCCAACAATCTGCACGAAGCGGCTGTAATGCTTTGCTGTAAGCACAAGAAAGCGGTAATGACCACCAAACCCCTTGGCCGTAATGCAGAAGAAGCCAAACGCATGTTACTCGCGGTGGAAGAAGCGGGTATCTTCAATGGATATCTTGAGGACCTTGTATATACTCCCAAGTTTATTAAGGCAAGTCAGAGTGTTCGAGAAGGTGCATTGGGCCGGATCTTATGGGCCAAATCAAGAGAAACGCATCCCGGCCCGCATAGCGATTGGTTTTGGGATATTGAACAGGCAGGTGGCGGCTGTATACTCGATCTGGGTTGTCATTGTGTAGAGATCACCAGAAGTTATATCGGAAAAGATATCAAACCGGTGGAAGTGATGTGTTGGGCAGATACTCAGGTAAAACCAATTGATGCAGAAGATCATGCGATCGGTTTGGTGAAATATGAGAACGGTGCCATCGGACAATTTGAAGTAAGCTGGACATTTCGTGGCGGTCTCGATCTGCGTGATGAAGTAATGGGAACCGAAGGCACCATCTGGATCAATAGTTTTCTGCGTACAGGTTTTGATATGTTCACTACCGGCAAGGGCGGCGATTATATTGCAGAGAAAGCAGAAAGCAATAGCGGCTGGTTATTTCCGGTAGGTGATGAATTGAATGAACTTGGTTATAATCATATGTTCATGGATATGTTTAACGCCATGGAAAAAGGTGAGGCACCGAAAGAAACGTTTTATGACGGATATGTGGTGAATGCGATCCTTGATGCTGCGTATCGTTCAGCCAAAACAAAGATCTGGGAGCCTGTACAACTGGATATCTGGAGAGGAAAAACCGGATTATCCAAAGAAAGCCATCTCGTAGAATATGATGCCGATCACTACCTGGTGAAAGAAGAGATGACACATTACGGAGCGAAGAAACTTATTCTTAAAAATAAACAATCCGGAAAGATCATCGAGAGGATCCTTGAATAATCTTAGATGAACAAAGAACAGATGAACAAGGAACGGACGAACAAGGAACAGAAGAATAGGAAACGAAAAACGGGAGATCATACTTCCTAAGATTTCGTCGGTTCATCTGTTCCTTGTTCATTAGTTCAATAATACAAGCAAGCTATGCATACTCCCTCTGCTAAATTATTGGCCATTCTTTTTTTATCGTTGCTGCTCAACGCATGCAGATCCAATAATGAAACCGAATGGAATGTATACGGAGGAAACAAAGCTGCAACCCACTATTCTCCTTTAAAAGGAATTGACACTTCTAATGTAACCCAACTGCAACCAGCCTGGGCATATCATACCGGTGATGCAGAAGAAAAAACACAGATCCAGGTTAACCCCATCATCATCAACGGTATTCTCTACGGTGTATCGCCCAAATTAAAATTGTTTGCGTTAGATGCTGCCAGCGGGAAAGAGAAATGGGTATTCGATCCAATCGACAATTCATCAACTGCAAATAAGGGAAAGGGCTATTTTTCGATGAATGTTTGCAGAGGCGTAACTTATTACAGCGATCATGGCAAAGATGCCCGTATCTTCTATTCAGCAGCGTCTTCGCTTTTTTGTATTGATGCGGTAACAGGTAAACCCATAAACGGATTTGCTGATCATGGCAAACTCGATCTGCACAATGATCTTAACAGAGATGTGAAAGATCTCTATGTTGCCTCTACTACACCCGGCATAATTTATAAAGACCTGCTCATCATTGGCACAAGGGTAGATGAAGGAGCTGCAGCGGCACCCGGACATATCCGTGCTTACGATGTACACACAGGAAAACTGAGATGGATCTTTCATACCATTCCCCATCCCGGTGAAGCAGGTTATGAATCATGGAACGATAAGGAGGCTTACAAACATATAGGTGGTGCCAACTCCTGGGCCGGATTTAGTCTGGATGAAGAGAAGGGTATTTTATTTGCACCGATCGGTTCAGCTTCCTACGATTTTTATGGCGGCAAAAGATTAGGGCAGGATCTGTATGCCAATTCTGTTCTGGCACTGGATGCAGCTACCGGTAAACGTATCTGGCATTATCAAACGGTGCATCATGATATCTGGGACCGCGACCTGCCAACTGCACCGGTATTGGTGAATATGATCAAAGAAGGTAAAAGAATAGAAGCCATCGCTCAAACCACCAAATCAGGTTTTGTTTTTTTACTCGATAGAAAAACAGGCGTACCCGTTTATCCGATCAAAGAAATACCTGTTCAGACAGAAACTGAATTAGCAGGAGAAAAACCATGGCCCACTCAACCGATGCCTGATTTTCCAACACCTTTTGTACGACAGTTATTAACGGAGAAAGACCTCAATCATCTTATACCCGATTCATCCTACCAGGATCTTAAGAAGAGATGGGCAGCAACCAATCACGATCATATTTTTCATCCCCCATCCAAAAAAGGAACGGTTATTTTTCCTGGGTATGACGGTGGTGCCGAATGGGGCGGGCCCGCATTTGACTCAAGTACCGGATTACTGTATGTAAATGCAAGTGAAATGCCATGGATATTAACCATGGTGGAGGTAAGCAACAAAGCTCCTTTGAAAGAAAATAACCTGGATGCAGGCAAACGCTTGTATAAAACCACCTGTATGAACTGTCATGGTCCTGAACAACTGGGTAGCGGCAATTATCCTCCTTTGGTAGATATCAATAAAAAATATACCGAGGACTCTTTCAAGTTATTACTGGTTACAGGGAGAAGGATGATGCCGGCTCTGAAACAATTAAGTGAAGGAGAAAAGGATGCTTTGGCTTCTTTTATACTGGATCTCAAATCCAAACAAAAGAAAACTTTTGTGGCACCCCCTAAAGTAATTGACCCTTATTTGAAAATGCCTTACACATCAACCGGTTATCATAAATTCCTTACCAAAGAAGGATACCCGGCTGTTGATACACCATGGGGAACCTTGAACGCAATTAACCTGAACACCGGAAAAATAGAATGGAAACAAACCCTGGGCGATTATCCTGAGTTAAAAGCCAAAGGCATCCATTCCGGTACAGAAAACTATGGAGGACCGGTAGTAACCGCTGGTGGTCTGTTATTCATTGCTGCCACCAGTGATAAAAAGATCCGCGCTTTCAATAAACGAACCGGTAAACTTTTATGGGAACATGATCTGCCTGCTTCCGGATTTGCCACACCTGCTGTATATGAGAAAGATGGCAAACAGTTTATTGTAATTGCCTGCGGTGGAGGAAAACTGGGCAAAGCATCCGGGGATAGTTATGTTGCTTTTTCATTGGGAGGGTTAAAGTGGTAAAGAGGATAAAAAAGTTGTTGACTATTTTAACCGCTTTAACTACTTTAACTAACTTGACCCCTTAACATTAAACAATCCAATCACTTAATAAAAATACTATGCTGTCACAGGATCTATTCATCCACCATGTCTATTTCTGGCTCGAACATCCACACAAAACCGAAGAACACACTGCCATGCTGGAAGGACTGCAGGCATTAAGTAAAGTGCCTTCTATTCAGCAGTTTCATATTGGTGTACCTGCATCAACCAATCGTGATGTGATCGATACCAGTTACCAGTTTTCATGGTTGGCTATCTTCCCAACCAAAGAAGCACAGGATGCTTACCAGGTGGATCCTATCCATTTACATTTTGTAGATACCTGTAAACATTTGTGGAAGAAAGTGAGTGTATTGGATTCTGTGGGAGCTTATTAAAAATCCGTCCTTGCGAGGAACGAAGCAATCTGTGCTATAAATACCGGTGATACCGAAATTTGCAACACAGTTTGCTTCGTCGTTCCTCCTCGCAATGACGTTATTTACTCCACTGCAATTCCGCCGACTGCACATTGGAAGAATTGGTTCCGATATGCACAATGAATTTACCCGGCTCCCATATTTTTTTCAGCTCACTATTATAGAAGGATAATTGTTCTGTAGTGATCACAAAACTGATCTCTTTGGATTCTCCTGGCTGCAGCATGATTTTCTGAAATCCTTTCAGGTCCTTTACTGCACGGGTTACGCTGGCAACAGGATCGGTAATATATAATTGAACCACTTCTTCACCGGCATATTTACCGGCATTGGTTAAAGTAACCGTAGCGGTCAGCTTCTCCTCCCCTTTCAGATTTGTTTTACTCAGCATTACCGGACTGTATTCAAACTTTGTATAACTCAATCCATATCCAAAAGGATATAAGGGATCATTGGATTCATCGAGGTAATTGGATTTATACTTAGGAAACCCTGTGCCGTCAAAAGGACGTCCAGTGGTTTTATGGTTGTAGTAGATGGGGATCTGTCCAACACTTCTTGGGAAAGTAGCCGTGATCTTACCGGATGGGTTATAATTTCCGAACAGTACATCTGCGATAGCATTTCCACCTTCTGTTCCCGGTGCCCATACGTCGAGAATTGCATGGGCATGTTCATTTTCCCAAACCAGGGTTAAGGGTCTACCGTTAAACAGAACGATCACCAGGGGCTTTCCTGTTTTGGCCAATGCTTTTAAGAGGTCCTGCTGACTGGCAGGTATACTGATATCAGCACGGCTAGCGGCTTCGCCCGACATATTGGAAGTTTCTCCCACAACAGCCACCACTACATCAGCTTTATTAGCAGCAGCAACAGCTTCATCGATCATATCGGCAGATGATCTTGGATCGATCTCCGCCTCAACTCCCAGGGCATTCACTCTTTTAAGGAACAAAGCCGTATCATTTGTAAAATTCGCTCCTTTCGCAGTAATGATATTGATACTGTTTCCGGCAACATTTTTTATACCTTCCAAAACAGAAACGGATTGTTTCCAATCGCCTGCCACTACCCATGTGCCCAGCATATTTCTTTTGTTATCTGCCAATGGTCCAACCAGTGCAATGGTTCCTGATTTCTTCAGCGGTAACAACTGTTTATCGTTCTTTAACAGCACCATACTATGTGCAGCAATATTTCTTGCAGCGGCACGGTTGGCAGGAGTTAAAATGTCTTTAGCAGGTCTTGTTTCATCTATATAACGATATGGATCATCAAATAATCCCAGTTTAAATTTCCCTTCCAGTATTCTTAAACAGGCCTGGTCAATATCTGCCATCGAAACCTTTCCTTCTTTCAATGATTTACCCAATGTGTTTAATAAACCCTCTCCCACCATATCCATATCCAGTCCGGCTTTCAGCGATTGGGCAGATACGGTTTGCAGATCGCCCACACCATGATTCACCATTTCATTCAGAGAAGTGTAATCAGAAACCACAAATCCTTTAAAGCCCCATTGTTTGCGCAGCAGATCCGTTAATAACCATTTATTACCTGTAGCCGGCACCCCATCAATTTCATTGAAGGAACTCATGAAACTTCCCGCACCTGCATCAACAGCGGCTTTATATGGAGGTAGATAATATTCATACATTTTAATGCGGCTCATATCCACCGTATTGTATTCACGTCCGGCTTCTGCCCCACCGTATAAAGCAAAGTGTTTTACACAGGCCATTAAGGTATTGTTCTTAGACAGGTCCGTACCCTGGTATCCACGCACCATGGCTTTTGCGATCTCACCACCTAAATACGGATCTTCACCTGAACCTTCTGAGATCCTTCCCCAGCGGGCATCGCGGGCAATGTCTACCATGGGTGAGAAAGCCCAGTTCAATCCATCGGCGGTACCTTCTAAGGCAGCAATTTTTGCAGACTGTTCTATCAATCCCATATCCCAGGAAGCAGCTAATCCTAAAGGGATCGGGAAGATGGTTTTATGTCCGTGTATAATATCCAATCCAAAGATCATCGGAATATGGAGTCTCGTATTTTTTACAGCCAGGTCCTGCGCCTTACGGATCTGATCCGGGCCCCAGAAACCAAACAGTCCTCCTACTTTTCCACTCTTGATCTTTGATTCCACATCGGTGCTTACCACAGAACCGGTTACAGCTGCACCGCCGGGTATGATCAGATTTAACTGGCCGAGTTTTTCTTCCAGTGTCATTTTAGCCAATAAAGCTTTGGCTTTTGATGAGATATCATTTTGAGAGAAGGATGGATAGCTGAGCAGTACAATGACACACAGCGTGAGCATTTTTTTCATAATGGCATGTTTGATCGGTGAAAGCAGGCAAACCAGCCTGCGGGATAACCTGAAAATAGAAAATAATATCTAGTCCCGGCCTGATATATATCAGGAAAACAAAAAGACCTGAAGAAAAGTTCAACAGGCCTTTTGTTTTCCCGCAGGGGATGCGGGGATTGCTTGCTTGCATTATATAGAAAAGCTTATTTCAGCAGATTGCGCAGGTTTTGATAACTGGTAGCGATATTCTCAAAAGGCTTGGGTGCACCATCCTGTTCGATAAAGAAATATTTCATTCCTGCGTCTTTGGCATGCTCAAAAATGCGTTTGAAATCAAATGAGCCCTTACCTACTTCCAGGATCTGTTCAAATTTGGCATCCATGTCCTTTACATGCCAGAGATGGAAACGGCCGGGATTGGCTTTGAACATGGCAACCGGGTCTTTCCCGGCTTTCATTGCCCAACCCAGATCGAGCTCCATTTTTACCAGGCTCTTATCGGTTTGTGATAAGATCATATCGTATGGGATCTCTCCTTCCACCGGTCTGAATTCTGCATCATGATTATGATAGGCAAAAAGCAGTCCTGCTTTCTTTGCGGCTTCCGCTGTTTTATTCAACACTTCTATTGAAGATTTGATCTCATCAAGGGTACCGATGGGTGTATTGGCACAAACCAGATATTTAACACCGCCTTCTGCTGCCTGGTCTACCAGTTCCTGGTAATGATCACGCAGGTTCTTCATGGGCGGGATCACTAATGGCTTACCATCTGCCTGTACCGGCATTTTAGCACCCGGAGGTAATTTAAACGGTGCACCCAAAACATGGTGCGAACGCCAGTTCATACCCAGGTTCTTTAAAGTGGCTGCAAATTCTTTTGGCTGCATGCCATAGAACCCTCCTTTTTTACTGAAGGCAGATTCGATCTCGGTATAACCAATAGCTGCGATCTTTTTCAGGTTGCCGGATACATCATCATCAAATACACTGAACAATGTGTAAAGCTGAAGTCCCATACCTGGCATACCGGCTTTGTTCGCCAGCGCATTGGCCAGCAGGTCTTTGTTAAGCAACAAGCTGCCCAAAGCAATGGCCGATGTATTTTTCAGAAAATTTCTGCGGTTATTCATACGTAGTTTTTGCATTCATTGCGTCTATATGACACAATGATAACTATTAAATTTGAAAATCCAAATGGCAGCACCTGAATTTTATACTATTTTTAGCTCTGAATGAGACCAGAAAGAACCATACAGGACATAGTACAGGAAGGTGGCAAATACTTTATGCCTTCTGTATCATTGGATTGCGTCATTTTTGGCTTTCATGAGAATGAGCTGAAGGTTTTGCTGCTGAAAATGAAAAACATGGACCAATGGGCACTTCCCGGTGGTTTTATCTATAAGGACGAGGATATTGAAGATGCAGCCACCCGGGTATTAAGGGAAAGGACCGGCCTCCATGATATCTTCCTGCAGCAGTTCAAAGTATTTGGCCTGCCCAACCGTTCCGATAAAAAACACCATCTCAACATCATGAAAAAAGATGGTATCAAAGTAGGGAAAGACCACTGGTTGATCCAGCGTTTTATTACGGTAGGTTTTTATGCTTTGGTTGATTTTGCCGTTGTGATACCTGAACCCGATATGAATTCGGTAAGTTGCGAATGGCATGAGATTCACAGTATCTCCGAACTCTTTATGGACCACAAGGATATCCTCGACAATGCGCTCGAAACACTTCGATTACAATTAAACCATCAACCGATCGGGTATAATTTACTGCCACAGAAATTTACGATGCCTGAATTGCAGAAATTATATGAGACCATCCTGGATAAAAAATTAGACCGCAGAAATTTTCAAAGAAGGATGAACGGATTCGGTTTTGTAAAACGTTTAAAAGAAACCCGCAAGGGCGGTGCACATAAAGCACCCTTCCTTTACAATTTCGATCTTCGAAAGTATAAGAAGGCCTTGCAGGAAGGATTGCAGGGTGGTTGGTAGCTTTCTGGTTAAAATAGTTAAAAGGGTTAAAGCAGTTACCCGTTTCTGATAATTTTATTTGTAAATCAACGCACCCATTCATGCTCATCTATCGTGATGCGGTTATTGGAGATATGGAAAAGATAGTAGCTATCTATAATTCCACCATTCCTACCCGAATGGTTACCGCCGATACCGAACCTGTAACTGTAGAAAGCCGTTTACCTTGGTTTCATGAGCACAATCCTGCCACAAGACCTTTATGGGTTATTGAAAATGAAAATAAACAGATCACCGGCTGGGTAAGTTTTCAATCCTTTTACGGCAGGCCCGCTTATGCTGCTACCGCCGAGATCAGTATCTATCTGGATGCCTCACAACGGGGAAAAGGAATCGGTAAAGAAGTACTGCAATATTCACTAAATAAAGCAACGGAACTTGGTATTAAAACACTACTCGGTTTCATCTTCGCTCACAATGAACCCAGCCTGAAACTATTCAGACAGGCAGGTTTTGAAGATTGGGCAACATTGCCTGATGTTGC
>CANGOX010000032.1 GCA_947455605.1 Chitinophagaceae bacterium
CAGGACCCGGTCTTCCGGTACGGGCTATATAAAATGCTTTGGCTAATACAGCGGGGATCTCGGTTGCATCGGTAACCTGATAGTTCCATTTGGTAACCGGGGTAGTAATATTTACCACATCTGTTTCCTGAAATGCATCGGTTCCCAACAAATGCGCAAACACCTGACCGGTAATAGCCACCAATGGCGTACTATCGATCATTGCATCGGCCAAACCTGTTACCAGATTGGTTGCACCCGGACCACTTGTGGCAAACACCACACCCACTCTTCCGGATGTACGGGCAAAACCCTGGGCTGCATGTATACCACCCTGCTCGTGGCGTACGAGTATATGTTTCAGTTTATCGTTATAATCATACAAAGCATCATAGATCGGCATAATGGCACCACCCGGGTAACCAAATACCGTTTCTACACCTTCCGCTATCAATGCCTCAAGAACAGCCTGTGACCCTGAAAGAGAGATCGTCTCCTTCGCAGCCTCTGCAACTTTTTCCTTAGTCAGATCAATAGTTTCCATAGCCTAATTTTTAATTCTTAATGATTAATTTCTAATTACGCCTCATCGGTAACGCATCCCTGAGATGCATCTTTTACCTGCTGCGCATATTTGAACAGGATCCCTTTTGTTGCTTTCAATGCCGGTTGCTTCCAACTGGCTTTGCGTTTAGCAATTTCTTCTTCAGAAACTTTCAGTGTCATCGTTTTGCTGGCCACACTCAGTTCTATGATATCGTCATCTTTTACAAAAGCGATCAAGCCGCCTAAATAAGCTTCAGGGGTAATATGGCCTACCACAAAACCATGTGTACCACCACTGAATCTTCCATCAGTAATCAGTGCAACGCTTTTCCCTAATCCTGCACCAATAATGGCTGAAGTGGGTTTCAACATCTCCGGCATACCCGGTGCACCTTTCGGGCCTACCTGCCTGATAACGACCACATCTCCTTTTTTTATTTTACCCGAATTGATTCCGGCGATCAATTCCTGCTCTCCATCAAATACCCTTGCAGGACCTTCAAATCTGTCGCCTTCTTTGCCGCTGATCTTGGCAACGCTGCCGCCTTCTGCAAGATTGCCATATAAGATCTGTAAATGTCCGGTTGCTTTTACCGGTGTTTCAATTGGCAGGATAATCTTCTGTTTCTCAAAATCGAGATCAGGAAACCCTTCCGCATTTTCTGAAACAGTTTTACCGGTTACCGTTAAACAATCGCCATGCAATAATCCTTTACTCAATAAATATTTCATCACCGCAGGTACGCCACCGTATTGGTGCAGGTCCTGCATTAAGTATTTTCCACTGGGTTTAAAATCTGCCAGCACCGGAACCCTGTCGCTAATGGCCTGAAAATCATCCTGTGTCAATTCCACATCCACACTCTTCGCCATTGCGATCAAATGCAATACGGCATTGGTGCTTCCACCCATGATCATCACCATCGTGATCGCATTCTCAAATGCTTTACGCGTCATGATATCTTTGGGCTTGATATCTTTTTCCAGTAATAGTCTGATTGCCTTTCCTGCTTCCCTGCACTCTTTTTGTTTCTCTTCACTCAAAGCGGGGTTGGAAGATGAATAAGGTAAACTCATTCCCAATGCTTCTATAGCAGAAGCCATCGTATTGGCTGTATACATACCGCCACAGGCACCGGCTCCCGGACAGGCATGCTGTATAATTCCTTTAAAATCTGCTTCACTTAATTGGCCGGCCAGTTTTTGTCCGAGCGCTTCAAATGCAGAAACAATATTCAGATCCTGTCCCTGGTAATGACCCGGTGCAATGGTTCCACCATATACCATGATCGCCGGTCTGTTCAAACGCCCCATGGCCATGATAGAGCCCGGCATATTTTTATCACAACCCGGCAAAGCAATAACTGCATCATAATATTGTGCACCACAAACCGCTTCGATCGAATCGGCAATAATATCGCGACTTACCAGGGAATAACGCATACCATCCGTTCCATTACTCATCCCATCACTCACACCAATGGTGTGAAAGGTCAATCCTACCAGATCGTTTTCCCAAACACCTTTTTTCACGATCTGAGCCAGTTCATTCAGGTGCATGTTACAGGTGTTACCATCGTAACCCATGCTTGCCACACCCACTTGCGCTTTCTTCAGATCTTCATCAGTTAGGCCTATCCCGTATAACATTGCCTGTGCGGCGGGTTGCGTAACATCCTGGGTTAGTGTTTTGCTGTATTTGTTTATTTCGTTTGCCATTTTCTGTTTTATCCGCTTTATATCTTTTATCAACCAGGGTTGTGTCACTCACTTGTACTTTCAGTTCACCATTCAACTTTTTTAATGGTCAATGGTGAATTGTGAATACATTCATTGCACATTCACAATTCATCATTCACTATTCCACTCCAATAATCTCGTTCACCAATTCTCTTTTATTTTCAACAATTAAATTCTTATAGGCATCCTGCACCAGTTTACTTACAGAATCATTCCATGAAAGTTTAAAAGGCTGATCGTCTAATGATTGAAATCCGATCACTTCTGCAGCTGTGCCACAGAAAAAAGCAGCGTCTGCACCATAGATCTCGTCTTTTGTAAAGGCTTTTTCTTTTACCGGAATATTTAACTCATCACATAATTCCAAAACCGTGGCACGTGTAATGCCGGGAAGGATATTACCTAATGAGGGTGTAAATAGTTTGCCATCTTTTTCATAAAAGAAATTAGCACCAGGACCTTCTGCCACATTGCCGTTCATATCCATCAATAAAGCTTCATCGTATCCTTTTCCCTTTGCTTCCTGACTTGCCAGAATCGAATTCACATAATGGCCGGCAGCTTTTGCGTGTATCTTAAAACCTTTGGGGTTGGGTCGTTCAAATGAAGAACTCATTACACGCAGTAATTTATCGCCCAGAAAAGCGCCCATTTCCCAAACCTCTATAAAAATCAAGGATTCAGTATTCAGGTTAAAACTCATGTTGGCCGGCGCATATACTACGGGGCGGATATAAGCATCCTGTAATTGATTTCTTTTTAATACTTCATACGTGGCATCGATCAGTTCTTGTGCAGACCAGGTGTAGGGCAGGTTTAAAGATTCAGCCGATACTTTCAAACGCTCAAAATGTTCTACCGGCTTGAAGATCCGGGTTTCTCCTTTTACCGTTTTATAGGAACGGATCCCTTCAAACACAGAATAGCCGTAGTGCAGCGATTGGCTGTACAGGTCCATCTTTGCCTCCGATGCTTTTACAAAAGCGCCGTTTAGATACAATACCGTGTTTTCGTTGTAATAGCTTGCCATATATTTTGTTTTAGTTCATTGTTGCAGGGTTTACAAAAGAAAACCCCGCCTTTTGGGAGGCGGGGTTTATATGCTTAGTATTTTTTACCTGATATAAAACTCATCCTCCATGCAGTGCAGGAATAATAATGACGATCACAATCGTAATGACTGCAACAGCTTTATAAACATTATTGATTCTGCTTTGTAACATGGATGATTCGTTAAAACGAAAATACACCCACCTGCTCAAAAAACAAAGAACTATTCTTACTATTTGCTAAAACGGGCGTTTTACAAACACCTGTTCGTTTATTAAATGATCGTTGACTGGTTAAGGCTGGCATTATTGCTTCGGCGTTCCCCATCGGCATTTCGTTCAATATGATCAATGATCAGATCACCCACTGCTGTGGTTGCATAATTATTGATCGGGTCAATATCTTTGGTTACAAAACCATGAGACAAGGTCCATGCCACGGCATCGCGCACGGCTTTGGCTTCTGCGGTCAATCCAAAATGATCCAGCATCATGGCAGATGATAAAACAGAGCCTAATGGATTGGCTATATCTTTTCCTGCTGCCTGCGGATAAGACCCATGGATCGGTTCAAACAAAGCTGTTTTATTACCAACCGATGCAGAAGGTAATAAACCCAGTGAGCCACTTAATACACTGGCTTCATCACTGATGATATCGCCAAACATGTTCTCGGTCAATACCACATCAAACTGTGCCGGGTTAATGATGATCTGCATGGCAGCATTATCAACAAACATATAATCAACCGTAACATCGCTATACTGTGCAGCTATCTCCTGTACCACCCTTCTCCACAAACGTGAAGTTTCGAGCACATTCGCTTTATCAACCAAAGTCAGTTTCTTTTTTCGTTTCTGTGCATATTGAAAGGCCAGATGCGATACACGTTCAATTTCAGCGGCAGTATATGTGCAATCATCTGAAGCAGTATTTTTATCTTCGCTCAGTTCTTTCTTCCCAAAATAGATGCCACCGGTCAACTCACGAAAGATCACAAAATCAACATGCTTCAATTGTTTGCTCTTGATAGGCGAGAGATGATGCAATGCATGATACGTACTGATCGGCCGGATATTGGCAAACAACTGCAGTTCCTTACGCAGTTTGAGCAACCCCTGTTCGGGTCTTACTTTAGCGGTAGGGTCATTATCGTATTTAGGATGCCCGATAGCACCGAACAGAATGGCATCTGCTGCCAAACAGGTAGCAATGGTATCATCGGGTAATGGACTGCCGGTTTTATCGATGGCATCAGCGCCCATCAGTCCGTAGCTGTATTCAAATGAATGTCCAAACCTTTTACCGATAGCATTCAATACTTTTATGGATTGTTGTGTCACTTCCGGACCAATCCCATCACCTAAAATAACTGCGATCTTTTTTTCCATCACGTATCAATATTTCGTTTTTGTTATGCTGCAATTCTTCCTTGCGCCAGTTTTAATGTATGGGTAACACAGGAAGGTATTTCTTCTTCATAATGACTTACATACACCAATGTTTTCTGCATCTGCACACAGATCTCATTAATGAGTGCGATAAATCTGGTTGCCACTGCTGTATCCAGACCCTGGCAGGGTTCGTCAAGGATCAGCATTGGTGGGTTTTTTACCAATGCCCTTGCCAATAATACCAAACGCTGTTCGCCATTGGATAATTGTGCAAAGAATTTTTTAGAAAGATGACCAATCTGTAAAAGCGACACCCATGGATCAACCATTACTTTTTGCGATGCAGATAATTGTCTGAATAAGCCGATGGTATCAAACAATCCGGATGCCACTACTTCATAGCAGGAAGCAGACGAATCAAAATAATGATGCAGTTCGGGCGATACATAGCCGATCTTCTGTTTAATATCCCAGATGCTTTCGCCAGATCCTTTTTTTCTGTCGAACAGATAGATCTCATTGGCAAACGCCTGCGGGTTATCGCCATTTACCAAACTTAATAGTGTTGATTTACCGGAACCATTATGGCCAGACACATTCCAGCACTCACCTTTTTTTACTTCCCAGTTAATATTATCAAGAATGCAACGGTTGTTATAATTCACGCTTACATTCACCATTTTTATGGCAATGGAAAAATCAGGATAGTTATATGCAGGCTTAACAGATTGAAGCAGTCCGTTGAAATGAATAAGCTCTTCAGAAACAGTAGCCATCACATCCTTACCTGCTTCAAAAGATCTTCTTTCCATTACAGCCGTTAACCCACCCTCTTTCAAAAGGGCAACATGTGTGATACATTTCGGAATATCCGTTGCAGATGTAACCAGTAAAAGATTCACACCTGTATCTGCCAATTTATCCAGGATTGAATTCAGCATTTTTCTTGCAGAAACATCCAGACCTGTATACGGGTTATCCAATAAAAGCCACTCTGCATTTTTCAGGATAACTTTGGCCAACTGAAATCTTTTGTGTTCACCGTTCGACAATTGTATTAAACGGGTATTTTGTATATGGGAAATGCCAAGTAACAAAAGTGTTTCTTTCATTACGGTATGTTCAGCACCTGTTTCATTCAATGCATCCTGCACAGTTATAGCATCTTCCGAATCGTTGGAATTAAAACGCTGCTGGTAATAAAATGAGTTGAGGTTGGAAAGATTCTTAAACTGGTGTTGCTGAGCAATTATCTCAATATTTGGCTTACCGCCCTTTTCTGTTTTGAAAACAATTGTTCCTTTACTGAAATGATTTCCGATCAGTGTTTTGATCAAAGAAGTCTTGCCGCTACCCGATGGTCCGATCACGGCCAGTTGTTCCCCTTTATTTACCGTAAAACACACATCCTGTAACACAGCTTTTCCTGAAAGCTTTACCGTGAGGTCTTTTACATATAAGAGAGGGAATGTTTCCATAATCTTACAGAGAAGCTTATACCTGCTTCTCCTCATAGGCTTCAATGGCCTGTTTGTTTGCGATGAGATAATCTATATCGTCGTAGCCGTTTAAGAGGCAGGTTTTCTTATACGTGTTGATCTCAAATGTTTCCTGTAAACCGCTTGCATCAAGGGTGATGGTTTGTTTGTCAATATCAATACTGATCGTAGCCTCATTACCCAAAGCAAAGATCTTCGCTAAAAACTCATCACTCACTTTTACCGGAACCACACCATTATTCAATGCATTATTCTTAAAAATATCTGCAAAAAAACTGGAAACCACTGCTTTAAACCCATAATCCTGTAAAGCCCATGCTGCATGTTCTCTGGAAGAACCGCAACCAAAATTCTTTCCTGCCACCAGTATCTCTCCGCTGAATTGTGATTGATTCAAAACAAAATCAGCTTTCGGTTTTGTTTCATCATTATTCTCATAACGCCAGTCGCGAAAAAGATTCTTTCCAAAACCATCCCTCGTTGTTGCTTTTAAAAAGCGCGCAGGAATGATCTGGTCTGTATCCACGTTTTCCATTTCCAGTGGAACGAATCTGCTATGTATTTTCTGAAGTGGTATCATTTATTATGCTTAACGCCTAACACTTAACGCCTAACGCGTTTTGCGTTATGCGTTAAGCGTTTAGCTTTCTTAAATTAGTTCTCTTACATCCGTAACAACCCCCGTAATCGCTGCAGCTGCGGCAGTTAACGGACTTGCCAATAATGTTCTCGCACCGGCACCCTGTCTTCCTTCAAAATTCCGGTTACTGGTACTGATGCAATATTCACCAGCAGGAATTTTATCTTCATTCATTCCTAAACAGGCACTACATCCGGCCTGGCGTATTTCAAAACCGGCTTCTTTAAATATTTTGTCGAGGCCTTCTGCGGTTGCCTGTCTGGCCACCTGTTGCGAACCGGGAAC
The DNA here is from genome assembly GCA_947455605.1 of Chitinophagaceae bacterium. Classification (GTDB taxonomy): domain Bacteria; phylum Bacteroidota; class Bacteroidia; order Chitinophagales; family Chitinophagaceae; genus Sediminibacterium. The sequence continues at coordinate 7,133 of CANGOX010000032.1, forward strand.
GATCATTACCTGAACGTTCTCATTCTTTTTTCTTCCTTTCACCAAAGATGCCACCAGGCGCAAGTCTTCAATACGTGAGTTGGTGCAGCTGCCTATGAATACATGCTGTACAGGCATTCCTAACAAAGATTTGCCCGATTCCAGTCCCATATATTTCAATGCCTTGATAATATTATTTCTTTCTCCTTCATCAGGAATGGTATCGGTAACCGGAATATGCCCGTTGATGGCAATACCCAATCCCGGATTGGTACCATAGGTGATCATCGGTTGAATATCGGATGCATTGATGTTGATCTCATGATCAAACACTGCATCAGCATCGGTATACAATTCTTTCCACTCGGCTACTTTCTTTTCCCATAGTCCATTGCCAGGTGCAAACTGGCGGCCTTTCATATATGCAAATGTGGTTTCATCCGGCGCGATCATTCCGCCACGGGCACCCATTTCAATACTCATATTACAGATGGTCATCCTTGCTTCCATTGACAATGAACGGATAGCAGAACCCGCGTATTCCACAAAATAGCCGGTAGCACCACTGGCGGTGATCTGTGCAATGATGTAAAGGATAATATCTTTTGACAGAACCCCATTGTGTAATTCGCCTTCAATATTGATGCGCATTACTTTGGGTTTGGTCTGTAATAAACACTGCGAGGCAAATACCATTTCTACTTCACTGGTTCCAATACCAAACGCAACAGCGCCAAAGGCGCCGTGCGTAGAAGTATGGCTATCGCCGCAAACAATCGTCATCCCTGGTTGTGTAACACCCAGCTCGGGCCCAATTACATGTACGATCCCCTGGAAGGGATGGCCCAATCCGTACAATTCGATATGGTGTTTCTTACAATTTTCAATGAGTTGCTGCACCTGTAACCTCGACAGTTCATCCTTAATAGGCAGGTGCTGGTTAATGGTAGGCACATTGTGATCTGCCGTTGCCACCACCTGCTGTGGACGAAATACTTTCAATCCTCTTTTTTCAATACCGTTAAATGCCTGCGGACTGGTTACTTCATGAATGAAGTGTTTATCGATGTACAAAACCGATGGACCATCTTCAATTTTTTGTACGGTGTGTTTGTCCCAGATCTTATCAAATAATGTCTTTGCCATATAATGTTAATAAAGCGTGGTGTAGAAACACCACGCTACTCAAACTAAAACTATACTGATGAGAAAATCCTAAGCGATGGCCAGTTCGGGCTTATACGCCTTTGCCAGCATGTGCAGGTCATCTTCTTCAATCTCTTTCTTCTTATCAGCTACCTGCAGGAACTTTTCATATAGAACATCTATATCGTTACGGTTGAATTCATAACCTAACTTATGAAAACGGTGTGCCAATGCACTTCGTCCGCTTCTCGCAGTTAATACGATCTTGCTGCCATCTGCACCTACCTCTTCAGGATTAATGATCTCATACGTTAAAGAATCTTTCAGGAAACCATCCTGGTGGATACCTGAGGAATGTGAAAATGCATTCGCACCCACAATCGCTTTATTTACCTGAACCGGAACACGCATGGTTTCAGAAACCTCACGGCTTATCGGGTTCAGCATTTTGGTATTGATATGGGTATATAAACCCAAATGTTTGTGTTGTTTCAGCACCATCACTACTTCTTCCAATGAAGTATTACCGGCTCTTTCGCCCAAACCGTTAATGGTGCATTCTATCTGTCTGGCTCCGGCTATCACGCCTGCAATAGAATTAGCGGTTGCCAATCCGAGGTCGTTATGACAATGACAGGAAAGGATCGCTTTATCAATGTTTGGAACATGGTTCATGAGGTAAGCCATCTTGGCACCATATTGATCAGGCAGGCAATAACCGGTTGTATCCGGTATATTTACTACGGTAGCACCGGCTTTGATCACCGCTTCTACCACGCGTGCGAGATAATCATTATCTGTGCGGCCCGCATCTTCTGCATAGAATTCTACATCATCCACAAAATTCTTTGCCCACTGAACGGCTTTGATGGCACGTTCCAGAATTTCTTCACGGGTTGCATTGAATTTGGCTTTGATATGAAAATCAGAAGTACCGATACCGGTATGGATTCGTGGACGTTTCGCATATTTCAATGCGGCACCGGCCACTTCAATATCTTTCTGTACGGCACGACTTAAGCCGCAAACCGTTGCATTTTTAATGGCTTTGGAGATCTGTTCTACCGACTCAAAATCACCAGGACTTGAGATGGGAAAACCTGCTTCAATGATATCCACACCCAATGCTTCGAGTTTTAGTGCCAGATCCAGTTTCTCTTTGGTATTGAGTTTACAACCGGGTACCTGTTCACCATCTCGAAGGGTGGTATCAAATATGAAGACCTGTTGATCCATTAATATTTAATTTTATACAATAGTTGAGATAAAAAGACAGGCTATTTACATTTGTCATCGATTGCCTTTAATAACAAACCTGATAGCCTGCCGTTTTCGAATATAGTTCAGGCCATATCGGGAAATTGACCAAAATTGATGGTATTTTACAGTCTGTAAAGGCAGGAAAAAGACCCGAAACCCTTATCTGTATTGAATTTTAGTGCAAAAAAATTACGATGCCCAACCGTTCCACCGATAGCTTATTTCAACTGGTTCAATCGCTCGAAAGGTCGGAAAAACGGAATTTTAAGCTCTATATGACCCGAAACTCGGGTTCGGGCGACCTGAAAGTGGTGCATTTGTTCGATGCTTTGGATAAAATGAAGCAGTACGATGAAGAACAGTTGTTAGCAAAAAACCCCTCAATTCAGAAACAGCAGTTATCGAACCTGAAAGCTCATTTATACCGGGAGATCCTGGCCAGTTTACGCCTGTTAAATCAGGAAGAGAATATTGATCTGCAGCTCCATGAACAACTCGATTTTGCGAGGATCCTGTATAACAAAGGCCTTTACCTGCAGAGTCTGAAGATCCTGGACCGCGTTAAAGACCTCGCACGGGCCAATAACCAGGTTACCTATATTTTACAGGTCCTGTTCCTTGAAGAGAAGATCGAAGCCCTCCATATTACCCGAAGCATGCAGGACCGTGCTGAAAAACTAAGCGACGAAGTAGAAGAAGTGAACTATCGCCTGGGCCTTATAGGATCCCTATCCAACCTCTCTCTCCTTTTGTATAGCTGGTATATCAAACACGGCCACGCAAGAAATGAAGAAGACACCGCAGCCGTTGATGCATTTCTCAATACGGAAGCCATTCAGAAAGCGCAGGATAGCAAAGGTTTTTATGAACGGCTGTATCTATACCAATGCTACTGCTGGCATGCATTTATCAGTCAGAATTTTTTAGGCTATTACCGTTATTGCCAGAAATGGGTAGATCTGTTTAATGCCTGTCCGAAAATGATCGAAATAGAAACGGCACATTATATCAAAGGGATGCACAACCTGATGGGGGCACATTTTGACCTTCGCAACTTCCAGAAATTTGATGAGACCATTCTTGTTTTTGAAAATTTTCTGGATAGCCCTGTGATACAGGGCAACCGCAACAACCTGATACAGACTTTTATCTACCTGAATATTTCTAAACTGAACAAACACTTCATGGAAGGCACATTCAGTGAAGGACTGGAAATGGTTCCCTTTATTGAAGAGAAATTACAGGAGTATGAATTGTATTTAGACAGACACCGCATATTGGTTTTCTACTATAAAATAGCTTCCCTTTATTTTGGCAGCGGCGATTGTGATAAGAGTATTGATTACCTGAACAAGATCATCAACTGGAAAGTTGATCTGCGAACAGATCTTCAGTGTTATGCAAGATTACTACACTTAATAGCACATTACGAACTCGGCAATTTTGATCTGCTCGAGTACCTGTTGAAATCCGTTTACCGTTTTATGTACAAGATGCAGAACCTGAGTACGGTAGAAGAAAAAGTATTTAAGTTCTTACGCAACTCTTTCCGCCATACACCCAATGAAATGAAACCGCAATTTGAAAATCTGCTGGCAGAATTGCAACCTCTCGAAAAAAGCCGCCTCGAAAGCCGTGCTTTTATGTACCTGGATATTATATCCTGGTTAGAAAGTAAGATCCATAACCAACCGGTACAAACCATCATCCGAAAAAAATATCTGGAAGCTAAGAGACGCGAAGAGGTTTAGAAAATAAGTCCGCCAAAACTGCGCCTTTGCGCCTTTGCGTGCAAATATTCTCGCAAAGGCGCAAAGGCGCGATTGGGTTTTCGTATGCGCATTATTATTTCTATATTGAACACTCAATTATCCAACATGAAGAGACTAACTGCTTTTTTATTGATCGGTTTTCTATCTGCTTGCTTTGCAACAATTGCCCAGATACCAAAAGCCCCGGAAAAGAAAGAAGGCATGGGGCCATACACGCAACTGATCATTCGAGGTGTGATACTTGTGAATGGAACAGGAGCGCCACCATTGGGGCCGGTAGATATTGTAGTGGAACAAAACCGTATTGTACAAATAGCCGTATTAGGCAATCCCGATGCAAAGATCGATCCTGCAAGAAGGCCTAAACTGAAAGAAGGCGGAAAAGAACTCAACTGCGAAGGCATGTATGCTTTACCGGGATTGATTGATATGCATGGACATATTGGTGGAACGGCCCAGGGCACACCTGCAGAATATGTTTTTAAATTATGGATGGCCCATGGTATCACTACGGTTCGCGACCCATCAGCCGGCAATGGGTTAGATTGGGTATTGGATGAAAAGAAAAAAAGTGCCAACAATGAAATTACTGCCCCAAGACTTTTTGCGTATACTGCTTTTGGTCAGGGAAGTAAATCACCTATCGTAAATGCAGACCAGGCAAGGGCCTGGGTGCAACAGAATGCAAAGAACGGGGCTGACGGTATAAAATTTTTTGGAGCTTCCCCCGAAGTAATGGATGCAGCGATCAGAGAAAACAAACGCCTGGGTTTACGCTCCTGCTGTCACCACGCTCAAACCGATGTGGCGAGATGGAATGTATTAAGTTCTGCACGAGCCGGTATGACGAGCATGGAGCATTGGTATGGTTTACCCGAGGCTTTGTTCACAGACAAGACCATTCAGAATTTTCCACTGGATTATAATTATAGCGATGAACAAAACCGTTTTGAAGAAGCCGGAAAATTATGGAAACAGGCCGCTGCGCCTTACAGCGAACATTGGAATAAAGTGATGAATGAATTACTCTCACTTGATTTTACATTGGATCCTACTTTTAATATTTACGATGCCAACCGTGATCTGCAAAGAACCCGTCGTGCAGAATGGCATGAAACTTACACTTTACCTTCTCTCTGGAAATTTTACGAGCCCAGCCAGCAATCGCATGGTTCTTACTGGCATAACTGGGGTACCGAACAGGAAGTTGAATGGAAAAATAATTACCGTTTATGGATGACGTTCATCAATGAATACAAGAACCGTGGCGGTCGGGTTACTGCAGGATCTGATAACGGGTTTATTTACCAGACTTATGGGTTTGGTTATATCCGTGAACTGGAATTGCTGCGCGAAGCCGGGTTTCATCCTCTGGAAGTAATCCGTTCTGCTACCTTATATGGAGCACAGGCATTGGGGATGGATAAAGAGATAGGTAGTGTGGAAGTGGGTAAGCTTGCAGATATTATTATTGTGAATGCCAACCCATTGAAAAACTTACAGGTACTTTATGGAACCGGGGCCATTGAATTGACCAAAGAAAATAAAGTAGTACGCACTGGTGGTGTTCTGTACACCATTAAAGATGGTATTATTTACGATGCGAAAAAATTATTGTTGGATGTAAAACAGATGGTAGATGATGAGAAAAAGAAAACAGGCTGGCAGTTAAAGCAGCCGGGGATGTAAAAGACGGTCTCTGATGATTTTTTTCAACAGATTGTTACCATGGAGAAAGCAAAGGGCACATAGGAAATTCTATGTGCCCTTTGCTTTTAGCTATATAACTATGTGTTTAAAAATTACTGCAACAGATCTTCGCTGATAGGGATTGTGATATAGATTCCGCAACCATTACCGGGAGAGCTTTGTATATCCACAATTCCATTATACAGATCAGAGCGGCTGATGATATTGTAAATACCAATCCCTTTTCTTTGCTGGTTTACATCAAAGCCCACTCCATCATCAGCTATTTTCAAATAGATCATATGGTTATTGCGCATGAGTTCAATGTTTACATGCGTGGCCTTGGCATGTTTGATAATATTATTCATCTGCTCCTGTACGATCCGGAAAATATTCAACTTAAAATCATACTTGATATCTTCTTCATAAAAAGCATCTGCCACGAGATCTATTTGCAGTGTGTTTACAAATGAGATATCATCAAGCAGACTTTCTATGGCTTTACTTAAGCCAAAATGTTTGATCAAAGGAGTAACGAGTATCTGCGATAGTTTACGGATCTCCTCTATCGCATTCAATACAAAACCAGAGGATTGTTTCAGCAGTTCGGCACTCTCGGGACTTTTTTGCTGTGCCGAAGCAATATACATCATGGCTACCGTAAGCTGCTGGTTCACATTATCATGCAGTTCTGTACTGATCTCATATCGTTCTTTCTCCTGCACCTGTATCATGGCTTCATTGATCTCTTTCTGTTTCAAGAGCCTCTCTTCTTCGAGCTTTTCTTCCAGCCTTACCCTTTCAGTAATATTATTATGAATAGCCAGTACAGAAGCTTTTCCTTTGTATTCAATTTTATGAGAAGAAATATCCAGGATCAGCGTTTCACCATTCTTTTTTTTGTGTTCCCAGATTCCTGATTTTTTAGAAATATCATTTTCCAGAAATTCTTTGGCAAATGCTCTTATGCTGTCATGAAATTTAGGTAAGCGGAGGTCCAATACACTCATCTCCAACAATTCTTCCCGGCTGTATCCATATTCTTCCTGAGCCACGTCATTGGCTTCCAGTATCTCCAGGGTATGGAGGTCCCAGATAAAAATAGGAAGCGGATTATTAAAGAAGAGGTTACGATAGCTCTCATTACTCGCAATCAGACTAAGCCGGATCCTGTTACGCTCAATACTATACTGGATAGATTTTGCCAGCAACCTTTCGTCGTATTCACCTTTCACCAGGTAATCCTGTGCACCATTCGACATGGTTTCTAATGCCAGTTCCGTATCGGCTAAACCGGTTAGAACGATAATGGGAATATCTTCTGCATGATCATTAACCTGGAAATATGAATTAAAACCTGTGCTATCCGGAAGAGAAAGGTCAAGTAAAACCACATCTACGGTATACCTGCCCAAAGCATCAATGGCTTCTGCAGCACTGGTGGCTTTATATACATTTTCAAAAGGTAGTTTGGTAAGCCTGAGTGTTTCCTGTAACAGAAAAAGATCCCCGGGATTATCTTCTACTATCAAAACTGATATTGCTGGTGTGTTTTCTTGTATTGCCATTGATTTATATATTCTGCAAGATCTTCATTAACGATTATCTGTTATGTGACCTCTTTTAAATGCTTAATTGACCCTGTAATCATCGGGTGTTTTACTGATCGAAAAAGAAAAACAACTTCCCTTGCCCGGCTCAGACTCTACCCAGATCTTACCGCCATGTTTATCAACGATCTTTTTACAGATAGCGAGGCCAATGCCCGTTCCGCTATATTCATTCTTGTGATGCAGGCGCTGAAAAAGGACAAATATTTTTTCGAAAAATATGGGTTTGATACCAATACCATTGTCTTTTACACTGAACACAAAATGATCTCCCTCTTCTCTTCCGCTAACCCTGATCTCAGGCGATTGGCCACTATGATACTTCAAGGCGTTACCTATCAGGTTCTGAAACAACTGGAACAATTGTGTACGGTTGCCTCTTATGTCTGGAAGCTGTTCTATGATCACATTGGCTTTCATTTCTTCTATCCGGCTGTAAAACACATTGGTCACTTCTTTTAACAGGGTATTGGTTTCAATGAGCGCAAGATCATCTTTGTTCGAACCCACTCTTGAATATTCCAGCAGGTCCATGATCAGTTTCTTCATCCTGTCTGCCCCGTCAACTGCAAAATGGATATACTGTTCCGCAGTTTCATCTATCTGGTCTTCATATTTTTTCTTGAACAGCTGCAGAAAACTGGTGATCATCCGCAAGGGTTCCTGCATATCATGGGAGGCAATATAGGCAAAGCGTTCCAGTTCCACATTGGATGCTGCCAATTCATCAGCTCTTTGCTTCAGGCGGTTATTCAGTTCCAGTAACAACGCCTCACTTTCTTTTCTGTCTGTAATGTCTCTGGTGGCACCGATCACACGTATCGCTTTACCCTTCTCATTGCGTATGATATAACCCTTATCAAAAACATAGGCATACCTGCCGTCTTTCCGGAGAAATTTATATTCGTCCTCCCAATACATTTTCTCAGGATCATTGATCACCAATACCTGGTTATCCATCACCCTTGTAAAATCATCCGGATGAATTCTTTTGTTCCAGAACTCCTCTTCACCCGCAGCTTCTTCAAGATCATACCCAAAAAGGGTCTTCAGACCCTGACCGGTGCGGGTAACTTCATTTGTGTCTACGTTCCAGTCCCAGATCGCATCATTGGTAGCGAGTGCCACTACATCGTATTTCTGGTTACTGGATTTTACCGCTTCTACAGAAATTTCATTTTCGAGTATTACGGTAAGCAAATTTTTGGCCCGCTCTAAAGTGCTTTCTTCTTCGGCTGTAGGCACTTTGATTTTTTTATAGTAAATCGCAAAAGTGCCTAGAAGGTTATTGCGGGAATCGATGATCGGGAATGACCAGCAGGCTTTCAGGCCTTCTTTCAACGCAGGTTCTGCACAACATGCCCAACGGGGATCGTTCTCAATATCAGATACAATTACTTTTTCTTTCAGGTATGAAGCCGTACCGCAGGAGCCTTTATTATCGCCGATCTCAAGCCCGTTAATGGAATCGGCATATGATTTAGAAAGGCTGGGTGAAGCCCAGTTATACAATCGATTCTCTTTCAGTTTCAGAACAGAACAGATCATACCCGGATGAATACCCTCTATCTCCCTTAAATAAAATGCAAGGGTCTCTTCCAGATTGCTGTCGGTTCTTGCGTTCTTCTCCAGCACTTCTCTCTCAAGCACTTCCAATGAACGGAGTGTTCTTACTTCTGTAACATCTTTAAAATATACGGAGATGTTTTTTTCAGAAGGGTATACACTTACCTCGGCCCAGATCTTATATTTAGGAAAGTATTCGCGGAAACGGATCGATTTGTTTTTTCCCACAAGGGTCTGATAGTCTACATGCTGTTGCAGTACAGCCAGATCAGGAAATTCTTCCCATAAATTTTTACCTATCAGTTCTTCCTCGCTCTTCAGCAGAATATTTTCAGCGGCCTTATTCCAGAAAAGAACCGTCCAGTTTCTGTCTATGATAAAAAAACCATCTGTAATACTGTCCAATACACTTTCGAGTAAAACCCGGCTATCTTCTTCCTGCTGGTGCAGTTTTTTACTCTGCTCCAGTAATTGTGTAAGTGTTTGTTGCTGTCTGATCTCTTCAGAAATATCATAAATGATCGCACCAATGATCTCCTCCCCTTCTACACCTGGAATAATGACAGATGAGATCTTCAATGGAAACCTTTCTCCATTCTTACGGATCCCGGTAATTACACCACTGAGCTTTGCATTGGTATCATTCCTTTCCAGTATCATATCCTTGAAAACAGGATCATGGATATCTACATATACCTTTCTTTCCATGCCAACCATTTCCGCTTCCGTATAACCGAAAATATTGCAGGCTGCTTTGTTTACGTCTATAATGATACCATCCCGCTTTGCAAGGATCAAGGCATTCAGCGAGGTTTCAAAAAAGGTTTCATAAACAGATGTGAGTACCATATGCCCCTGTGGATATTAATTGGGAAATCAGCCTGCGAGTGCCCCCGGATATCAAATATAACCATATCCTGCCATGCAGCACAGAACGACAATTTCGTTAACATTTGGCTTTTGTCCAAGATTTGTTTGCCAAACAGCCCTATCATCACCTAAATCAGACATATAAAAATGGCCGGGCTGATTTTCCCGGCCATTCAATAATGATTTCAGACTATATCAGCCCTTCCGGGGGGTAAATTTCTCCACCTTATTATCCTGCTGTTTTACTGACCGAAGAAAAGAATAGATGGCTGAAAGATCAGAAGCTTTCATCCCGGCATACATGGTCCATGGCATAGGCGAATTTAACGATGTTGGCTGCAGTTTCACAGGCTTGTAACCACTATCCTTATATTGGGCAAACCTGGCTAAAAAAGCTTCTCTTGTCATAAGAGCGATCCCTGTACTATGTGATGTGATATTTGAAGAACGAACCGTACCACTGGGTAGTGCAAACTCCCGTCCACCTCCAAATTCAGTCCCTTTGATCACTTCGCCTTTGTTTTCCTTCGAGTGGCATTCCACACAGCTTGCCATCATAACCAGGTATTCGCCATATTTCAACGTATCCGATTCGGCCGGCTTGGTTACAAATTGTGGCGGCCTGGGTGCCAGGTGCATTAGAATATTCACCGGAAAATCTGCCTTGGAAGGAGTTACTTCATTTTGAATAGGCGCCAATGATCTGATATACGCAATGATGCTGTAAATATCTTCCTTGTCTGTTTTTCCATAATGCGAATACGGCATCAGTGGAAACAACGGACTTCCGTCTTTACTTACCCCACCGGTTACCGCACGGAATATTTCCCCATCTGTCCAGCTGTTTAACTTATACGGTGTAATATTCCTTGCATAAAAAGTGCCGGGAAACCCAAACTCCCTTGCAAATTTTTCACCACCTTTTCCATCAGTTCCGGCTACCATAGGGCCGGAGAATAACGACCAGTCGCGGGTAGAATGACAGTCTACACAAACCGCTACAGAAGTGGCCAGATATTTTCCCCTTTCTAAACGTTGAGGGGTTAACTCCACTTTCAGATCGGTTGCCTTGCCAACATCAGGCAGGAAAAAAGATACATACCCGGCAGCAAAGGCCACTAATACAACAATACCTACTACAATGAACAACACAGCCTTGAGAAGTCTTTTCATAAGTTTTGTTTAATGATTCAAAAAAGTATCAATAAATATATATACAATTTTTATCAAATCATAGTCATTCAAAAGGTGAACACTATCTCAAAAAAAATCCCGCCTCAGTACTATGGGCGGGATGGTTTTTATTTCTTTTCTACTGTTGGATAATGAATACCCAACTGATCCAGATAGGTTTTGTATTTAGAAGGATCATAATAGAATTTCTTCATCTGCTCACGATAGGTTCCCATGATCTCTTTATTGAGATAGATTGCGGGCGGGTCGTTTGCTTTGATAAAGGGTTTGTACTTCACATCCTTGGTTTGCACATTGGTATAATAATCTTTGGCATCTGCCAATACTTTCGGATCGGTAAAAAGATCCACCAACATTAAGGCTGCCGCTTTTGCTCCGGCCAATGAGCCTTTGTGTGCAATAGGTGTTGCCATAGCGATCGCATCTGCCCAGTGGTGGCCTTTGGTACCAGGGATATTTGCAGGGTAATTCAATACAATGGTGGGCAGGTTCCAGGAGATATCTGCAATATCATCTGAACCACCACCCCATGAAAAAGGTACCGATCCTTTTGCAGTATCGAGTGCCGTTCTTAACCCGTTGATCTCTTTTCCGGCATTGTCTTTTTTAGGGGCTTCTACCAGTTTTTGTACCGCACGGGCCATTTCATTATCGGCATCGGTCCATTGCGGAAAACCCACCCGTTTAATATTGGCTGTCATGGTTTGTGCCAGCACTTTATTAAAATGCCCGGGCCATGCCGTGCCTACAATTTTATAACTCATTTTGGTATCCGTCATCATGGCCGCACCATTCGCTATTTTAATACCGGCATCATACATGCTTTGAATATCATCATAGGTTCTCTCTCTGAAATAATACCATACACTGGCTTTAGACGGAACCACATTGGGCTGGTCGCCACCATCGGTGATCACATAGTGTGAGCGTTGGGTAGGTTTCAAATGTTCGCGTTTAAAATTCCAGCCCACATCCATCAGTTCCACAGCATCCAGGGCACTTCTGCCGCGCCAGGGTGCACCGGCAGCATGAGCCGCTTCGCCATCAAAAGCAAATTGCACCGATACCAGTCCATTCATACCGGGATCTCCATAATCACATTTAAATTCACTGCTTACATGGGTGAAGATGCAGGCATCCACATTTTTAAAATACCCATCACGGATATACCAGGCTTTGCTTCCCACCAGTTCTTCTGCCACACCGGGCCAGATCACCAATGTGCCGGGGATATTATTTTTCTGCATTAGGTCTTTCATAGCCAATGCAGCAAAGATGATCACTGCCTGACCGGAATTATGCCCCTCCCCATGACCGGGTGCCCCTTCCACGATCGGATCTTTATACGCAACACCTGGTTTTTGTGAGGCTTTGGGAATACAATCAATATCACTGCCCAAAGCAATTACCGGACTGCCATTACCCCATTTCGCCATCCAGGCCGTAGGTATGCCGGAGATGCCGCGCTCAATGGTAAATCCATTTTTTTCAAGGATGCCTGTCAGGTATTTAGAAGTCTCTATTTCCTGAAAACCCAGTTCTCCAAAACTGAAGACCATATCCACCATTTCCTGCACCGCTTTTTCTTTGGCAGCAACAGAGGTTAATGCTTCTTTCTTTAGCCCTTCTACAAAAGTGGCATCGTATTTCTTGGCCGTTTGTGATATAGCAGGTGAAAGCAAAACAAAGAGAAATGAACAGGTAAAAACACCCATGATCATTTTCCGGTAAAGGAACAGGAAAGGTTTGTGCATGATAGAAGTTTTAGAAGTATAAAGATTGGGTTGGTATTCTTATACCGGCAAGGATCACACAATATAAAACGAAATGGTAATAAAATTACCAGAGAATAAGAACAAATGTTTTTAGCATAAGAAAGCCGCAAAGAAGATTCCTTTGCGGCTTGATAATATAGATATGGGTTAATTCTACGAAGCATAGATCCTTTCTACCGCATCCTTGAACTTCTCCATCACCACTTTTCGTTTCAAACTCATCTTGGGAGTCATCTCACCTGTTTCAATGGTCCACTCTCTGGGCAGCAGTTCAAATTTTTTGATCTGCTCTACATGGTTAAAGAATTCATTAAAACTTTCTACCAGCCCCCTGAACAGTTCCAATACTTTAGGATTATTGATCACATCTTCATTGGTGGTATAGGTAATCCCTTTTTCTTTCATCCATTCGCGTAATACAGCAAAGGAAGGAACAATCAATGCCCCTACAAATTTCCTGTCCGCCCCAACCACAATGATCTGTTCTATGAAAGGGCTTTCTTTAAATTTATTTTCGATCGGCTGAGGAGCTACATATTTACCACCACTGGTTTTAAAGAGTTCTTTTTTTCTGTCGGTGATCTTTAAGAATTTTTTCTCTTCAAATACGCCGATATCGCCTGTATGCAACCAGCCATCAATCACAGCTTCTGCCGTAAGGTCGGGCCGTTTATAATAGCCTTCCATCACACATGGGCCCGAAACACAGATCTCTCCATCTTCTTCCAGTTTTACATTAACACCATTGATAGGCGGACCCACAGTACCGAATTTGGTACCCCCTTTTTCCTGACGGTTCACACTGATCACCGGGCTGTTCTCTGTTGGGCCATAGCCTTCATACACCGGCACTTTTGCTGCATTAAAAATACGCAGCAGTTTTACCTGACATGCAGCGCCCCCGGTTATAATAAAGGATACATTACCCCCTAATGCCTCGCGCCATTTACTGAAGATGAGTTTATTGGCGATTGCGAGCTGCAGGTTATACCATGCACCACCGCTCTTACGGTTATCATATTTTTCTGCGAGCGCAACGGCCCAATAAAATAATTTTCTTTTCACACCTGTTAACTCATTTCCCTTCTGCATGATGCGTTCAAACACTTTCTCCAGCAGTCTGGGCACCGTTGTAAATCCATTGGGTTGTACCTCACGCAGGTTATCGCCAATGGTTTCGAGGCTTTCTGCGTAATAAATACTGATACCGCTGTATAGATAAATATAGGTACAGGTTTTTTCGAAGATATGGTTCAACGGAAGAAAACTCAATACCTTGGTTCCAGGCGCATCATTAAATGGAAAGCTCTCTTTGGAGAACTGGACATTGCAGTAAATGTTTTTATGACTCAGCATAACACCCTTAGGTGTACCGGTTGTTCCGGAAGTATAAATAATAGTTGCCAGATGTGAAGAAGGAACGCTCTGTTTAATGGTTGCTACTTTTTGTAAAGCTTCTTCATCCGCTAAAGCGGTTACTTCTGTCCAGTGTGCCGTACCTGCTATCCTGTCGAATGTATATACGTTCTTGAGTGATGGAATTTTGGGCAGCAAAAGTTTTATTTTCTCCAGTAATTCTTCATTGCTCACAAAAATGAATTTCACTGCGGCATCGTTCAGGATAAATTCAAGTTCGAGTGGGTTGGTGGTAGGATATACCGGAACCAGTATAGCACCCAGCTGTTGTGTTGCCAGATCGGTAAACACCCATTCAGGCCGGTTATTACTTATGATCGCGATCTTATCGCTGTTTTCCGGAGTCATATCATTTCCACTAACGCCCAGTTTCATCAGACCTGCGCTTAAGCGGTTTACCGTATTGGCCACCTGTTGTGTACTATACGTAACCCATTGGCCGTTTTCTTTTGCCGCCAACATATCCGGCCTTGGAAAATGCTGTAATTGATGATCTAAGCAATCAAAGAGTCTCTTAATGGTCATTGTGCAATCGTTAATCGTTCAAACAAAATGCTGCTTCTTAATTATGGCTATGTTCTTCTTCTTTCTTTAATTTCTTGAATTCTTCGATGGCCAGATCCTGCTTATTTCCGCTGTATGCATCAAAATACTGGAACCCGAGGCCTACACCCCATCCCAACATTACCCAAATAGGCCAGGGATAACTGTGAAGTCCCGAATGGCGGCCTGCGGTAACCCACCAGATACCCCATAAAAAGGCATTGATCACGAGATAGCTGAACAGGCTTTTTTTAAAATTGGCTCTCCGGCGGGCAATACGCCATAGCCGTTCGTCATTGGTTGGTTCCATGATTCAGTGGTTTAGGAAAGTCAATTTAGGTAAATAACTACAAATAAAAAAGCCGGTGCCTGAGGCACCGGCTTTCGCTGTTAAAATGGTTCTTATATCAATGCCCAAAATAATATTCGCCAACCGTTATCTTAAACACACGGCTTTGCTGAAACGCTTTGTACCCTTCAGTTTCTTTTGTATGATTTTTTTGCCATGCCTGCACCGCTTCCTCACCAATGGCTGCGCTGAATAACCAGTAATGGTAGGCTTCAAACAAACCCTGGTTCAATAAATAATGCTGTTGATCAAATAAACGGAAGGGATAATTTTTCTGTTTGCCCTGAAACCATTCCACGATCAATCGGGTACGAATACTGATCAATCTGTCTATACCGGCTACCAGTTTGTTATCTGCATTTAGTTTTACCAAAATCTCTAAAACTGTCTTTTCAAATACCGAATTGGTTTTTACTTCAGCTTGTTGCTGAACTGCTTTATCATCGATCAGGTTTTTATAGGCATCAAATAGTTTTCCCTTGATCTCTTCGGTTCGGGTAGAATAACTTTCAAGATTAAGGAATATTTCGCCATACAATGCGGCACGTATCCAGTTGCGCTTCCTGGCATAATACATGGTGGCATTATAATAATTACTGCTATACCCCGGATCGAGTTCAATTCCTTTCTCCCATTGGATAATGGCTTCCTCCAGTTCATTCTGCATGGCAAATAACTCACCATACTCATTATAGATCACTCCACTATTGGGAAATTTCCGCAAAGCAGTTCTGAATAGTTTACCACAATCTGCATAAGAGGCGATGGCTTTATACGCCAACCCCAATACCTGAAAAGATTGTTGGTCGGCATTGGGTTTGCCGGTAAGTTCTTTACCCACTTCAATGGCTTTGGCAAAATCTCTTTTCAGAAAATTGGCAAAGCACAGATCGCGAAGGATATCAATATTATCGGGCTCCTGCTGTTTGGCACGTTCAAGGATCAATACGGCATTATCGAAATCGCCTTTTTGTACCAATGCACGGGCTGTTTCCTGTAAGAGTTTGGCAGTCTGTTCCTGTGCATGTGTATCACAGAAACTCATAACTGCCAGTAAACAAATAAAAAGATATTTCATACTAAGATGCAACCCGCAGGCTTTGTAAAACTGCGCAATTATTTATTCATAGATCAAATGGGTAAGCAAACCATCTCTCAGTTTGGGCTCAAACCAGGTGCTTTTGGGTGGCATCACATTACCGCTGTCGGCAATATCAAAAAGCTGATCAATAGTTACCGGGTATAAGCTGAAAGCAGCTGCCATTTCACCGGTATCTACCCTTTTCTCCAGTTCTTCCAGTCCGCGTATCCCGCCAATGAAATCAATACGCTTGTCTGTACGCTGGTCTTTAATACCCAGTAATTTATCCAGTATATTATTCGAAAGGATGGTTACATCCAGCACACCGATCGGATCGGTAGTAAAAGTTCCGGGTTTGGAGCTGAGTTTATACCAGTTCTTATCAAGATACAATCCAAATGTGTGCAGGTTTTCCGGACGGTACGCACCGGAGTTGATCAGTTCTACCGTAAACTGCTTTCCCAATTCTTTTATAAAGGACTTGGGAGTTAATCCATTCAAGTCTTTTACCACGCGGTTATAATCCATGATATATAACTGGTTAGAAGGAAACAGTGTGGTTAGAAAATAATCTGCTCCTTCTTTGGCCGTTGCACCCAATGCTTTACGCACTTTGGCAGCAGAAGCAGCACGATGATGACCATCTGCTAT
Source organism: Chitinophagaceae bacterium (assembly GCA_947455605.1). Lineage (GTDB taxonomy): Bacteria > Bacteroidota > Bacteroidia > Chitinophagales > Chitinophagaceae > Sediminibacterium. The sequence goes on from CANGOX010000032.1 coordinate 24,034, forward strand.
ATAGGTGCAGGGAATTTCTTTTTCAAAAATGGAACTGATCTTCCCGGCTGTCTCATCATTGTTCACGATCCAGATGGTATGCTGTATGCCGTCATCGGCAGTAAAATCATATACGGGTGATTTGGTCTCTTTCCATTGCTCTATCAATGCATCTATATCCGTATGATTGCGGTAGGCCAGAAACACATTACCGGTTTGTGCGCCGGATGTTTTAATATGGTTGATCCTGTCCTGCTCTTTTTCCGGACGCGTAAATTCATGTTTCTTGATGATGTCATTTTCATAATCATCCACACTGCTCACACATACCAATCCTGTCTGACTTCTGCCATTCATGATCAGTTGATAGATATAATAGCATTCTTTTGATTCACGAAAAAGAATATCACGTTGTATAAAAGCAGCCAGATTTTCTTTTGCCTGTTCGTATACAGATGCATCATGTACATCTACAGTATCTGGAAGATCAATTTCACTTTTGGTGATGTGCAGGAAGGAACTGTGGTTACCCTGTGCTTCCATTTTTGCTTCGGCGCTGCTGAGTACATCGTAAGGACGACTGGCTACCTGCTTAGCCAGTTGTGGCTGCGGGCGCAGTGCTTTAAAGGGTCGGATGTTTGCCATGCCGCAAATATCCGTAAATAATTATAAACGAAACGTTATGAAAAGTCCATGGACCATGGTCTATGGTCTATGGACGGCATTGCAGCCTACTCTATCGCCCTAACAAACATTCGTAAAAACCTTTGGAAGGCTGCATTTTTCTTCATGGCCCATTGAAATAAAGCAATACCGGTGATGGCACAGGTAATGCCTGCGAGAATATCGAGAACATAATGATGGCTGTTGTAGATGGCAGAAAACCAGATGCCGGCAACCAGCAGTGCAAACAGCATATTTATTTTACCCAGTTTGAATTTGTAACCATAGAATAATACGATCACGGGATAAGAAGCATGCAGGGAAGGCATGGCTGCAAAAACATTGGATCCTTTTGTGTATAAGGAACGGAAAATATTTGTGTTGAATAAAGTATCAAACCTTTCTAATCCTGCTGTATTACCATGTGTGGCTGCGATGAACTGAAACCCATGCTGCTGCACATACCAGGGTGGTGCAGCAGGATAGATATAATAAATCACAAAACCGATCAGGTTTACCAGGAAAAAGCTGAGCGAGAACTGCAGAAAAGCAGAACGTTCTTTAAAGAACAGAAAGCCCGCAAACGCAAGCGGAACAGGCACCCAGCACAGATAACTGATTCCTGTGATGATATCCAGTGAAACCGTATGGTGCTGCTGAAAGTATTCGTTTAGTGTAAGAATGGTTCCATTATGATGGATACCGAACAGGTTTTTCTCTGCGAGATACAGGTCTTCAATATGTACTGTATGATACAGATAATTGGGGAAGGCCTTCATATAATCATACACGATCCAGAAAACAATGAAGATGGAAAAACCGGTGATGAATTTTCTGGTGATGCCCGATGCAAAATATAGGGTATTGAACAGTGCCACCAGGTAAACCTGCTCCATTTTAAAGCCGATCAGAAAAGCGGATAGTAAAAGATAACCTGCAGAAACAGCAGCACATATCCAGATATGATTGACTGAATAAAAGCGGGTTGTTTTGGCTGACTGATTATGCATATCAGGGTTTGAATCTTTCTACCAGTTCTTTTCCGGTAACAGGGTCTGTGCCTTTCATTTCCATATAAACTACATTGGGCGACCAGAACGTACCACCATCTACTTTCACAAATATCCTGCTCAACAATGCCTGTTTTTGATTGATAGTTGCATATACATGGTATTTATTGTCTTTTGGAGAAGGCATCAGCATCAGTGTCTGCTTCTTATAAGAAACAAAATGAAGCTTATAGGTTCCATTTCCCTGCGACGTTGATTTGATACCATAGGCAAATACCCGCTGGATATAGTTAAGCTCTTTTTTTATTCCTCCTTCGGGATAACGGATCCAGAATACATGTACCGGTGATTCTTCATTCAGCTTGCCGTTAGCATCCATGTTCAGTTCACATACAATGGTATTGGTATTGGTAGTTCGCTGGAGGTAAAATAACTGTTTAGGGTTACCGTTGGGAATGGGGAAACTATCCTGTGGATCGGTATTCAGTCTTTCCGGAGCTGAGATCATCGGTGATGTTCTTACCGTTGTGTGTTTATCGGTAAAAGCAAAACCCGTTAACATAACCAACCCGATAGCCATGATCATTTTGCCGGAATGATGGCTACCTGCATTTTGCTTACTATCTCTTGCATCCAGGGTTTTCTTGGCACCCAATAATCTTTTAAGGGCAGTAAAATTTGTCAACACAGCCATCAGGGTTAAAGGAATCGTAAATATAGACATGGTTTCCAGCACATGAAAAGAAATCCCGGAAATATACCATTTATGATCTCCGCCAACATAATGCCCCGTAATACCACAGGCTATCGCCGAAACACCAATCAATACAACACGCTCAGGTCTTTGCATCAACCCGTCTTTACATTCAATACCCAGTCCTTCTGCCCTGGCCCTGGTATAACTCACCATCATAGAACCGATCAATGCGATAAAGGCAAAAAGAGAGCTCAGAAAATAATGATGCCCCACCAGATAATAACAGATACCCAGAAACATCACCAGCTCACTGTATCTGTCGAGAACAGAATCGTATAATGCTCCAAAAGAAGAACCCATTTTACCAATGCGGGCCACCTGACCATCCAGCATATCAAATAAACCGGCAAATAATATTAAAGCACCTGCCCATCCTACATAGGAAAGATCTCCGCGGTTTCCTTCTTCTGCGCCGGCTACAAAGATCACCGCAACACCTATATTCAATATAAAACCAATCGTAGTAACTGCATTCGGGGTCAATCCCAGTTTGATCAATAGTTTCACAAACGGGTCTATTACAACATAAATCGCTTTCTGTAATTGTATTCTAAGGGGAGCTCTTTCCATTAACAGCATGCTTTTTCAAAAGTAAAATAACTAAAAATCAAACTTGAACCTGGCCCTGATACCCAGACTGGCTACATATGGGTTTTCAAGATAGTTAAACCTTTTTACCAGGTCAACCCGTATCAACTTAAATATATTAGTAATACCTACGCTTCCTTCAATATAAGGTTTCTTGTCGAGTGAGAAGGTAGCAGGGCCACCATCTATCACCGGATATTTGATCAATGACGGATCATTGGCTGGTTTATTCTCATCCCGAACACCACCATACAACATCTTCAGAGAAACCACTTCACGCCATTTCAGTTTCTTTAGTAAAGGTATCCGGTTAAAGAAAAGACCGTTAAAATGATGATCGATATTTACAGCAAAAAAATGATCACTCACAAATTCCTGGAAGTTCATCAGGTTATACGAATTCAATTGGTATGCATAGGTCTGGTTGGCACGGTGTATGGTCATTAAAGGATAAGGCAATTTCCCAAAGATATAGCCACCCTCAAGTACCAGATCGCTATAACCCAACTGCGACATGAATGCACGTTTCTCAAATCTTGCCGTAATATTCTGATAATTGTATTCGCTGTTCATCACCCCTTTCACTCCCGCAATAAAACGCACCGTGATAATGGGATATTTATTAATGATAGGAATACGGTATACTTTTCCCTGATAGAACTGCTCATGCGGTGCCCAGCGCAATTCACCGGAGAATTCACTGGTAATGAGCTTGCTTACATTTACCGTAGTTCCATTCTCCACTTTGGTATATACAATAGAGCCGGCGGGTTCCTGCTTCCAGTTCTTAAATCCTAAGGTATAAGAAAGGTGATTAGGCAATTCGTGTACATAATCTACTTTAAAATTGCTGTTATACAACCAACGGTCGTTCTTACCCCTTTTAAAAGAGAGCAGGAAATTATCTTCCGATACAAACTGTAATTCCTGACCCGGAATTTTTGTATCGTGCTGGTACCCTACCCGTATAAAATTCAATGGATATTCATAGATCGATTTATTATTGAGTGAGTAGGTACTGCTCAGGAAATATTTCCATTTCTCATCTTTAAAACCATAGGCACCATATCCTTCAAAATAGATCCGCTTACTTAGCTTGGGGGTGGTTCGTCCACCCAATCTTAATTTGAAACCTTCAATAGGGTTAAAGCTATAGAAAGCTGCAGCCGGTCCGAGTTCAAAACCACCAAACGAAGTATAACCCGCTAACAGGAAGGTTAGAAAGGCCATCGTTCTGCGGAAAGAAGGCATTTTTTCCAGACTGTCTATATTACTGTAAACTTTGGCTTCTACTGTGGTTAGGGTATCGTGGCGGCTGGCAACCCAGAAACTATCGGGGTGTGCATCAGACTTATCCTGTTTCACCAATGCCGGTCCATCATATAGGGTATCCGGAAGGGCTTTGTTGATCTGAAAGTTTTTAAAAGATACGGTACGCTCACCAAAAAAACCACTGCCCGAATTCTTCGTCACACTGGCATCGGCCATCACTGTGCTCTTGCTGAGGTGATAACGATGGTCTTCACTTTTTTCAAAATCCAGGTCTATATGCAGTTCACGAACAAAATTTAGGTTGGCATTCTTGCTCAGAAACATATTCATTTTCTGCACAGAATAATTACCGTCAAGTGTAACCCACATATTACCTCTGAACAGCAGATCATTGGTGTTACGTGGTGTAAAATATATTTTGATCAGTTTTTGTCCGCTGGCATCAGTTGTGGTATCCCTGATGTAATACATATAAAAAGTAGGTGCCAGATCGGCTATCGGACTCAGGAACTGGTAAGTGAATAAAGGAATATCATTATCATAGATATCAATATCCATGATCAACCGGTTCAGGTAACTGCTCACCCCGGCATTATCAATGTATTCACCAAAATTTACACGCTTCTCCCCGGTTACAATGGTCTTGGTCTTCTCCGGTTTTTTGCGGAAATACTTTTTAGAGAGGGTTTCTTCCAGGAAAACAGGCAGTAATGATTTACCTTCTACCTTGGTGGTATCACGGTTCTCAAAAAGGAATTTATAATTTTTGAGCAGTTTTGAATTGGTAAGTTTATCATTAAAATTGCTCAGTGATACTTCCATTTTCTCATACTGGTCGTACTGCACATAATCATAATGATCGGTACGGTTGATCGCTTTGTTCTCTATCACACGTCTGATCAGTTCTACCGCGGGATTGCCCTTATTCTTATAAGGTGCCCGTTTATTGGTGGTAACCGTTACATTATTGGTTGCCTTGGGATCGGTTTCCAGTTCAAAATTCAGGGTTTGGGTAGTGCCCGGAGTTATGTTTTTCAGGATCGTTTTATAGCCTACATAGGTTACCTGCACAATGGCAATATTACCGGAAGACCGTAAGGTGAATCTTCCCAGACTATCGGTAACAGTTCCTCTTCCACCTTTTAAAACAACGCTTACATATTGTAAAGGCTGTTTGCTGATCATATCCGAAACCACACCCTGCACAACGGTTTGTGCAAAGCCCTGAACCAGACCCAATAAAAGGAACAGTACCACCAATCCTCCACTTATCTTTTTACTTTTCATCATTCTTTATTTAAACACAAATCGCTTTTGCAACACGTAATTATAAAATATACCCACCATACCCGATACGGCAATTTTGGAGACCAGGTAACTGATCTTACCGTAATGCGTTAAAAAAAATACACCACCCGACACCAAAACCAGGTTTCCTACCCATACCATCACATATTTAAAGGCCTGGAAATGGATCTTTTTATCCTTAGCCTTAAATACCCAGGAACGGTTCATTGTAAAATTGACAATACCCCCACTCACTGTTCCTATGATACTGGCCAGCAAATACCAACAGCCCAGCAGCTCTTTAAAAACGATCGTAACTCCAAAGTCAACAGCTGTTGCCGTTAAAGATGCTGCCTGTGCCTTGATGAATGTAGCCATGTATGGTAACTCAGTTTATATAAACGATCATTTGTAAAATGATATTGGCAAACACCCCGGCCAACACATCATCTGCCATAACCCCCCAGCCACCAGGCAATGCTTCTGCCTTTTTAATGAAGAAGGGTTTCACAATATCAAAAAAACGAAACAGTACAAAACCAATGATCAGGAATTTTACTGTTACGGGTATAAACAGCAACGTGATACACATTCCCGCCACTTCATCGATCACTACTTTGCTGCTGTCGCTGCCCCAGTGCTCTTCAACTTTATTTCCTACCCAAACACCCAATGCCGTTATCAAAATGGTAACAGGCAACAGGTAATATTGAAATTTACCATCCTGCTGTAACCAGAACCAACACAAACAAACTACCGCAGCTGCTATAGAACCTCCGCCCTTAATAAGGCCGATCCCAAATACAGATGCTATGGTCTTATTAAGCCTGTTCATTTTACAGTAGCGGGTTGATGAACATTTTTCAACCCCCGCATCATAATACCCATGATCGATTCCATACGCGATTCCAGTTTTGCATATTTGTCTGTAAACAGATCACGCTCCAGTCCACGCAAGGAGCTCACCATTACTGATGGCAGGATATCCATATCTTTTTTGATCATTTTACTAAACTCACCATTCCTGATCCCAAACTCCAGGATCTCTTTTACCAAATGGGTTTCCTGAAGATCATATTCGGCATGCAGGTGTTTCATACAACGGAGTGTATCCTGTATCTCTCCCTTTACGATCTTACAGAGATTGGCCCGTTTTTGTAAGGCTTTTATCTTGGAAAGCGTAAATACTTTTAGTTTTTCTTCCGCAGTTTCTGCCTTTTCCACTGCCTGTTTCACATAATGAAACACTTCACCCATTTCTTTCTGTACTACTGCGTCAAATATGTCTTCCTTGCTGCAGAAATAATAATAGAGTGTGCTCTTACCCTTGCCCATGGCTTTGGCAATATCTTCCATGGTAGTTTTCTTAACACCAAACTGCTGGAAAAGTTTCTGGGCTTCCTTGAGGATCTCGTCCTTGATGATATCGTCCTTCGTGATCAGCATTTTTCGACCAAAATCGTATTTTGGTCCAAAAGTAGGATAAAACAGGTATTGATGCTATACCGTTTGTCAAATTAGCTGTTCTTTAACGCAAAATCCTTCATCAGGTTGCAGAATATCTGCACACTTGACAGGGGTAAAGCATTATACATACTAACTCGCACGCCACCAACGGTTCGGTAACCCTTTACACCGATCATCCCTTCTTTTTTACAACGCTCCAAAAAAGGCGCTTCCAATTCGGGGTTGCTGAGAAAGAACACAGCATTCATCTGGCTCCTGTCTTCTTTAGCTATAGGGGAGGTAAAAACAGGAAGTGAATCCAGTGTATGATATAAGAGGTCTGCTTTTTCTGTACTTCTTTTTTCCATTTCTGCCAGTCCGCCTTCTGCAATGATCCAGCGAAGGGTGAGCATACTCACATATACCGCAAACACAGGAGGCGTATTCATCAAAGAACCGGCCTCAATGTGTTTCTGGTAATTCATGATGGTAGGGATCTTGCGTTTGATCTTACCAAGTATATCTTTTTTGATTACCACCAGGTTAACACCCGCTGCACCCATATTCTTTTGTGCACCGGCGTAGATCAGTGAGAATTTTTTGAAATCTACCGGTCTGCTGAAGATATCACTGCTCATATCCGCTATCAGTGGAATATTTGTGTCAGGATATTGATGCCATTGGGTGCCTTCCACTGTATTATTACTGGTGATATGGAGGTATCTGGCATTTTCCGGAATATCGAAATGCTTTTGAATATAACTATGTTTCTTATCTGATGTATCCGCAACCACTACTACATTGCCAAACAGTGCCGCCTCTTTGGAGGCTTTGCTTCCCCAGATCCCGTTATCACAATATGCCGCTGTTTCACCATCATCCAACAAATTCATGGGTACCTGCATAAACTGTGTTGTGGCACCGCCATGCAGGAACAATACTTCATAGCTATCATCTAACTGCATCAGCTGTTTTACTGAGGATACGGCCTCATTCAATATATCCTGGAACCAGGGTGTACGATGGCCTATCTCCAGTATGGACAAACCTGTATCATTAAAATTAAGTATGGCTTTGGCAGCTTCTTCCAGCACAGGTTGTGGCAGAATGGATGGTCCTGAATTAAAATTATGGAGTTTCATTACGATTGCTTGAGGAGGCAAAGTAAAATCATTTATATGAAATGGGGGTCTGAGGAATTCGTGAGTCGTGAATCGTGAGTCGTGAGTACGGTTTAGAGATAAAACTCACGACTGACGTCTCACGATTCACGAAGCCTACTCATGCACATCCGTAACTCCACCCGAAACCGTATACTTCATTGCATCAGCAGCACTCACATGCGGCAGAAGTCTTACCCGATCTTTGGGAACGATATAAGTAATTCCGGAGATTGCATAAGAATGTGGAACATAAACGGTTACATGTTCGGGCATACCCAATTCATGGGTATCCTGTTGTGTGATGAAACCGATACGCCAAACATCGGGTGCATCAACATTCACAAGCACCGGTTTATCAAATTTCTTTTTATTACCGGCAAATGCTTCGAGAAAATCTTTTACAGAAGAATAGATGAATTTAATGCCCGGTGTTTTTTCCAATAACGAATCCAATATAGACACTAGCCTTACTCCTACAAACAAAGAAGAAAGCCAACCCACCGTTAGTACCAGGGCGATCACCACAATAAAGCCCAGCCCCGGTATCTTATTTAAGTTTCCCGCCGCATCTTTTGCGAGCAGTCCCGGTGCCACATTATGAATAATATTAGGAAGAATATCATCTACAAAATTGAACAGCCCCAACACCACCCAGATAGTGATTCCTATTGGCGCTAATACAATCAGCCCCTGAAAGAAATATTGCAATAATTTCCTCAGATAAGCCCGGAAAGTGAGTCTGCGTTCGTCCCTGTTCATCATAATGAAATGTAAAGTAACTAAGAAAACAGCATTTCTGCAGGGTTTTCGGGTACGTGAGTCGTGGA
>CANGOX010000033.1 GCA_947455605.1 Chitinophagaceae bacterium
CAAGCAACAATTGTTCTTGCAGCGTATTGGTGACCGATTGGTTGAGTGTATGTTTGATATAAGCCAATGCCTTTGTAGGCATTTGTGATAATGTGAGAGCGATCTTTTTGCTTTCTGCATCAAATGTTTCATCGCTGAAAACTTTATAAAGCATACCCATCTGTAATGCATCTGTTGCAGAAACTTTATCTCCCAACATCATTAAGGCACTAGCTCTTTGGAAACCAATTAATCTGGGTAAATGAAATGTGCCGCCGCTATCCGGGATCAATCCGATCTTAGAAAAGGCCTGGATGAACGAAGATGATTGTGTGGCAACTACCATATCGCAAGCCAGCGCTAGATTGGCTCCTGCACCGGCTGCTACACCATTAACAGCGGCCATAACAGGTTTGGGTATGTTTCTGATCCTTGTGATGATAGGATTGTAATGTTCACTTAATATTTTCTGCATGCCTGGGCCGTTGGGATCTACTACTTCGGCAAGATCCTGTCCCGCGCAAAAGCCTTTGCCTGCGCCGGTAATATAAACGCAACGTACTTCGGAGAGTGTTACGCATTCATCCAACTTAGATTGCATGAGCAAGGCCATTTCACGATTAAACGAGTTTAGCTTATCGGGTCTGTTTAAGGTGATATATGCAACCCCGTTTTGAATCTCAAATAAAATAGATGACATGTGGGAGAGTTAATATGGGTTAAAGTTGTTAAAAGGGTTAAAGTAGTTAAAAGTGTTTTGGAATGGATCTATCCATTAACTTTTTGTTTCTTTAAATAGCCGATATAACCGTTTAATAATTTTAAGACCTTCTCGAATTGTTGTTTTAATTCTATCATCTTACTGTTTATGATATACCCCTCATCGAAAGCTACTGTTAAATGATCCAGGGTTTCATTTAGCGAACCTCTTGCATCTCTGCAAAATTTAATATTATCAAGATAATGAAATCTGCCATAACCTTCAGCAATATTCGCAGTTACAGATCTTGATGACCGCTTTATCTGATCTGTTAATCTATATTTTTCTTCTGGTGGAATTTGCTTGCAAAGATCAATGATCATTATCCTGAATACTCTGGCCTGCTTCCAGACTTCTAGTGTTTCAAAACCGGTGATGATATCTCCCATCTCAATTCTTTGCAGCTAATTTAACCTCTTTAACTACTTTAACCAATACGTATTTATACCTAGTGACACTTGAAATAATCGAATGGCTCTTTACAATCCAGGCATTTATATAAAGCCTTGCAGGCCGTACTGCCAAACTGTGAAACCAGTTCTGTATGACAGGAATTACACAACGGACATTGAATAGCTTCTTCCTGCTGAAACGAATCGGGCGTACAAACAGCCTGTTTGTATTGTGGTGGTGCAATACCGTAGGCTTTTAGTTTTTCTTTGCCCGCATCACTCATCCAGTTGGTGGTCCAGGCTGGCGATAATACCTGTTCAATTTTGATGTTGGTAAAACCCGCTTCCATCAATGCCATACGCATGCTCATGTTCATAACGTCTATGGCCGGGCAACCTGTATAGGTAGGCGTAACAGAAAGCAGAACCTCCCAACTTCCAACCCCCCTGCCCCCTGAAGGGGGAGTTATGTTAACCGTTATGTTTCGGACAATCCCTAAATCAATTACGGATAATACAGGCACTTCCGGATCAGAAACGTTTTCAAGAATCGCTAATACTATTTTCTTAACAGTATCCGGAGTTTGATCAGTAGTAATATGTTTATTTATTATTTCCATATAAGCTACCCCTTCAGGGGGCCGGGGGGTGAGGGTTTGGTACTTACCAATTTGAGTTCGGGTATGCTCTCTGCAAAAACTGCATTTCCGCCAAAATAAACCCAAGTTGTTCTGTATGTTTTCCTTCTTTACCGCCAGACTGCATCCAAATAGTATCGGCGGGTATGGGAAGGATAGCTTCTTCGAAAACAGCTTTTACTTTTTTATCCCATGATATTTTTATCATTGACAGATCAATACTTATGCCATCGCCAATAGTTAACAGCTCGAAGTTCACAGGTATAAACAACTCGCCGGTATAACTCCATATCTCATCAATCGCATCTAACATCCTTCGTTTACTTTCCTCCGTTCCATCCCCTAACCTGATCACCCACTCACTGCTCCAGCGGAGATGATAGGTAACTTCTTTCAATGACTTTTCTGCAATGGCGGCGAGCTGTTTATCGGCACCGTTTTGTAATTGCTGGTACAGGAAATATTGATAGGTACTGAAAAAAAACTGTCGTAAAACCGTTTGTGCCCAATCTCCATTGGGTAATTCAGTAAGCAGGTTATTCTTAAAATCGATCGCATCTCGCAGATAAGCCAAAGAATCTTCAGTAGCCCCTTCCCCGCTTAACTGTGCAGCATACTGGTAAAAATTTCTAGCCTGACCTATCATGTCCAGCGCAATATTCGTGATCGCAATATCCTGCTCCAATATTGGCCCATGCCCGCACCACTCACTATTACGATGCCCAATGATCAATGCGTTATCTGCAAGATGTAAAGTGTAATCGATTAATGTTTTTGTATCCATATAAATTCCCCCTTTAGGGGGTTAGGGGGTCTGGTATTACATATTTTTAACTTCATCCGGCAGATCATAAAATGTAGGATGCCTGTAGGCTTTGTCATTAGCCGGATCATATAAAGAAGCCGCATCGGAAGGGTTACTTGCATGGATGAATTTACTCTCAACTACCCAGATACTAACACCTTCCATCCTGCGAGTATAAACATCCCTTGCATTTTCAATAGCCATCTGTGCATCGGTTGCATGCAGACTGCCAACATGTTTATGATCGAGCCCTTGTTTGCTGCGGATGAAGATCTCCCAGAGAGGCCATTCATTTTTTATTTCAGTACTCATTGGTTTATTGGTTTACTTGTTTATTGGTTTACTGGTCCTTCTTTCTGGCTTTACGAATAAACTGATAAACCAGTAAACCAATAAACGAACTAAGCTGCGTGTAAAGATTGTTTTTGTTTTCTTTTCTCTGCATAAGCACTTGCTGCTTCTCTTACCCATGCACCTTCTTCCCATGCTTTTTTTCTGGTTTCCAGTCTTTCCTTATTGCAAGGGCCGTTGCCTTGTACAACCTGCCAGAATTCATCCCAATTGATTTCCCCAAAATTGTAATGACCGGTTGCTTCATTCCATTTGAGGTCTTTATCAGGAATAACTAATCCCAGTACTTTGATCTGTTCTGCACATACATCGATAAATTTCTGTCGAAGTTCATCGTTGGTAAACCGTTTGATCTTCCATTTCATGCTTTGAATGGTGTTTGGGCTCTCATCATCCTTCGGGCCAAACATCATTACACTTGGCCACCACCATCTGTCAATGGCATCCTGTGCCATTCTTTTCTGTGCTGCTGTTCCTTTGCTGAGCGTGAGTAATATTTCAAATCCCTGGCGTTGGTGAAAACTTTCTTCTTTGCATACACGCACCATGGCTCTTGCATAAGGGCCAAAACTGTTACGGCAAAGTGGCACCTGATTCATTATGGCGGCACCATCTACCAACCAACCGATGGCACCAATATCTGCCCAGCTAAGGGTAGGATAATTAAAGATGGAAGAGTATTTGGCTTTACCGCTATGCAGTTGTGCATACATTTCATCTCGTGTGATGCCCAGGGTTTCTGCAGCGGAATATAAATACAAACCATGGCCTGCTTCATCCTGTACCTTGGCCAATAGAATAGCTTTACGGCGAAGGTTTGGGGCACGCGTTATCCAGTTGCCCTCGGGTAACATACCTACAATTTCGCTGTGGGCATGCTGACTGATCTGCCTTATTAATGTTTGCCGATATTTTTCCGGCATCCAGTCTTTCGGCTCAATGCGGATCTCTTTATCGATCTTATCCTGAAATATCTCTTCAAAACCTTTTTCCATATTCGGGTTATTGCGGTTCAAAAATAGGAAAAGAAAAGCCGTGCTAACAAATGTTAGCATATCGATTATATAAAATCTTTGTTTTTGTTAGCCTGTTTAGGTTTCCGGCTTATTTTATATCAAAATCTACCACCACTTTTTCAGTTCTTGGGTGCGACTGGCAGGTTAGTATAAAACCCTGCTCTATTTCATCGGGTTCCAGGCCATAGTTTACGTCCATATCCACTTCTCCTTCTACCAGTTTGGCCCGGCAGGTGCAGCAAACGCCACCTTTACAGGCATAGGGGAGGTCGGCACCGTTCTTTAACGCGGCATCTAAAATAGCATCTCCTTCAAACCCAAGGTCAAAATCAAAGCTGACTCCATCGAGTTTAATGGTAATCTTACTTTTTACTTCTGTCTTTACTGACGACTCACGACTCACGACTGACGATCGCTTGGTGCCTGCCGTTGTAAATAATTCAAAATGTATTTTCTTTTTTTCAACTCCCATCTGTTCCAATTGATCCTTTACAGAAAAGATCATATTCTCGGGTCCGCATAAAAAGAAAGCATCTGTGCTATGTATATCGATCGTTTTCTCACAAAGTGCACCGCATTTATCTGCGTCTATCCTGCCAAAATTGATGTCTGAATCTGTTTTCTCTCTTGATAGAATATAGATCACCCGAAAGCGGTTCATATACAGGTTCTTCAATCCTTCGAGTGCTTCCTTGAAAATAATGGAATGCCTGTTACGGTTTCCATATACCAGGGTGAATTCGCTTGTGAGTTCTGTGCGTAGCGTAGTTTTGATAATGGAGAGTAAAGGGGTGATACCACTTCCCGATGCAAAACCCACATATTTTCTGGATTGCTCCGGGTTTAGATCTGTAAAAAATTTTCCGAGTGGCGGCATTACTTCCAGTGTATCGCCTTTTTGTAACTGTTCATTTGCATAGGTAGAGAAGATCCCCCCTTCTACTTTTTTAACAGCCACACGTAATTCATTATCCAGTGGACTGCTGCAAATAGAGTAGGAGCGCCGTACATCTTCTCCATGGATATTTGTACGAAGTGTGATGTACTGTCCTTGCTTATATTGAAATATTTCTTTAAGATTTTCGGGCACTGCCAAAGCAATAGATACACAGTCTGCAGTTTCCCTTCTTATATCCGCTATGATTAACTTCTGAAAATGAATAGACATAGTAAACAATATAACTCCCCCTTTGCACCAACGCTGAAGCTTTAGCGCAAGAGTGAGGGGGCCGGGGGGTTACTTATTGATCAATCCTCCTACCAAAATCGTGATCATATTAGCTTCCAGTTCTTCGGCACTGATCTTTTGTGTAGACCTGTGCCAGCTTTCAATACCGCTGATGGCATGCAGCATGATCAGCACAGCTGTGGGTGCATCAATTTTTTTGATCTCTTTATTGCGGATGCCACTCTCAATGATCGCAGCAAAACGTTTACGATAGATGCGGCGTTGGTTCTGAAAATTGGATAAATAAGGATCGGCCAGGTGTTTCCACTCACGGTCGCTTACATATACTTCCTCATAATGGTTGATGATCTCACTGATATGAAAGCGTAATAACTTCTCTACTTTTTCGATGGAAGGGATGGGCTCTACTTCGATCTCGTCGATCTTATGCATGAAGCGGTTTGCTACGCTGAAGCAGATCTCGTGCAGCAATTCCGTTTTGGATTTGATATGGTTATAGAGGCTGGCAGCTTCTACACCAACCGATTCGGCGAGGTCGCGCATGCTGGCAGCTTTAAAACCTTTCTCACGGAAAAGCGTGGCTGCTTTGGTTACAATCACGTCTTTGCGGGAGACGTTTTTATCTGTTTTTATTCTGGCCATAAAGCGAAGATATTGAAGCTAACGTGTGTTAGCAAGTTTTTTGCCTTAAAATTCTTGATTCGTTAGTATTTTAAGTGAAGGATTGCTGGATTACAATCAATCAATAATCCGCTAATCCGCAATCTGTTAATTCGCTAATTATGCCCTAATTTCGCACCCCGATAACAAAACCTAATCATTATGTCTTTAGTAGTTGTAGGATCCATGGCTTTTGATGCCATTGAAACCCCATTTGGTAAGAGCGATAAGATCGTTGGCGGAGCCGGTACCTATATTGCCTGGTGCGCTACCAATTTCACCCCAGTTAAACAGATCTCTGTAGTAGGTGGTGATTTTCCTCAGGATGAACTGGATGCTTTAACAGCCCGTGGGGTTAGTCTGGAAGGTGTACAGATCAAAAAAGATGAGAAGACATTTTTCTGGAGTGGCCGTTATCATATGGATATGAATACCCGCGATACACTGGAAACACAATTGAATGTATTGGGAGATTTTAACCCGGTTGTTCCGGAAAGCTACCAGGATTGCGAATACCTGATGCTGGGTAACCTGGCACCTGCGGTACAAAGCAGCGTGATCACACAATTGAAAAAGCGTCCGAAACTGATCGTAATGGATACGATGAATTTCTGGATGGAAATAGCCATGGATGATCTGAAAAAGACCATCTCTATGGTAGACGTATTGATGGTGAATGATAGCGAAGCCAGACAGTTAAGCGGCGATTTCTCGCTGGTACGTGCAGCTGCTACCATCATGAAAATGGGGCCTAAGTTCCTGATCATTAAAAAAGGAGAGCATGGTGCTTTATTGTTCCATGATAACAAAGTATTCTTTGCACCGGCATTACCTCTGGAAGATGTATTTGATCCAACAGGAGCAGGTGATACGTTTGCAGGTGGATTTATCGGACATATTGCCAGAACCGGTGATATCTCTTTTGAAAACATGAAAACGGCGATCATTGTAGGAAGTGCCATGGCTTCTTACTGTGTTGAAAAATTTGGTACAGAGCGTTTAAGAAGCATTGATAAATCGGATATCAGCGGAAGATTAGATGAGTTTGTACAATTGGTGAATTTTGATATTAATTTGGTTTAATAGTTTAGTTGTTTATTAGTTTATCGGGAAGAATACAGACAAAAAATGCAAATAAACCGGTAAACAAATAAACCCATAAACAAAAAACCCTTATTTTCGCACTGCAATGATGACAATAAAACATACAAAACGTATTAAGAAACCTCTCTAACGGGAAGTGCTGATCGTTTGTGTATGAATGAATATACTTAGAAGCCTTCCCAGATCGGGAAGGCTTTTTTTATGTAACAAATAAACCAAAAACAAATAAACCCAAAACAATGAAAGTAGCCGTAGTGGGTGCCACCGGACTGGTAGGTACCAAAATGTTGCAGGTATTAGCAGAACGTAATTTCCCGGTAACGGAATTGATTCCCGTAGCTTCTGAAAGATCAGTAGGTAAGGAAGTGGAATTCAAGGGAAAGAAATACAAGGTGGTGAGCATGAGCGATGGCATTGCTGCCAAACCTGCGGTGGCTATCTTCTCTGCCGGCGGAAGTACTTCATTGGAATGGGCACCCAAATTTGCTGAAGCGGGTATTCGTGTAATTGATAACTCATCGGCCTGGCGGATGGACCCTACAAAAAAATTAGTGGTGCCCGAAGTAAATGCTTCTGTGCTCACTAAAGATGATCTGATCATCGCCAACCCTAACTGTTCTACGATCCAGATGGTAGTAGCCTTGCAGCCTTTACATACCAAATACAAGATCAAAAGAATTGTGGTTAGTACATACCAGAGTGTAACAGGTACCGGTAAGAAAGCGGTTGACCAGTTATTTAATGAAAGAAAAGGTGTGGATGGAGAAATGGCTTATAAATATCCGATCGACCTGAACGTGATTCCACAGATCGATGTATTCCTTGATAATGGTTACACCAAAGAAGAAATGAAAATGGTGAAAGAAACCAACAAGATCATGCAGGATGATTCAATCCGTGTTACCGCTACTACGGTTCGTATTCCGGTTGTTGGCGGACATAGTGAAAGTGTAAACGTTGAATTTGAAAATGATTTTGACCTGGCCGAACTGAAAGACCTTTTAAGCAAAGCACCCGGAATAATTGTACAGGACGATCCTGCTGCCCAGCTGTACCCAATGCCTTTATGGGCACACGAAAAAGATGAGGTTTTTGTAGGCCGTTTGCGCAGGGATGAAACCCAGCCAAACACCTTGAATATGTGGATCGTAAGCGATAACCTCCGTAAAGGGGCCGCTACTAACGCAGTACAGATCGCAGAATACCTGATGGGGAAAGGAATTATCTAAATACATAGTTTTTGAGTGAATACTGAATGCCGGTGTCGTTTGATGCCGGCATTTTTTCGTGTGTACTGACTACACACTATTCACAAAATAACATTCACGATTCACGCCTGACGGCTCACGATAGCCTACCTTTGTATTGTTCTTATGAAACTCCTCTCTCCCGATCAGCTCCGTCAATGGGATAATTTCACGATCAAACAGGAACCCATTGCATCCATCGACCTAATGGAAAGAGCAGCTATTGCCTGTGTGGAATGGATCAATGCCAGAGGTTTCGAAAACAGACCCATCAAAATATTTTGCGGAAAAGGAAATAATGGCGGAGATGGTTTGGCCATTGCGCGGTTATTGTTACAGCAGGGATTACACCCAACAACCTGTATACTCGAATTTGGTAAGCCCGGAACAGAAGATTTTCAAAAAAATCTTCAACGTCTTCATAAACGCACAACCGATATTCATTTTCTGCAGTCGAAAGAATTCTTTCCGGTGATCAATGAAAACGAATTGGTGATCGATGCATTATTTGGTTTCGGGCTCAATCGCCCCCTGGATGGACTGAATGAAGATCTGGTAAAACATATCAATCTGTCTAAAGCAACCATTGTTTCTATTGATATGCCCAGTGGTATGTTGATAGATGAGAGTTGTAAAGATCATGCTGTGGTTTGTGCAGATCATTCTTTGACATTTCAACGTTTAAAACGTTGTTTCCTTATGGCAGAGAATGCAGACTGGTTTGGTGAGATCAGTATTCTCGATATCGGATTGAACAAAGCGTTTCCGGAAACCATTGATACGGCCTTTACCATCATTTCACAAACACTGGTGCGTTCACTGGTGCAGCCTCGAAAACCATTTTCTCATAAAGGTAGTTTCGGACATGCCTTATTGCTGGCAGGTAATAAAGGAAAGGTTGGAGCAGCCATCTTAGCGGCCAAAGCCTGTTTACGCAGCGGGGTAGGTGTGCTTACGGTTAATGTGCCCAAAGCGGTTTCTTCCATAATGTATGCATCCCTTCCAGAAACCATGGTAATGGCGAGGGAAGAGAATATTCCTTTTCTGAATGCCTATAAGAGTATTGGTATTGGACCGGGTTTTGGTGTGGGTCCAGGATCTGAAAAAATATTATTACATATACTCACGCATTACTCCAGTCCTTTATTGATTGATGCAGATGCTTTAACGATACTTTCTACGCATAAAGACTGGCTACAGAATATACCTGCGGGTTCCATATTATCACCTCACCCAAAAGAATTCGACAGACTGTTTGGAGATTGTGCGAATGATTTTGAAAGGGCCGATAAAGCCATCGCACTGTCTAAAAAATATCCGTTCACCCTCATAGTAAAAGGCCATCATACTTTAGTGGCTGCAGAAGGGAAAGGCTGGTATAATCTTACCGGTAATGCCGGTCTGGCCAAAGCCGGTTCTGGCGATACCCTCTCCGGAATATTAACCGCCTTACTCGCACAACAATATACTTCTTTACATGCTGCTATTATGGGTGTGTACCTTCACGGACTGGCAGCTGATCTTGCTCTGAATGTGCAAACCGAAGAAAGTTTATTGGCAACAGATGTGATCGATCATATCGGGGCTGCATTCCGGGAGTTGCGTTCGTGAATCGTGTGAAATATTTCTTAACACACGACTGACGTGTCACGAATCACGAATTTTATTCAATCAACGCCCTGTTCAGAAACGCGATCAACGGTTGTATCGTTTCAAACGCCGCAACGATCTTCTTTGCAAGATCCTTACTCAACAGGTCTGCATCGGTAACAGGGGCGGTGGTTATCCAGCATTTTAATTTTATATAGTCAATGGCCGGGTTGCCTTTTTCATAACCCTTGGGCTCCCGGCTCAGTGATATGCCATCACCTTTTTCCAGATCACCATAGTAACCGGCAAATTTTTTGTTTTTGATGATCTTGCTGAACTCATCCCATGAGTAATCGATCTCCTGCCGGATCTTTTTCAGGATCTCTGGGTCGGTCTGGTATTTGCCACCGCCTACAAAGCTGTTGCCTCCGGGTTCAAAATGAAAATAATAACCTGCCAGATCCGACTTTTTTCCACCCTGTACAAAACTCGCTCCCATATTACTTTTATACGGTGCTTTGTTCTTACTAAAACGTACATCACGGTTAATACGGAAAAGGCAGTCTTTCGAAGTTAAGGTTGCAATTGTGGGATCTTTTTTACCAAGCTGCGCGATAACTGTATTTGCCAATGCTGCAAAATCTTCTTTGGCTAATTCATAAGACTTACGGTTCTTGTCAAACCATTCTTTGGTATTATTCTTCTTGAGGTCTTTTAAGAATTTGAGTGTTGAAGGTTGTAGCATGATTCAATTTTAATGTATTCAATTGCGCCTCTGCGCCTTTGCGAGAAATATTTGCACGCAGAGGCGCAAAGGCGCGGTTTTTTATGAGCTGATCAATTGTAAGAACTCGTCTTCAGAAATGATCTTTATTGTATTTATTTTTTTTGCTTTTTCTAATTTACTTCCTGCGTCTTCTCCTACTACCAGGTAGTTCAACTTCGCACTTACTCCGCTTACGATCACCCCTCCCTGCGTTTCTGCCATGGCTTCTGCCTCACTGCGTTTTAATTTGGCGAGTGTGCCTGTGAAGAGGAAGGTTTGTCCGGTTAAAGCACCTGCAGCTACGGCATCTTTTTTCTCGTTGCGTAATTGCAGCCCATGTTTGCCCAGTTCTTCAAGCATTTGTATATTCTGCTCATTCTGAAAGAACTGGTGAATACTTTTGGCAACTTTTACACCCACATCTTCCAGTAATAATAATTCTTCTTCTGTCTTTTTGGTGAAGTCTAAAATATGTTCAACAGAATTGGCTAATGTTTTCGCGGTGGTCTCACCTACAAAACGGATCCCCAATCCATAGATCAAACGGTGAAGTGGTTGCTGTTTGGATGCTTCAATGGCCGCTTTCAGGTTGTCGAGGCTTTTTTTACCAAAGCCTTCCATTTCGCCGATCCTTTCAAACGATAATGTATAGATCCCCGGAATGTCTTTCAGTAATCCCATTTCATAAAACTTGCGCACATTGGCTTCGCCAAAACTTTTGATGTCCATCGCATCCTTGCTTACAAAATGGATCATCTTTTCAACTACCTGTGCCTCACATTCAATATTGATACAGCGCCATACCGCTTCTGTATCTTCTTTGAATAATTCACTTTTGCAAACCGGGCATTCTTTCGGGAACAGGATTTCCGCTTCAGAACCATCACGTAATTCCGGCAAAGATTTTACGATCTGTGGTATCACATCCCCTGCACGTTCAATTAATACGCTATCACCGATCTTCAGATCCTTCTCTCTGATATATTCTTCATTATGTACAGAGATACTGGAAACCGTTACCCCACCCAGATATACAGGATCCAGTTTTGCCACAGGCGTTACGGCTCCGGTTCTTCCCACCTGAAATTCAACAGCCCTTAATTTAGTTGTGGCCTGTCTTGCTTTGAATTTGAATGCAATGGCCCATCGTGGATGGTGGGAGGTCATACCCAACTTTTCCTGTAAAATAATGTCGTTCACTTTAACTACCATACCATCGATCTCATAGGGCAGGTTGTCGCGGCCCGCTTCAAAATCAAGGCAATAATCAATTACAGGCTGAATGCCTTTTACCACCCTTTTCTCTTTTTGCGGAGAACGGAAACCGAGGTTCCATAAGAGTTCGAGCGAACCGGAGTGTGTTTGAAGAAGTTTGGAGTTTGGTTCCGGCTCAGCCGGGAGGAGTTTGGAGTTGTCAGCTTTGATGAAATAGCTAACATGGTATAAGAAGGCATCTAAATTTCTTTGGGCCACTTCTTTGGGGTCTTTCATTCGTAAGCTGCCGGATGCCGCATTTCTGGGGTTGGCAAGCGGTGACAAACCCTGAGCTGTAAGCTGTGTATTATATTTTTCGAAGGACTGCTTACTCATAATGATCTCGCCGCGGATCTCAATTTGTGTTATACCGTAAGTAGAAAAAGCAGCATTCAGCGGTATAGAACGGATCTGCTTGATATTGGTGGTAATATCTTCTCCTTCCACACCATCACCACGGGTGGTGGCGCGGGTGAGCAGGTCGTTCTCATAGATCAATGAAATGCTTGCGCCGTCGAATTTGGGTTCAATACAGTATTCGATCTCCTCCATACCGCTGAGTTCACGGGCTTTTCGGTCAAAATCGGTCAGGTCTTCCGCATTATAACTATTATCCAGACTTAACATGGGAACCAGGTGTTGAACCGTTACAAAGTTCTGGTTAAGGCTGCTGCCCACGCGCTGTGTAGGAGAGTCTGGCGTTAACAGTTCAGGGTATGCCAGCTCGGTTCTTTGTAATATCTTATATAAGATATCGTATTCATAATCCGATACCAGGGGCTCACTCAGCACATAATACCGGTACTCATGAAAGCGTAAAACCTCTCTCAGTTCAGCAATCTCACCCGGTGTAAGGATTCCGGAAGGATCCTTGGCCTTTGAAAGGAAAAGGGCAGATGCCTGCTGTAAACTTTGTATCTGTTCGCTGCTGTACATAGAAGAAAATTGCCGGATAAAGTTAAGCGCTTAGTACATCACATAGAAACCGCCCCAAAAATTATCCGCACAACTCCGAAACTTTGTATCTTGCCAGACCCCTGTATACAGGCTTTGTAGGCGGGGATCTGTTCAAAAACTGCCAATGACGAAAAAGCAAACGGCTCCTGTTTTACATGAGCCACACCTGATCAAGGATGCAGTGGAACTGGTAAAGTCTTACCCGAAAGTTCCACTTACTATCGACTGTGCCATCTTTGGATTTGAAGAAAACAAGTTGAAAATATTGCTGATCAAAAGTGACCTTGAGGTATTTGAGGGAAAATTTTCGTTATTGGGTGATATGGTACGCGATAATGAAGAGCTGGATGATGCCGCTTACCGTATTATGAAAGAAAGAACCGGCATGACCGATGTGTTCCTCGATCAGGTACGGGCTTTTGGACATCCTAACCGCCACCCCGGCGGCAGGGTAATAACCATTGCTTATTGTTCTTTGCTGAATATTAATCACCACGAATTATCTATCCACGATAATGATCTGCACTGGCATTCCTTAGCATCTTTAAAAGAAATGGCCTTCGATCATAAAGAGATCGTAGACTCCTGTTATGCCTGGTTACAAAAAAGGATACAGGAACATCCCCTTGGATTTAATTTATTACCCGAGAAGTTCTCCCTGCGTGAATTACAGAACCTTTACGAAGCTATTTTGGGAATAACACTGGATCGTCGAAATTTCCGTAAGAAGTTTGCTTCAATGGACCTGCTCATCGATATTGATGAAATGGAACAGGATGTGCCGCACAGGCCGGGTAAGCTGTATAAATTCAATTTTGAAAAATACGAAAAGAGCAAACGTAAATGGGTAGGGATTGATTTTTAATCGCAGTTAGCGTGTCCTCACGCTAACTACCACCTATCATCACACCAAATTTTAGCTATTCTCCCCGTCAACCACTACTTTTACCTAATAACGATTCTGATATGCTACACTCCATGACGGGTTACGGAAGGGCTGAACAAACATTAGCCGATAAAACTTATCTGGTAGAAGTGCGTTCCCTTAACGGAAAGCAATTTGACCTGCGTTTGAATATACCCGCTTTACTCAAACCCTTCGAATTTGAAGTAAGGAGTACCCTGAATGAGGGCCTGCAGCGGGGAAGTGTGGAATGCAATATCAATATCAAACAAAACGGGGCAAGTAAGCCCGTTTCCATCAATACAGATCTTGCCAAAGCGTATTTTGAACCGGTGGCACAATTGGCAGCAGAACTTAATTTACAGACCGGTGATATCCTTAGTACGATTCTGAAACTGCCCGATGTGATAACGCCCTCCACAGAAATGCTCACGGATGATGAATGGAAATTTTTTGAGAAAGTGCTCAAAGATGCGATTCAACAATTGAATGAACACCGGATGGACGAAGGAAAATCCATTGAATCAGATCTGTTATTGCGCATCAATAATATTGAATCGCAGCAGGATAAGGTTACTGAACTTGAGCCCTTGCGTAGAACCAAGATCAAAGAGGGCCTGGTAAAAGTGCTTGAAGAAAATGTAGGCAAGGAAAACTACGATGCCAATCGCCTGGAACAGGAACTGATCTATTATATCGAAAAAATAGACATCAGTGAAGAACAGGTGCGTTTAAAGAACCACTGCAATTATTTCCGTTCCATACTTTCAGAAAAAGAGAACAGCAAAGGCAAAAAACTCTCCTTTATCCTCCAGGAACTGGGCCGCGAGATCAATACCACAGGGTCTAAAGCCTACGATTCAACCATACAGAAATGTGTGATCCTGATGAAGGACGAACTGGAAAAAGCCAAGGAACAGATATTAAATGTTTTATAGTGCTATCCTCTTGGGTGATTAATCTGTGCCAATCTGTGAAATCTGTGGCAAAAAAAACATCCTCCATTGAAATGCCCCTAATAGCTGACAGCTTTCTTTATCTTTGTGCCAAATCATTGTCGGTGAAAAAATTTATCGGATCCATCTGTTTAGGACTGTTCCTGGTGTCTTGCGGCACTTTAGATGTATATGAAAAAACAACGGCCTTTCCCGCGCATGAATGGAAGAATTCAGAAAAACCTTCTTTTAGTTTTGATATAGAAGATACGGTGTCTGCTTATAAAATATTCGTGATCCTGCGTCACGAAGATGCTTATCACTTCAATAATATCTGGCTCAATATATCCACCCAGGGGCCTAAAGATTCCCTTAAAACACAACTGGTCAATATTACCCTTGCCGATAATACCAAAGGCTGGCTGGGAACAGGAATGGATGACGTGTTCGATCATCGGGCCTTGATTACCCGCGCGCCTATCAAACTTAAAAAAGGAACCTACATTTTTACCCTTCAGCAGAATATGCGTGAAGAACCGCTTCAATATATACTCAATGCGGGCATGCGTGTTGAAAAAGTAAAACCATGAGTGCCTTTAAACCACAGAGACTAGCCGTTGTAACATTGGCATACTGGGTGTTATTCCTGTATATGGTTGCAGCATTGGGTTGGTGGTTTATTGAACTGGAAAAACAGAACCAGGATATTTCAAGCATCAAATTGGCCGAGCTTAAAAAGGATGATCCTGCCTATTACAATGCCTCCCTTAAAATTGAAGAAGCCCGTAAAAGAAAAACTGCCCAATATATTGGGGAAGGTTCTATATTCTTATTTCTGATTGTGTTGGGAACGGTTTTCGTATTCAGGGCAACCCGGCGTCAATTACGGTTATCCCAGCAACAGCAGAATTTTATGATGGCCATTACTCACGAATTAAAAACACCCATCGCCATTGCTCAGCTAAACCTGGAAACCCTGCAGAAAAGAAAACTGGATGAGGATAAACAGCAAAAACTGATCAGTAATACCTTACAGGAAGCGAATCGGTTAAACACGCTTTGCAATAATGTATTATACGCATCGCAACTTGATGCCGGTGCCTATGCTTCTGCCAAACAGGAAATTCATTTAACCGACCTGGTAGAAAGTTGTATTGACGATTTTAAGAATCGTTTTCCGCTCCGTGAGCTCAGAGAAAATATTTCGGAAGGAATCTATTTTTATGGAGAACCGCTTTTATTACAGATGCTGGTCAATAACCTGATTGAGAATGCCTTGAAATATTCACCCAAAGAGTTGCCTGTTACGGTATCATTGGAAGAAGCAAACAAAAAGGTAACGCTTAGTGTTACAGATGAAGGCAGCGGCATTGCCGATGAAGAGAAAAAGAAAGTTTTTGATAAATTTTACCGCAGCGGCAACGAGAATACCCGTCGCACCAAAGGAACAGGATTGGGTCTTTATCTGTGCAAAAAGATCGCTGAAAGTCATAATGGCTACATTTCTGTGACAGACAATCACCCCACGGGCAGTAATTTTACCGTGTTATTAAAATAACCATGAAAGAGTCTAAAGCCAGCATATTAGTAGTGGACGATGAAGAGAACCTTCATGAGGCACTCAAACTTAATCTTGAGCTGGAAGGGTATGAGGTTACTTCTGCTTACGACGGTAATGAGGCATTGAAAAAGATTGGTAGTGAATATTTCGACCTGATCATTATGGACATTATGATGCCCGAAGTAGATGGCATCAGTGTTACAGAAACCGTTCGGGTAAATAACAATGATGTACCTATCCTTATGTTAAGTGCACGTAACAGTAGTACCGACAGGGTGTTGGGTTTGAAAAAAGGGGCGGATGATTATATGACCAAACCCTTTAACCTGGAAGAATTATTGTTAAGGGTAGGTAAGCTGATACAGAAAAATAAAAAGATACAGATAAAAGAATCCATTGGAGACATCTTCGATTTTGGTGATAATAAAATTGACTTCAAAGCACAGGATGCGATCACCTGGAACGGGCAAAGAGTTGAGTTGAGCAAGAAAGAAGCCATGCTCCTCAAATTACTTATCGAAAATAAAGGGGATGTGGTAACCCGCGAAAAGATCCTGCAGGTGGTTTGGGGCTATAATGTATACCCCACTACAAGAACTATTGATAACTTTATCCTCAGCTTCCGTAAGTATTTCGAAGAAGATAGCCGTAACCCCAAACATTTCCATTCTGTTCGGGGTGTTGGCTATAAGTACACTGATTAACAAATGGGTGTGTACCTGTTTTGGATTCTTTCCAGTTCTATATGCTGTATAGGATGATAGACCAAGGGTATTTGTTCTGTTACCACATCACTCTTGTCCAGTCCGAAAGCTTTTTCGTCACTCAGCCCCATGTTTTTTAAGCGGAAATATGCTTGTAACAGGAGTCCGTCACGTATAGAAAATTCATTTTCTACGGAGAGAAATTTTTCTATCACAATGAATTTAAAATCCGGCTCCGGATTATATTTTGTTGAACCGTCGGGTCGTATATGCAGGTTCAGTTCTTTTTGATTTACAAGCTCCTGTACAATCTTCTTAAAATAGAATTCTGTTTTGGGTTGTATTCTGAAACCTATATGGATATTCACTTTGATCACAGTATCATCTACCAATTCAGATACATCATAGCTTAATGTATAAGGTTCTTCTGTACGATCTATGTGAACAAACCAATATACATCAGCCCGCTTAGGCTTTTTTGAGAAAATGGATCGGATAACCTTATCTTCTATTTGTAAGCGGCTATTGGCTTTCGACAGATAAATAAGGTGCGTTGAAAATTTAGGTACCGAATCATCTACACTCAGTTCAATCAACTGTGGTATATGCCTTCCCATATCAGTAAATTTTACAAAACGGTTATTTATCTTCCGAGCATAATACCATACATACATCGTCAAAAAAATAAATAACTCGAAGAACAGGAACATCCAGCGTTCTTTAATCTTGGCAACATTGGCAATGAAAAAGGAGATTTCAATAATAGCAAATACGCCAATGATCATTGTTACGTAAACCTGCTTCCATTTCAATCTGTAGAGCAAGTAAAAGTTGAGCAGTACCGTTGTCATCATCATGGCCACGGTAATTGAAAAGCCATAAGCTGCTTCCATTGCGGATGAACTACGGAAATATAACACCATCAATACACAGCCAAACCAAAGAATAGAGTTTACACTGGGAATATAGATCTGCCCCTTTAATTCACTGGGTTGTCTTACCGTAACCCTTGGCCAAAAGTTTAGATTCATTGCTTCACAGATCAACGTAAAAGAGCCACTGATCAATGCCTGTGAGGCAATAATGGTGGCTGCCGTGGCTATTAAGATACCAGGCAATAAAAACCAGTTGGGCATCATTTCAAAGAATGGATTAATCCCATTGAGCGCGGGTATGTTTTGATGCATGATCCAGGTGGCTTGTCCGGCATAATTGATTACAAGGCTTAGTTTTACAAATAGCCAGGTAATGCGGATATTTTTGATACCGCAATGTCCAAGATCGCTATACAAAGCTTCTGCGCCAGTGGTACATAAGAATACGGCACCCAATAACCAGAAACCATGCGGATAATGTGCCAATAGTTCGTAACCGTAATAGGGGCTGAATGCCTTTAAAACATCTGGATACTGAAGGATCTGAATTCCCCCAAATACAAATAACATAGTAAACCAGATTAACATAACCGGGCCGAAAGTTTTACCAATAGCCTGTGTGCCAAAACGCTGAAAGAAAAAAAGAGAAGAAATAATGGCGATCACTATACCGATTGTAAGCGCATTTCCGGGTACTATGATCTCTTCCAAACCACTAACGGAATTTAAACCTTCAATAGCAGATGCTACAGAAATAGGCGGTGTGATAATGCCATCTGCCAACAAGGTAGTTGCGCCAAGAATTGTGGGGATCACTAAATATTTGCTATAACGTCTCACCAATGCATATAAGGAGAATACACCGCCTTCTCCCTGGTTGTCTGCCCGTAAAGTGAGAATGATGTATTTGAGGGTGGTTTGAAAGACCAATGTCCAGAAAATGAGTGATACGCCACCATACACAAGTATGGGTTCAATGGCTCTCTCTCCAACTACGGCTTTTAAAACATATAATGGGCTTGTGCCAATATCTCCATATATGATGCCTAAAGCCACTAATAATGAGGCAATAGTTACCCTGTTCAAATTTTTTTCATTTGATTTCATGCGTAAAAATTAATATATGTACTGGATTATTCTGTGCTGGTAAAACGATATCCTACACCGGATTCGGTAATAATATGCTCCGGGCGGTTCGGGTCTTTTTCTATTTTTTTTCTGAGCTGCGCAATAAATACACGCAGGTATTGTAATTGATTAATATATCCAGGCCCCCAAACTTCTCTTAACAGATATTGATGGGTTAACACTTTCCCCTCATTCTTTACAAAGAGCGAAAGCAAAGTATATTCAGTAGCAGTCAATTTCAGAATCTCATTGTTTTTTTTCACTATCCTGGCAACGAGATCTACCTGAAGTGTTCCAAAATTAAGAACCGGTGTATTGCTTTCAATATGCGCACCACGCAGCGCGGATCGTATTCTTGCAACCAATTCGCCGGTTCGAAAAGGTTTAACGAGATAATCATTCGCGCCATTATCAAGTGCTTTTACAATATCTTCTTCGCTGCTTAATACCGAAAGGATAATGATAGGACCGGTATACCATTCTCTTAATTTTTGAAGAACTGTATGCCCACTTTCATCGGGTAATCCCAGATCAAGCAGTACCAGATCCGGAGGGTGATTGGCAACCTTGATTAAACCTTCTTTAGCAGTAACCGCCTGGCTAACCAGGTAGTCATTACTCTCTAATGTGATCTCAAGCAGTTTCCTTATCTGTGCCTCATCATCAATAATCAGTATGTCTGCTTTGTTACTCATTCTTCAGATTTTGTATATAAGAAGTTTCTGAGATCATCTCAATGCTGAATCTGACCCCACCGGTTGAACGGTTCTCCAGTCTAACAGTTCCTCCCTGCGCTTCAGTAAATCCTTTTACAATAGATAAACCAAGTCCGGTACCCCCTGCTGCAGAATTCTTCAATCTGTAAAATTTATCAAAAACATATGGGATCTCTTCTTCAGGAAAACCTTTTCCATCATCTTCGATGATCAATTCCAGTACATCTGCGTGTATATTGGCTATTACATCGATCCTTGTTCCCGCTTCAGTATAAAGGACTGCATTATTTAAGAGGTTATAGAGTACCTGTTCCAGCATTCCTTCATCTAATTTACATAAAGGCATATTGGGGTTGATATTAACGGTTATCTTTTGTGAAACAGTATTCTCTTCGATTCTTTCAATCACATGGTAAATCAGTTCATTGATATCGCACCAATCTTTTTTAGGTTGAATAAAACCTGCCTCCAGTCGCGACATATTCAACAGGTTATCTACCTGCCTGTTCAATCGAAATGAAGCTTTGGAAATTTCACCAATTAAATCATGACGGTTCTGTGGGGTTAGTCGTTCATTATTGTTCTGAAGATTATCTGTTGCACCAATAATGGCAGCGATCGGTGTACGTAATTCGTGTGATAAAGAATTAAAGAGAATAGTATATAATTTAACAGTCTTCGCTTTCTCCTCTTTCTGTCTTGCAATTTTTTCTATCTGTCGGATCTTAAAAGTCAATACTCCACTTATTAAAGCAACTACAAAATACATTAACAGTAGAATACTGTCTTCCGCCGACCCAACCTGAAATGTAAAGAATGGAGGAATGAAAAAGAAATCCCAGATTAATGCACTGAATACTGCGGCAAGTAAAACCGGAACAATATCAAAGAACATGGCAATTAGTGATACGGTCACCAATAGAATAAAACCAATAACCCGGTAACCCACGTACGAAGAAAAAGTATGACAAACGCCCGCAGTAACAAAAACCAATACTATGCTCAACAGCACCTGCTTTTTTTTACTGATAATATTGATAAATAAAGTAGTCATGCGATCTGTAATACACTACAAAATTAGACAGTATGGTATAAGTAAGTAATCAAATGTATAATGGATTGTATAAAGATTTTATAAAGAATTATGGTTCACTTTCCCGGTAAAAACATGCTTTTTTACAAATACCGATAAAATTGAAGGCCCGAAAAGAGCAAAACTGACAATATTTACCCCTTATTTACGTTAGAATAGTGCAAACAAGACCTACATGTCGCTACAAACACTGATCGATTTTCTTGAACCGGTAAACATAGCCCGGATCTCCAACGACGAAGGATTTAAGGATACACAGCTCGGTAAACATATTACGGTTTATGATGAATCATTTCCGGATATCAGTGCAGCCGATATGGTGCTGGTAGGTTGTGGCGAAATGCGGGGTGCCGGGATACAGTTCACGAATACCGGTTCACCCGATGCGATAAGGGCTGAATTCTACAAACTTTTTCACTGGCATACAGAAGTAAATGTGGCCGATCTGGGTAATGTTAAATGCGGTGCAACTTTGCAGGATAGTTATGCGGCACTCAGAACCGTTGTCAGGGAATTGATAGACCAGAAGAAAAAAGTGATCATTATCGGTGGTTCACATGACAATACATTCGCACAATACCAGGCCTATGGTTCCATAGACCAGATCATAGATGCTACCTGTGTAGATTCCCGTATCGATCTGGATATGGACAGTTTGGTTCCGGCGGATAATTTTTTAGTTGAGATGTTTACCGGTGTACCTAATCATCTCAAACATTACACACATATTGGTTTCCAGAGTTATTTCATGCACCCGCATATGCTCGAAACCATACATAAACTTGGTTTCGATTGTTTTCGCGTAGGTAAGGTAAAAGAAGCCATCGAAGAAATGGAACCACCTATCCGTAACAGTGATATGTTCAGCTTTGACATGGCAGCTATTCAATATGCCCATGCACCCGCTAACCATATCACGCCAAATGGATTCAATGGAGAAGAAGCGTGCACGCTCATGCAATATGCCGGAATGAGCCATACCTGCAGCAGTATTGGTATATACGGATACATACCCGAACAGGATCAACATGAGTTGACAGCGAAACAGATTTCTCATATGCTCTGGTATGTAATGGATGGGATCCACAAAGGAAAGAACGAAGCCACATTGGATAACCGATCAGCCTTTGATGAATTTACCATGGCATTTGCTGAAGTAGAAACTGTTTTTCTCCGCAGCAAACGCACCGGCCGCTGGTGGATGCAACTACACGATGGTAAATATGTTGCCTGTAGCTATTACGATTATTTAACAGCCAGTAAAAATGATATTCCGGAGAGATGGATGAGAGCGGTGGAAAGAAGCTAGCTCCCTTCGGGAAATATTGAATATTTAACAAGGAATATTGAATGATGAAGTATAAGGCAAATTCAATATTCAAGTAACTTAATAAAAAAAACTGCAGTTCAATTTCGAGCTGCAGTTTTTTTTATTAAACTATTTCTTAGCCCCCTTTCCGGGGGTTGAGGTCAGGTTACCAGATCCTCGTTCTCTTATCCTTCGCCTTATACATCTCATCTCCTTCCTTCACACCAAACGCATCATACCATGCATCAATATTGGTTACGGGTGCATTGGCTCTGTGTTCACCGGGTGAGTGTGGGTCTGTCTTGATCAGGTTCTGAGACGTTTCCGGTAAAGTATTGTTTCTCCAGATCTGTGCCCAGCTTAAGAAGAAACGTTGCTGTGGCGTAAAACCATCGATCTTTTTACCTTTCTTGAATTGCTCTGTTTTGGTAAATGCCTCATATGCCATACTTAAGCCACCCAGATCAGCAAGATTCTCGCCTAAAGTCAATTCGCCTTTTACATGAACAGTATCCAGTACGGTCAACGCATTGTATTGTGCTACCACTTCATTGGCCTTGGTTTTGAATTTATCAGCATCGGGTTTGGTCCACCAGTCTTTCAGGTTACCCACAGCATCAAACTGTCTGCCTTGGTCGTCAAAACCATGTGTCATTTCATGTCCGATCACTGCTGCAATACCACCATAATTTACGGCATCATCTGCACCAAAATCAAAGAAGGGAAACTGTAAGATCCCGGCAGGAAAAGTAATGTCATTGCTGGAAGGATTGTAGGATGCATTGATCGTTGGGGGTGTCATACCCATTTCTTTTCTGTCAACCGGTTTGCCCATACGGCTTACATTATAATTATAGAACCAGGTACTGGCTTTGCGAACATTACCAAAGAAATCATCTTTAGAAGCAGTTACGCCGTCATAAGTTCTCCATTTATCAGGATACGCGATCTTCTTTGCGATGGCATTCAGTTTTTCTAAGGCCTTGGTCTTGGTTTCGGCACTCATCCAGTCAAGACGTTTGATACGCTCCGCAAAAGTGGCCTGTAGATTATCTACCATCTTCACCATATACTCTTTTGCTTCAGGCTTGAAATATTTTTCTACATATAATTCGCCCACCAGATCACCAAGCATCCTGTCTATCAGGCTGCTCGTACGCTGCCAGCGAGGAGTTTGCACTTTCTGACCGCTTTGTATACTGGTGAATTCAAAATCAGCTTTTACAAATGCATCGCTTAAATAGGGTGCGGCGGTTTTGATCAGATTCCAGCGCAGATAACTCTTCCATTCTGCTGCAGGTACGGTTTCCAGCATCTCATTTACTTTCTTTAAAAAAGAAGGATTACTTACGAGGATACTGTCTGCACCTATAATTTTCGAATCGGTCAGAATAGCCGCCCAATCCATGTGTGAAGTAGTGGCACTCAGATCTTTTACCGAGAACTTATTATAAGTAGCATTCGGATCACGCATCTGTATCCGGCTCATCTGTGCACCAGCCAGCGTTGTTTCAATTTTTAAAACAGCGGCAGCACTCGCAGAGGCCGTTGCCGCATCTTCACCCACCAGGGCAAACATTTTCTGTAGATAAACCTTATATCCGTTGCGGATGGTAAGGCTGCGCGGATCATTGTTCAGGTAGTAATCCCTGTCAGGTAAAGTGGTACCGCCCTGACTAACATTGGGCATATACTTCATTACATTTTTCCTGTCTGGACCAACACCCATACCAAATAAAGGACTTCCCGCGCCACTTACCCGTAAAGCAATGATCTCGCGGATCACATCAGCACCATTGTTCACTTTTGTAAGCCTGTCAAGATCTGCTTTAATTGGCTGATAACCCCTGGCTTCTATAGCAGCGCTATCCATGCCGCTTGCATAAAAATCGCCGATCATCTGTGTCTTACGGTCACGGGTTGTTTTTTTAGCAGATTCTTCCAGTAAGGTCTGAAGGCGCTTTGAACTCTCTTCACGCAGTTCATCAAAACTGCCCCAGCGTGTTTTAGAAGCCGGTACAGGATTATTCTTTACCCAGTTGCCGTTGGCATAACCATAAAAATTATTACCGGGTTTTACTTTCAGGTCCATATTGGACTTATCAATATATTTTCTGGTCTCTTTGGGAAGATTGTTATCGGTGCCTGCAAAAGATGCGGCACTGATCAGCAAAAATCCACCAACCAATAATCGGGGGAAAATAACAGTTTTTATCATAAGTTTAGTTTGAGGAGGCTCAATTTACTGATTTGGGCAGAAAGAAGCTTTGCTAAATGTATGAATTACCCCCAGCCCCCTGAAGGGGGAGTTAATATTTTTTCTTAAAAGGGAAAGAAGTTCACTTACTGAATTGCTTTCCCTTATTGTATTTCTTCCTTAGCTCCCCCTTTAGGGGGCTGGGGGGTATCTAATAATGGATTAAATTACATCCATCAACCCCAATCAAATGAGAAAGAGCCTTGTTTCCTTGTTCCTTGTTCCTTGTATTCTTTTGCTTCTTACATCCTGCAGCCTCCAGAAAAAAATTGCCAAAGAAGCCAGACAGGATATTTTAACTAACGCTGATTTTATGCCAGCACATGTAGGCATTAGTTTATATGACCCTTCTACACAACAATATCTGTACAATTACCAGGCAGAAAAGTTTTTCATACCGGCAAGTAATACCAAACTGTTCAGCTGTTATGCAGCGATGAAATACCTGGGGGATAGCCTGCTGGGTATCCGTTATGTTGATAAAGGCAACGGTACTATAGAAGTGGAAGCCAATGGAGACCCCAGTTTTCTGCACCCGAATTTTAAAAATCACCCTGTACTTGATTTTTTGAAGAAACAGAAAAAGATCCTGTTAACTGATGAGAATTGGAAAGACAATGCTTTTGGTTCAGGCTGGACATGGGATGATTACAACAGCGATTATATGGCCGA
This sequence comes from Chitinophagaceae bacterium, assembly GCA_947455605.1. GTDB lineage: Bacteria > Bacteroidota > Bacteroidia > Chitinophagales > Chitinophagaceae > Sediminibacterium. The sequence goes on from CANGOX010000033.1 coordinate 24,863, forward strand.
AAGAAGTATGATGCCGGTCTATGGTAATGTTGTAAACTTTTCGCAGAAAGGAAGTTTTAAAGCATATCCATCTTTGTATCAGAAACCATTGGATGAGTTAGTTGCCAATGCAAAAGGTGGATTTAGTATCAGAAGAGATTTCGCATCCAATCAATATTCGCTCAGACCTTCTAATGGTAAACTTACATCCGTTGATGTTCCCTTGTATACTACCGGTAATATAGCAACTGTTCAATTGCTGAATGATACACTCGGCAATAAAGTAGAACTTGCCCATTTTAAACTGGACCGTCTTCCGGATGTAGTGAAAGTATATTCCCAGCCAACAGATTCTTTGTTAAAGATCATGATGCATGTAAGTGATAATTTTTATGCTGAACAATGTCTGATGATGGTAAGTAATGAACGTCTGGGTTTTATGAGTACTGCCAAGATCATTGACACACTGTTAAAAACCGATCTGGCAGACCTTCCCCAAAAGCCCAGATGGGCAGATGGCAGTGGCTTAAGCCGCTACAATCTCTTCTCCCCACAAGACTTTGTTACGATCCTTACCAAAATGAAAAATGAGTTTAGCTGGACACGTATCACCAATATTCTCGAAACGGGTGGTACAGGTACGATCAGCAGTTATTATAAAAATTATGCAGGCCGCATCTATGCAAAAACAGGAAGCCTCAGCAATGTGATCGCATTAAGTGGTTACATTACTACCAAAACAGGAAAACAACTGATCTTTTCTGTTTTGGTAAACGCACACCAGGCACCCGTTGCAAATATCAGAAAGGGAGTGGAGAAATTTTTAACGGCGGTCATGGATAAGTACTGAACACCCTCTGCCTTCGGCATCTCCCCCTGGGAGGGGAAGAGAATTATGTAATGATTACTGCGTATGATTTTAAGCAGTAATAACAGTCAAACCTTCCTCACCTCCCAGGGGAGTTGTCCACCAAAGGCAGGACGGAGGGGTTCAGCGCCCGAACATTCTGTCTAAATAATCTTCCTTAAACTCCAGATAGGTAGGACTCCCCGTTGGTGTTACATTCGGACTGCTGCAGGTAAAAAGGTCCTCTGCCAATACCAGCATTTCTTTTTGTGTCAAAGCCTGTCCGGCTTTAATGGCTTGTTGCCTGGCCATACATCTTATTAATTTCTCGCGCTTACTGAACTTGATATCACTGCTGAAATGTTTGAATTGTTCTATCAGTAATTCGATGGAGTGTTTCTCATTACCGGGTAACACATCTGCCGGTATCCCCTGTATCACAAAACTGTTATTGCCAAAAGGTTCTACCTGGTAACCGATAGTTTGTAGTTCAGGTAACAGGTCGGTAAGTAAAGAAACATCTGCACCAGCCAGTTCAAGTGTAACAGGAAATAAACTTTTCTGGGTAGCCATATGCTGTCCATGTGCAGCCACACTATAGCGTTCATATAAAATTCTTTCGTGCGCCAGTTGCTGATGCACTAAAAGAAAACCACTGTTGGTAGAAGCAATGATATAGGTATTATGCAACTGTAATAAAGTGGTATCCGGTAAAACATGCAAACCTGTTTGGAGTTTGGAGTTTGGAGTTTGGAGTTGTTGTGGCAATTCGCTTTCTCCGTTCTGCGTTGAGCGTTCTGCGATAACTCCCCCTTCAGTGGGCTGGGGGGTATAGAACTCTTTCCAGTGTTTCAACTCGCTTTTCTCATTCTTGTCATTCCGCTCAATAAAATGCGCCTGGTTCTTTTGGGTAAAGGTTTTAAAAAGATTGGATGAGGAAGCAAGGTCTTTTTTATCGGTAGTAAAGGGTTTGCTTACCGCATCCAGTCCCTGTATCTCCGCATTCAATGTAAAATCCAGTGAAGGAGCAATACTGAATTGAGCCAACGCATGTTTTACGGCTGCCTGCACAAACGCATATATGATCTTCTCATCTTCAAATTTGATCTCTTGTTTGGTAGGATGAACATTAATATCCACCTGCGAGGGATCCAGATCGATATAAAGTACATAACTCGGAAAACTATCTCTGGCGATCATCTCATCAAACGCACTGTTCACCGCGTGGTTCAGGTATGCGCTTTTGATGAAACGGTTGTTCACAAAGAAATATTGATCACCTCTTGTCTTTCTGGCCGTTTCTGGTTTGCCTACAAATCCATAAATATTCATGTAATCGGTCTCCTCATTCACACTTACCAGTTTGGCATTGTATGAGTTGCCTAATATCTGAACAATCCTTTGCTTTAAACTGCCTGACTCCAGATGAAATACTTCCTGACCATTACTCTTCATCGAAAAAAAGATGGCCGGAAAAGCCATGGCCACCCGTATGAACTCATCCACAATATGCCGCATCTCTGCCGCATTGCTTTTCAGAAAATTTCTTCTGGCTGGAACATTAAAGAAAAGATTCTTCATGCTGATACTTGTTCCGGCAGCATTTGCACAGGCTTCCTGCTTCACCACCTGGCTGTTCTCTATCTCTATATACGTGCCTAACTCATCTTCCTCCCGTCTTGTTTTCAATTCCACCTGTGCAACCGCAGCAATAGATGCCAATGCTTCGCCGCGAAACCCCATGGTCTTGATTCGGAACAGGTCCTCAATATTCCTGATCTTACTGGTGGCATGTCGCTCAAATGCCATCCTCGCATCGGTCTCACTCATGCCCTTACCATTATCGATCACCTGTATTAACGCCTTACCTGCATCAGTTACTACCAGGTGTATCTCAGTGGCACCTGCATCCGCTGCATTTTCCAGCAATTCCTTTACGGCACTCGCCGGCCGCTGGATCACTTCTCCTGCCGCTATTTGGTTCGCTATATTATCCGGTAATAATTGTATGATATCCGCCACTCAATTCCCTGTTTGATAAAGTCTGCAAAAATAGCATTAAACACCCAGACCCCCCAGCCCCCTGAAGGGGGGAGTGAATAATATTTTCTTTTGGAAGACAGAATAATTAAGGATAAACTTTTTTCTATTGAAAAACAAGATTAACTCCCCCTTTAGGGGGCTGGGGGGTATCTTTGCCCTCAAATTAATCAGCAATGGAATTAAGCGCAGATATTCAGAAATTACCCCGCCATTTTGTACCCAAAGAGTTTGCCGTAACCGATTGGGAATCTCTGGAACCCTTTTTTAAAGACCTTTCCGAAAGACCCCTTAATTCAGCTTCCGACCTGGAACAATGGTTGAAGGATATGAGCGAAACAGAAGCCGTAGTAAGCGAAGATGCCTGCTGGCGCCAGATCAAAATGACTTGTGATACTACAGATAAAACACTGGAAGATGCATTCACCTATTTCTGCATGGAAATACAGCCCAAGCTGCAACCCTATGCTGATCTGCTTAACCGCAAACTGTTGGATTGCCCTTTCACCAAAGAACTGGATCAGAAAAAATACTTTACCTACCTCCGAAGCGTAAAAAAGAATATCGAATTGTTTCGCGAAGCCAATATCCCCCTGCAGTCAGAATTGAGCGTAATGCAGCAGCAATACGGGGCCATCGCCGGTAAGATGACGGTGGAAGTGAACGGTAAAGAATATACCCTGCAGCAAGCAGCAAAATTTCTGGAAAGTCACGACCGCTCATTACGTGAAGAAGTGTACCGTAAGATCCAGGACCGCCGTCTGCAGGATCAGCAGGCAATGCATGATCTCTATTCCCAACTCATTCAGAAAAGAGACGAAGTAGCTAAGAATGCAGGCTTCGCCAATTACCGCGATTACAAATTTGTAGAACTTGGCCGATTCGATTATACAAAAGAAGATTGCTACCAGTTTCACGAAGCCGTAAAACTGCATGTACTGCCTTTGATCGAAAAGATCTATCAGAAGAAAAAAGAAAAACTCGGCCTCGATACCTTACGCCCATGGGATACAGAAGCAGAACCCGAAGGCATTCAACCTTTGAAGCCTTTTACCGATGGAAAAGATCTCTACGAAAAATCGGTAAAATGTTTTGAAGAGATGAACCCCTTCTTTGCTAATTGCCTGCGCAAGATGAACGAGTTAAAACACTTTGATCTGGAAAGCCGCAAGGGTAAAGCGCCGGGTGGTTATAACTGTCCGCTTACAGAAAGTGGTGCGCCGTTTATTTTTATGAATGCTGCCGGACAAATGAGCGATGTTACCACCATGGTACACGAAGGTGGCCATGCCATTCATTCCTTTCTTGCACACAAACTGGAATTAAGCGCTTTCAAAGAATATCCAATGGAGATCGCCGAAGTGGCCAGCATGTCAATGGAACTGTTCAGCATGAACCATTGGGAAGCATTTTTCAACAATGAAGAAGACCTCAAACGCGCCAAAGAACATCAGTTAGAAAGAACCATCACCATCTTTCCATGGATCGCGATCATTGATAAGTTTCAGCATTGGGTATATGAAAATCCACAACACACTATTGAAGAAAGAACTAATAAGTGGATGGAGATCGGAAAGGAATTCTCAACCAACAGTATCGATTATACCGGTCTCGATGCCTACCGCCGCATTGGCTGGCAGCGTCAATTGCATTTGTTTGAAGTGCCTTTCTATTATATCGAATACGGCATTGCTCAATTAGGTGCCATTGGTTTATGGATGCAGTACCAGCAAAATCCACAAAAGGCTTTGCAAAATTATATCAGCGCACTCAGCCTCGGCGGAACGCAAACACTGCCTGAATTATACACAGCTGCCGGATTAAAATTCGATCTCTCTCCAGAGCATATCAAAACACTGATGGAGTTTACTGCCAAAGAGATGGATAAATTGAACTGATCCGTCATTGCGAGGAATGAAGCAATCTGTGTCACAAATTACAGTGTGTTTCATTTTCCGGGGAGATATAAAAAAAACGCCACCCAATCAGGTGGCGTTTATCGTTAATTAACTTTCTTTCGGTGCATCCGGTGCCGGCCCTTGCGGAGGCCTTTGTTGACCTTCCTGTCTTGGACCCTGTTCTCTTGGCCCTTGTCCTCCCTGGTTCCTTGGTCCTTGTGGCCTTGGTCCTTGATTTCTTGGACCCTGTTCTCTTGGCCCTTGCCCTCCCTGATTTCTTGGTCCTTGTGGTCTTGGTCCCTGTTCACCCTGTTGCGGCCCACGATTTTGTTGTGGTGGTCTCTGCTGTCCTTCCGGTCTCGGTCCTTGTCCTTGCTCTCTTGGTCCTTGATTTCTTGAACCTTGTTCCCTCGGTCCTTGCCCACCTTGTGGCCTTGGCCCTTGATTCCTGGGTCCTTGTTCTCTCGGTCCTTGTTGTCCTCTGTTCGATCTATCCTGGTCGCGGCGCCTGCGGTCATTTTTCTCCAGTGTTTTCAGACTGATCTGTCCTACCAGATCCACAAATGCTGCCGGTTCATTTTCTTCTCTTTGTTTACTGCTTACAATTTCCACTGCCTGCAGTTCATCCACTTTCTGCCCCTCACGGTTCAAACGCTTGATTTCTTTTACCCTTGCAATGGTTAAAGGATAATGCTTGGTGTTATTCGGTAGAATATACCACATCAGGTTCTTGAAAATATCTTTCTTGATCAGTTGTGCTGTTCCCATCACTGTATCCAATGTTTCTGCGTAATCCGGAAACTGCTGTAGAGCATCGAGGTAAGTATCCAACTCATAATTCAAGCAACATTTCAAACGGCCACACTGCCCGCTGAGTTTAGTTTGGTTGATGGAGAGGTTCTGGTAACGTGCCGCGGTGGTGTTCACACTTTTGAAATCGTTTAACCAGGTACTACAGCAAAGTTCACGACCGCAACTACCGATACCGCCCACTTTGGCGGCTTCCTGGCGGATGCCTATCTGGCGCATTTCAACTTTTACCTTAAAATCACCGGCATATATTTTGATCAGTTCACGAAAATCTACCCGGTCATCAGCGGTATAAAAGAAAGTACCTTTTTTGCCATCCGCCTGTATCTCTACCTCACTCAGTTTCATCTGTACATTCAGTTGGCGGGCAATGGCGCGGCTGCGGGCAAGGATCTCTTTCTCACGGCTCTTGCTGATCTGGAAGGTTTCAATATCTCTGTCGCTGCTGCGGCGCAGGATCTTTTTCATTTCTGTCCCAAACTCGTCCACACCTTTTTTCTTCATCTGCAAACGAACCAGTTCACCGGTTAGGCTCACTTCACCTACATCAAACCCACTAACACCTTCAACGCTTACATAATCGCCTTTCTCAAAATATTGTAAAGTGGAATTGCGGAAGAACTCTTTGCGGCTGCCCTGTTTAAAGCTTACCTCAATCACCTTGCAATTACTTTCCGGGTCGCTGAAAGGAAGGTTCAGTAACCAGTCATGCACATTCAACCGGTTACAGCCACCTGTGCTGCAGCCGCCGTTGCTTTTACATCCCCCCGGCTTTCCCCCGTCTTTCGACGAACTACATGATCCACATCCCATATGCTAATGATAAACTAGGTTAATAATAAAAAAGCGGAAACGATTGGGCGGGCTATAGTACTGCTATGATGCTTCTGTTGTGTCACTCACTTCAAGGTTCCGGGCCCTGATCGGCTATTTCCGGTGTAGAAGCGGTTCAGCATCCTGCCTTCAAAATATATTGATAAGCGTATAACAGTGCAAAGTGTAGGTAATCGGTCATTTCATATAGCAACCCAAAACTTACACAAACCCACAAATCATCCTCCACAGTAAGCCATATACTCAATCACTCATTCATTCATGCAATCATTGAGCTCCGCCTTACCCCATCAAAATTAGGGTTTTGTTCTGAATGATATGATACAGTTTAATGGTTAGGGCCTGGAACAGCATTTTGGCGTTGGCATTGCGTTCTATATAGTAGGCGGCCCGGTCAAGCTCCTCAATAATGCCCTGTTGCTGGCTTACAGAAGCTATTTTATTCAGTCTGAGGGCAAAATCGCGCTCATTATCAGCCAAAACCAGCTGTTCTACCCCCAAAATCTTGATCCGGATGCTTTGTTCCAGCAGGTGGTTAAAGAAGCGGAGAAACTGTTTTTGCTTTTCCCGGCCCAGTTTGCTCACCTCATCTACAAATTTTACCTGGGCAGCCGGACCACCCTTAAGGGTGGCATTCAGCCATTCTCTCAGCAGACTCTGCCAGTCTTCATCGGCATGTTGCAGCATCTGGAGAGCTTCACGGTAATTGCCTTCACAAATGCCGGCTACCTGGTGGGCAGTTTCCGCACTGGCTTTGGCGCGGTTTACCAGGGCAGCTTCCACCTCATTGTTTTCCAGCATGGGTACTTTTATGAGCTGGCAACGGCTTAATATGGTAGGCAAGATCTGTTCATCATTCTCGGCCACCAGTATAAATAAGGTATTGGGCGGAGGTTCTTCTATCAGCTTTAATAATTTATTTCCTTCCTTACCCAGGTACTCGGGCATCCATAAGAGCAATACCTTGTATTCGCTTTCAAAACTTTTCAGACTAAGCTGGCGAATGATATCATTGCATTCTTCGGCGGTAATATTCCCCTGTTTGTTTTCCGCACCTATAAACTGCAGCCAGTCGTACACATTTCCATAAGGATAAGATTTGATGAATTCTCTCCACTCAGTAATATAATCGGCACTGGTAGGTTTATCACCCGGTTTTCTCGGGATCACCGGAAAACTAAAATGCAGATCAGGATGTATCAGCTGATCCGCCCTTTGAAAAGAGGGCTGCGAGTCAATATTGTCTGGGTGAATAAAAGAAGGAACTGCTTCCAGAGCCGTCATTCCCCCAAACAGATCCTCAACAACGGGGGATGGCTGGGGCAAAGATACTACATATTGTGCAAAAGCCAAAGCCAATGGCAGCACGCCGCTTCCTTCCTTGCCCAGAAAAAGCAAAGCATGGCTAAGCCGGTTCTGTTCTACCATTTCGGCTAAGTGCTGTTTAGTGGCTTGCTGACCTATTACGTCTTTGAATTGCATTGGCGGATTGGCGGATTGCGGATTAGCGAATTCGTTATTTCACAATCCCGCGGGCGTCAAATGTAAATGATATTAGAAACAAAAAAGGAGAATGTTTTTCAAAAAAACATTCTCCTTTCCCTAAAAAAAATCCGCTAATCCGCAATCCGCTAATCCGCGAATTATATTATCGGATTATTTGAGATATTTTAAAATCTCTTCACTATC
>CANGOX010000034.1 GCA_947455605.1 Chitinophagaceae bacterium
CATCTTTCCGTTTTTTACACTTAGATACAAAGGTTCTGTTTGGCCGTCACGCTGAACCTGGTAAAACCAATTGGTATCAATATGTACCAAACGGAATTGTATAAATGTATCTATCTTATTCAAATCCAGTGCAACCTGTAAAGTAACCTTAACATGGCCGGTGTCTATCGCTTTAGGAACCAGAAATTGAGTAGCTACCTTAGGCTTTATATTTGTCATGATCGGATGAAAAAAACCGCTCAGCGCCCATAGTATTACCGGAACGGCAATAATGAGTGATATTGTACGGTGCCATTTATATATATTCTTTTTAAGCATGGTGTTGGTATTAAGTGATGTGCGATAGTAATTAAAGGTGTTAAGGAGGTTAAAAGGGTTAAATCGTAACGGAGTGTACCTGTCATTCATCCAGATACCTTTTTAATCCTTTCAACTTTATTAACTATGCTAATTCTTCTTTCCAAACTTATAACTGATGCCCAATGTAATTTCTCTTGGGTCGCCAAGATTAAAAGCATAAGAAGCGTTGCCGGTACCAGTAGATTTGGAAGCGAATGTTGAGTAATATTGATTGAATACATTCAATGCATTTACCCAAATTTCAATATGTTGTATTGCATAGCCAGCTCGTAAATTTATTACATCAAAACCTTCATACTTAAATAGGTTCATGTCATCCATATAATAAGCTCCCTGATGCTGCCACTCTACTCCAAAACGAAGTCCGGGAATATAGTTAGGTTTATACATAACTTCTGCATTGCTTGTAAAATGTGGAGCAGCGCTCATTTCTTTACCGCTGAAATCAATTCCCTTTACTACATTATCTACATAAGTATGTTTAGCATTGGTAGCACTCAAGCGCAGCATCCATTCTGTAGTTGGTTTATAGGTGATGCCATATTCAATACCTAAGTGTTTTGTTTTACCCGCATTCTGGTTTACAGAAGTTCCATCCGTTTGTTTTACAGAAATGATCTCATTGGTACCATTCATTTGATATAAACTCCAGTCGGCATACAGTTTATTTTTTGCCAACGATAACCATCCACCTATTTCATAATTATAAAAAGTTTGTGGCAGTAAATATGGCACTTTGGTACTGTTATATAACTCAGTGATCTGCGGTGGAACATATCCCTCACTGTAATTGGCATAAAAACCTATTCCCTGATGGTTATAAGTAAGACCAATTTTGGGTGTAACTCTATTAAATGTATTGATGGTAGATGGTGTTCCTGATGAAGCAGTGACGGGTAACTGATTTTTAAAATCATAAGTAAACGCATCATATCGAATGGCAGCAACTACTTTTACACCTTTTACCAGACTCATCTCATAATCCACATACGAAGCCAGATTACTGATACCGGTTTTATAATTACTCAATAAAGAGTCGGGCGATGGAGAAGTATAACTTACATATTTTGCTGTGGCCGCATCTTTTTGTATCCAGATGAATTTGGCATAATAGGTTTGCGGACTAATATCAACACTCGCACCGGCAATTAACTTACTGTTTAGCCACCTGAATTTTTGTGTATGCTGAACAAACAAAGCATAGGTACTGAATGAATTATCATTGATCTGCCCTTTATATACCAAAGGGTTGGAAGTGCTCCCTACCGAGTAAGATGGATTTTGCTTTACAGAGTTATCGCGGTACATAAAAGAAACCGATGTTTCACTGCTGCTGCTCCACTGATGGTTTAGCATAGATTTAATACGCAGTGCATTCACACTTCTGAAGGTAAAAGTGTGCGGTGTGCTATAATTGCGCTGCGAAAATTTCAGGCTGTCTAATGCACCCGTCATATCACTGTAATAATCTACATAAGCAAAGGTATTTGTCCAAGTTGTTCTGTCGTTAGGTTTATAATCAGTTCTTACAGAAAATGCCGATTTATGAAAATTACTGAAGTCAACCGGCCCATTGGTTCTATTGGCATAATATCCATTCGCGATAATTCCCCATTTACCCAAACTGGTTCCGGCCTGTGCATCTATTCTTTTATAACCATTATTATTAAACTGAGTACTAACATATCCGTTTGCATAAGCAGGGGAAGCCTGTGTAATAATGTTTACAGCACCTGCAATGGCTTCTGCACCATATAAGGCAGAGGCGGGTCCTTTGATCACTTCAATTCTTTTAGCAGAAGTCATATTCATTTCAAGCAGTGCATTGTGATTATATACACCAGTTGTACGGATTGGGATACCGTCTTCCATATACAGGAAAACACTTTTAGTAGTCATGGGCTGGCGTATGCTCATTTCGTGTTGTTCATTGCCCAGGTTTACCATGAATACACCGCTTACTTTATTTAATAATTGGTCAAGCCGGTTGGCTTTCGTGTCTTCCATGGTTTGTTTGCTGATAGTAGATATAGCCACCGGAGCCTCGCTTCTTTTTTCTGCAGTACGGTTTGCGCTAACCACCACTTGTTGTAGTTCTTTATTAGACTGTGTTAACGCAACTGTTAATTTTGTGGTTTTTTCAATAGATAGTGTAAAAGACTCATAGCCTGAGAAACTTACCGTTACCTTATTATCGGCAGTACTGATGCTAAAATATCCATTGGCATTTGAAACAGCAGTATTATTGTGGGCATCTGTGATTGAAGCGCTTCGCAAAGGTTCTTTGCTCAGTGCATCATATACTTTACCGGAAACCGATCGTTTGTTTTGTGCGGCCACCGACAAAGTAGTCAGGATGAAAAATGTATAAATCAGTGTTTTTTTCATAACGTTATTTTTTAAGTAAAATCTGGTACTATAGTGCAATCATGATTGCACACGTAAGGATTAATAAAACGTTAACCATTAGCCGTGCTTTATTCAAAACAGCTACTCAATCATCATCATTGCCGGAATGCAGTTGCATAACAGTTATAGTGTAATGATAAAAATATTAGAGAAGGGAAAACACATAGGGGCATAGGTTATGACCATAGACATAGAATATTCTCTAGGTGTCCTTTTTATTTGCTATGTTTCTATGTATTGAAAATTTATACTCCCGGTGGATGGAATATTTCCATGGCCATATCAGAAACTGAAGAAGGCTGGTAGTCTAAATAATGTATTGTGGTAGGATTGTATAAGAATTGTATCGAAGCAAAATGAGATTTGGAAGATAGTACATTCTCATTTCCATTGCTTCTTCTTTCTGGGTTTTGTGCATCCTTTTTTTCTTCCTGTTTCAGTTTCTTCATCATCTGGCACTTTCCGTTACAGTGCATTTTTGGCCGGGCTTTGTTGATACAGTTCTTTGCATAATCAGCCGTATTCACATAATAACTGCCTACAATAGCCGCATTGCTGAAGGTCTGCGCCATAAAGCACAGCATCATTAAACCCGCAGCTATTTGTTTCAACATAATGGAAGTGTCACTGAATTGGATGCAAAATAAAAGAAATTCCTTTGCATTTTCATGATTCACATCATAAAGAAAACTGATTTAATGAAACACAACATCCCTGTTGCGCAGCCATACTGCATGATGCAATCTTTTATTCCCCTTGATGATAACAGGTAGTGAAATGATATTTAAAGCAAAGCCACCTGCTGTCAGGCTGCGGCTTAGGTTTCTATTGTTTTTATAAAGGATGGCTGAAGTAATAAAGCAGGATAAAGCACCCCCAAGGATGAATAAAGCGGTATTCCTGTTCTTTTTGTAAAGGGTAAATTCCTTTGCACCTTCCGGCGAAAAAGCAAATTCACTTTTCAGATCTGTCAAACGAACCCGTTCCCCGTTTTCCCCTTTTGATAGATAGCCTTTAAAGAAATGAAGGGTTTCCCGGTTATAACGGGCTTTTAAAGAATCGACTGAAACGGCATTTTTGTTTTGCGAAAAAGCAAATATGGATGCCATCAGGCAATATCCTGTCAATACAAATTTCATTTGTGTTGGGTTTGCGGTTAATAAAAGAAGAGGGGAGGATTCGAATGTACATTTTATTGCCACAGCATACACAGATTGGCACAGAAAAGATCTGTGATAATCTGTGTATGCTCTGGCTATATTTTTTAGCCAAAAGCCCATTTCAGGGCCATTCTTACCAAATACCCCAAAACACCCGTTTTCGGTGAATACAAGCTCTAAACCGATGAACGGGAAGCCCCCAAAAACCCTACCTATCGTTCCCTTGTTTTCACCGATTTTCAAGGGGTCATACCCAACTATCACAGTAGTTTTCCGTTAATATTTAACTACCCGTATTGGTAAAATAAGAAAGCTATATTCGCTTTTTGAATAATATCTACTCTATTATGCGCAAGATTATCACCATAACAACCTGTATCCTTCTATCCTTTGCAGCTTCGGCACAAACTACCGGTTCTATCAAAGGAAAACTGCTGGATACCCTTAACAAGCAGTCCCTAAAGGACGCTTCTATTACCGTTTTAGACGGAAAAGACTCTTCTTTAGAAGTATTTACCCTTGCAAAGGCAGACGGGTCTTTTTCACTCTTGAACATCCCTTTTGGGGCCATGATCGTTCAGATCAAGTTCCAGGGTTATGAGCCTTATTCTAAAAAGATCACTTTTTCAGCGGCCAATGCCAATGTTGATCTGAAAACGATCTATCTGAAAACAGCTTCCAATGATCTGGGTAATGTAACCGTTACCGAGTCATTGATCCGGATGAAAAAGGATACAATGGAAGTAAGTGCTTCTGCCTTTAAAACAAAACCCAATGCCGTAGCGGAAGATCTGTTAAGAAAGATCCCGGGTATGGAAGTGGCCAAAGATGGTACCATCAAATCGCAGGGTGAAACCGTGCAACGTGTATTGGTGAATGGTAAACGCTTTTTTGGAGATGATCCAAAAATGGCCACCAAGAATCTGCCTCCCGATGTGATAGACAAGATCCAGGTATTTGATGACCAGAGCGACCAGTCTAAATTTACCGGTTTTGATGATGGTAACCGTGTAAAAACGATCAATATCACCACCAAGAAAGAAATGAGGAAAGGGGTATTTGGTAAAGCCGTAGCCGGTGCCGGTTCTGACGGGAAATTTGATGAGAGTTTCAATTTCAGCAAAATGAATGGCGACCAGCAGCTTACTTTTCTGGGTCAGGCCAATGATATCAATAAACAAAGCTTTACGCAGCAGAACATCGGTGGCGGTCGCGGTGGTGGAGGCGGAGGCGGTGGTGGTAATGTTGGTGGCGGCGGCGGTGGATTTGGCGGTGGCGGATCTAACAGCGGTATCACTACCATCTGGGCAGGCGGTTTGAATTACCGTGATGCCTGGAGTAAGGATGTAGATGCTTATGGATCTTATTTTTACAATTCGCCAAAAACAGAAACTGACCAAACAAGCAATACACGTAATATCCTTACACAGGATTCATCAACATATAATAATTCAACATCTTCTTCTATTTCAAGAAATTCAAATCACCGGTTCACATTTAACCTGGAAGACCGGATCGATTCCATGAATTCATTGATCTTCCGTCCGAATATTGCTTTCCAGAACAGTAACCCGAATTCTATCTCTACACAGGTAACAACGGGCGGTCCCAATGGTGTGCTGATCAATAAATCAGAAACCAAAAGTTCCAGCTATAACAGTGGGTATAGTGTGAATGGTGCCAACCTGCAGTTACGCCATAAACTGGCTAAAAAAGGAAGAACCATTTCATTGGACCTTGGTTTTTCTGCCAGCGACAATAATGGAGACGGGCTCAATTACTCAGTGAATACTTTCTACAAGCCTGTAACCAAGACCGATACGATCAATCAGCACTATGTAGATTCTTCAAGGTCTATCACCCTGAACCCCACCATCTCATATACAGAGCCTATTGGCAGGAACCAGATGATTGAGTTACGGTATTCTTACAATTATAATAACAGTACCACCATCAATAACACATATCGTTTTGATAATATCGGCCAGAAATTCTCTGTGTTCGACAGCTTGTACAGTAACTCGTATAAATACACGGCTACTTCCAGTACAGCCAACCTGAGCTGGCGTATTCAGCAAACCAAGTATAACCTGAACATTGGTACCGGTTTGCAGTTTATGGATATCAACAGTAACAATACCACCAAGAATGTAGTGGTGGCCAGGAACTTTGTGAACTTTACTCCAACGATGAATTTCACGTACAACTATACCCGTACCAAGAGCCTGCGGATCTTCTATAACGGAAGAACCGGACAGCCAAGTACCAATCAGTTGCAACCCGTACTGACCACTTCTGATTCCATCAACTTTCAGAAAGGTAATCCTAACCTGAAACCACAGTTTACGAACAGCCTGCGTTTATTGTATACTTCGTTTGATCCGTTTACACAGCATATCATCTTTGCAACGATCAATGCAACTGTAGTGGGTAACGATATTCAGAATTCAGTGATCCAGAACCCGAATGGTGGTAAAACAACTACTTATGTGAATCTGGGTGGCACCTATAATGTGTCAGGTTATTTCAACTATGGCTTCCCGCTGAAGAAACCAAAATCAAACCTGAACTTACAAACCAATATCAATTACTCACAGTACCAGTCCTTGCTGAACAACGCAAGTAACTATACCTACAATACCTCTTTGGGTGAAACCATTAAATGGACCACTAACCTGAAGAATAATTTTGACATGAACCTGAGTTATTCATTTACGTATAACCCGGTTAGAAGCTCATTATCTACTGCTTCAAAAACCAATTACACCACACAGAGTGTAGCTGCAGACTTTACCGTTTACTCTAACAATGGTTGGTTGATAGCCAGTGATTTTGATCTGACTTCTTACGGAAACCGTGCGCCGGGATACAATACCACGGTGTTCCTGATCACTCCTTCTATCGCCAAATCATTCCTGAAGAATAAAGCAGGTGAGCTAAGGTTGAGCTGTTTTGACCTGTTGAAACAGAATGTGGCGGTAAGTGCCTCCAATACTGCCAACCAGCAGGTACAGACCCTCACCAATAATCTTACCCGTTACTTCATGCTTACGTTCACTTATAACCTGCGGAACATTGCCGGCCAGAACCGTAACCAGCGTGGCAATTTTGGAGACGGAATGCGTCCTCCGGGTATGATGATGGGTGGCATGATGGGCGGCGGCGGTGGTGGTGGCCGTAGGAATAACTAATCGATCACACTTTACTCAAACTACACTTATATAGTGTTAATCTCCAGGCCGCCCCGCAAAGGGCGGCCTTTTTTTGCATGAGGGAGGGAGTACTCTTAACCAAACTTTTATAAAAAAATCGGTCCAAATCCTGCAAACTGTTATACTTTTACAAAACCTTAAACCGATTTCATAAACACATCAGTGAAACAATCGTTTATATATATTAATTTTTTACAGACGTTTACGGCTGAGCCATTGGTTTCCGTAAATTCTCCCTATATCTCTCCGCTGCCACCACGACGTGGTTGCTGATAGGACGAGCAACTGGCACTTGCCCCTATCAGTGAACTTTCTCCCGGAACTGATCTAAGGACACATGAGTGTTCTCTTTTTCACTTTATTAATAACATCAAGTTGGAAGATAAGATTATTGTTCGTGTAGCGAATAGTGGCGACACTCATTACGCACAAACCATAACAGACGAAATGGAGTCTTCTGCAAAAGCTCGTGGTACGGGTATTGCCAAAAGGAGTCCGGAATATGTTGCCAAAAAAATGGAAGAAGGTAAAGCCGTAATTGCTGTATTACCTGATGGCGAATGGGTAGGCTTCTGTTATATAGAGGTTTGGGGGCATGAGCAGTTTGTGGCCAACAGCGGACTCATTGTATCTCCACCCTACAGAAAAAGCGGAACAGCCAAAAAGATCAAGCAGACCATCTTTAATTTATCGAGGGAAAAATATCCACAAGCAAAAATATTTGGTTTAACAACGGGTCTTGCAGTGATGAAGATCAACAGCGACCTGGGTTATGAGCCGGTAACCTATAGTGAGTTAACAGATGATGAAGAGTTCTGGGCAGGTTGTAAGAGTTGTGTGAATTATGATATTCTGATGAGCAAAGACAGGAAGAACTGTATGTGTACAGCCATGCTCTATGATCCGGCTGATCATTATGAACCAAAAGAAACGCAGGAAGATTTTAAACAGAACTCAAAGATCTATGAGCGTTTTATGAAAGTAAAACAAAGCAAATTACTGAGCTGGTTCAGAAAAAAAGAAACCAATGGAGGAACAGGGAATGGAACCAAACCAAAATCATTGTTCCAGCTATTTTTCAATTTATAAAACCCCTAACCCCCTGAAGGGGGAATTAATAATATTTATATAAAACCTTAGTAATAAAATGAAAGCAGAGCAATTAAAAGATAGCAGAGCAGGAGATTCTTTACCGGCAGGCACTTCCGTTGTATTGGGATTTAGTGGTGGATTGGATACTTCTTACTGTGTAAAATATCTTACTGATGATAAAGGTTATGAAGTACATAGTGTGATTGTTAACACAGGCGGCTTTAGTGAGGAAGAACTGGTGAATATTGAAAAGCATGCATACACGTTGGGTGTGAAAACACACACTACTGTTGATGCCGTGAAAAGCTATTACAACAGCATCATCAAATACCTGATCTACGGAAATGTGTTGAAGAATAATACTTACCCATTGAGTGTAAGTGCCGAGCGTTTGAGTCAGGCATTGCATATTGCCGAGCATGCAAAAAAACTGAATGCTAAAGCAGTAGTGCATGGCAGTACCGGTGCAGGTAACGACCAGGTAAGATTTGATATGATCTTCAATATCATGATACCCGGTGTGGAGATCATCACCCCGATCCGTGATATGAAACTGAGTCGTGAAGCAGAGATCGCTTATCTGAAAGAAAAAGGCGTGGCAATGAATTTTGAAAAAGCTGCGTATTCGATCAATAAAGGTTTATGGGGAACCAGTGTAGGCGGTAAAGAAACCCTGCAGTCAAAAGGAGTTTTACCCGAAGAAGCATGGCCAACACAGGTAACCAAAACCGGCAGTGAAGAAGTGAAACTGCATTTTGAAAAAGGAGAACTGACCGGTATTAACGACAAAACATTTGATCATCCTGCGAAAGCCATTCAATACCTGCAAACATTGGCAGGTCCTTATGGTGTAGGAAGAGATATACATGTAGGCGATACCATTATCGGTATCAAAGGACGTGTGGGTTTTGAAGCAGCGGCTCCCATGGTTATATTAAAAGCGCACCATGCATTGGAAAAACATGTACTTACAAAATGGCAGTTAGGCTGGAAAGACCAGTTGGCGCAGTTCTATGGCAACTGGCTGCATGAAGGCCAGATACTCGATCCGGTTATGCGCGATATTGAAGCCTACCTGGAAAGTTCACAAAACCATGTTACGGGAGATGTGTTTGTTCAGTTATTGCCTTATCGTTTTCAGGTGATCGGTATCGAATCGGCATATGATCTGATGAGCAGTAAGTTTGGCAAATACGGTGAGATGAATACCGGCTGGAGCGGCGATGATGTAAGAGGTTTCTCCAAGATCTTCGGTAACCAGACAGCCATCTATCATAATATCAAAGAGTCGAATAAATGATCATAAAGGTTTCGAAATACGAACCTTTGAAACATTACCAATGGGGTAATGCCTGTGATGGATGGAACTTTGTGGATGAACCCTCTCTTTCTGTAAAACAGGAAAGAATGCTTGCCGGTACTGCAGAAGCACTGCATTATCATCAGCATGCCCGGCAGTTCTTCTTTATACTGGAAGGTGTTGCCACATTCGAGATAGACAGTGAAATTGTGACAGTAGACGCACAGGAAGGTATTCATATCAAGCCGGGTCAGCAGCATCGTATCAGTAATCAATCAGCAACAGATTTAATATTCATTCTTTCATCGCAGCCAAACGCGGCTGGTGACAGGATCAACTTATAGTATATGAAAAAAATCAAAGCGGGAATTGTTGGCGGAGCGGGATATACCGGTGGTGAGATGATCCGTTTATTGATCAACCATCCTTTAGTT
Source organism: Chitinophagaceae bacterium (assembly GCA_947455605.1). GTDB lineage: Bacteria > Bacteroidota > Bacteroidia > Chitinophagales > Chitinophagaceae > Sediminibacterium. The sequence continues at coordinate 9,968 of CANGOX010000034.1, forward strand.
TCCATTTCTTTTATTCACAGCACCAGCAATGCAGGGAACCCGGTGAGCAAGATACACGCAGACCTTGTGGGTGAAACGGATCTTGTGTTCACCGACACCCTGCAGAATGATATTGATGTTTTATTCTTATGTGTAGGACATGGAGATGCAAATAAATTCCTGATAGCTAATTCTATTGCAGATAATATAAGCATCATTGATCTTTCACAGGACTTCCGTTTAAGTTCCAAATCAACTATCGGTAACCGTTCATTTGTATATGGTTTGCCGGAGCTGAATAAAACTGCTATCCAATCTGCTCATAATATTGCCAACCCCGGATGTTTTGCAACAGCAATACAGCTGGGCTTATTACCATTGGCCAAAGCCGGTATATTGGGAGATGTATATACAACCGGTATTACTGGATCAACCGGTGCCGGACAAGGATTGAGCACAACTTCACATTTTAGCTGGAGGGCCAATAATATTCAGGCATATAAATCATTACAACACCAACATATCAATGAGATCCATCAGAGCCTGCAGCAGTTGCAGGGCAATGATGGCATGTATGTGAATTTTGTTCCATGGAGAGGAGATTTTACAAGAGGGATCTATATCAGTTCCATCATTGATTGTGGGTTGCCGATAGAGGAGGTCCGACGGTTGTATTCGGATTACTATGCAGATAGTCCGTTCACTCATGTAAGTGAAACCATGATCGATCTGAAACAGGTTGTGAATACAAATAAGTGTCTTATCTATATTGAAAAACAGGGAACCAAGATCGTAGTACATTCTGCTATTGATAATTTACTGAAAGGTGCCTGCGGTCAGGCTGTTCAAAATATGAACCTTGTTTTTGGATTGGATGAGACGGCCGGTTTGAAATTGAAAGCAAATTATTTTTAAATAAGCCTAACGCTTAACGCTTAACGCATAACGCTGCGTTCGGCGTTCAGCGTTTAGCATCAAGCGCAAAAAATGAAACTATTCGACGTATACCCTTTAAATAACATCGCCATCACAAGCGCCAAAGGCTCCTATGTATGGGATGCAGATGGTGTGCAGTATTTAGATATGTATGGCGGTCATGCAGTGATCAGTATTGGCCATACGCACCCTCATTGGGTAGACAGAATTGAGAACCAATTGGAAAAGATCGCTTTTTACTCTAATTCTGTGATCATTCCTATTCAGAAACAATTGGCCGAAACACTGGGAAGGATAAGTGGTAAAGAAGCGTACCAGTTGTTTCTTTGTAACAGCGGAGCAGAAGCAAATGAGAATGCATTAAAACTGGCCTCATTTGTAAATGGCCGTAAAAAGATCATCTCTTTTTCAAAATCATTCCATGGAAGAACTTCATTGGCAGTAGCTGCTACGGATAACCCTTCTATTATTGCGCCGGTGAATGAAACCGATAATGTGATCTTTCTTCCTTTTAATGATGAAACAGCTTTGAAAGCCTGTTTTGCTAAACACGGAAATGAAATTTCATCAGTGATCATTGAAGGGATCCAGGGAGTGGGCGGTATCAATATTGCTAATAATTCCTTTCTGCAACTGATCAGGCAATTATGTGATGATAATGGGTCTGTTTACATTGCTGATAGTGTACAATGCGGTTATGGAAGAAGTGGACAATTCTTTTCGCATGATTTTGCTGGGGTGAATGCCGATATTTATACGATGGCGAAAGGTATGGGTAATGGATTTCCGGTAGCGGGCATTCTGATTGCTCCACAGATTCAACCTAAGTATGGCATGCTGGGTACAACCTTTGGAGGGAACCAGCTCGCTTGCGCAGCAGCATTGGCCGTATTGGAAGTGATTGAGAATGAAAAGCTGATCGAAAACGCAAAAGAGAATGGCGAATACCTGATAAATAAATTAAAGGCAATAACTGTTTTGAAAAATGTTCGTGGCAGGGGCTTAATGATTGGATTTGATGTGCCGGAAGAATTAAAGGAGTTAAAGAAAAAACTACTGTTTGACTTTAAAGTATTTACCGGCGAAGCAAAACCGAATGTGATCCGTCTTTTACCGTCATTGGCACTTACTAAGCGTCAGATAGATGACTTTTTAGATTCATTAGAAGAGGCAATTGAAGAACTCAGCAGCTTACAGAAAGCTGAAGTGAGTGACATAAAAAAGTAAAATAGTAGTTCAATAGTTGATCAATATAAAATCTCCTTTAGGAGTTAGAACATGAAAAAATTTATTTCAGTTCACGATGTAGCAGATATTAATGCATTGGCTGCAAAAGCTTTGGCATACAAAGCGAATCCATTTGCGGACAGGAATCTTGGTGCCGATAAACGGGTAGGGTTATTATTCCTGAATCCAAGTCTGCGTACCCGTTTAAGTACACAGATCGCTGCAAAGAATCTGGGTATGGAAGCGATTGTATTCAACGTTGACAAAGAAGGCTGGGCATTGGAATTTGAAGAAGGCGCGATCATGAGCGGAAATACGGTGGAACATGTAAAAGATGCGGCACCCATACTCGGACAATATTTTGATATTCTCTGCATGCGTACATTTCCTTCATTAAAAAACAAGGAAGAAGATTACAGTGAAATGCTGATCAACCAGTTTATTAAATATGCAGGGGTACCGGTTGTGAGCCTGGAAAGCGGAACTTTACACCCATTGCAGTCTTTAACAGATATTGTTACGATCAAAGAAAATATGGTACACTCCCCTTTAAGGACTGGGAGTAAACCCAAAATAGTTCTTACCTGGGCCCCACATATCAAACCGTTACCGCAATGTGTTGCCAACAGCTTTGCACAATGGATCAATGCATGGGGTGAAGCAGATTTTGTGATCACACACCCCCAGGAATATGAACTGGCGGAAGAATTTACCAAGGGTGCTACTATAACACATGATCAGGATGCGGCATTAAAAGACGCAGACTTTGTGTATGTGAAAAATTGGAGTACCTATACCGATTACGGAAAAATATATGAGAACGATCCGGCATGGATGCTTACCGAAGAGAAGCTGGCTACTACACGTAATGCCAAAGTGATGCACTGCCTTCCGGTAAGAAGAAATGTAGAACTCAGCGACGAGGTATTGGATAGCGCTCACAGTCTTGTGTCTACTCAGGCAGGCAACAGGGTATGGGCGGCGCAGGCAGTATTGTCTGAAATTTTAAGAACTAACTTTTGATACGTGGATACTGTAATTGTTATCAAGATCGGAGGCAATATTATTGATGATGAAGGAAAACTTTCATCATTCCTGAAATTATTTGCCGGTGTGAAAGGGAAAAAAGTATTGGTACATGGTGGCGGAAAGTTGGCTACAAAATTGGCAGCAGATCTTGGAGTAGAACAACAAATGATTGACGGAAGAAGGATCACAGATGCAGAAACATTGAAGATCGTAACCATGGTGTATGCAGGTTATATCAATAAAAACATTGTAGCCAAACTGCAAGCCAATGGCTGTAATGCAATAGGCTTAAGTGGTGCAGATGGTAACCTGATTACGGCGCATAAAAGAAAACATGCCACCATAGATTACGGATTTGTGGGTGATGTTGATCAAGTGAATGCTTCGCTTTTACAAAATCTGCTTGATAACCATATGACAGTAGTGGCCGCCCCAATAACGCAGGACGGGAATGGTCAGCTTTTAAATACCAACGCAGATACCATTGCTCAGGAAATTGCGAAAGCATTGGGTAAGTTTTATAACGTAAAACTGATCTACTCTTTTGAAAAGAAAGGTGTATTGCTGGATGTGGAAAATGAAGATTCTGTTATTCCTTTGATCAACCCGGTATATTATAACGAGCTGAAAGAAAAGCAACTGATCTTCGCAGGCATGCTTCCCAAACTGGATAATGCATTTTCTGCTTTACAGAATGGGGTGAAACAAGTGATCATTGGTAAGGCAGAAGAACTGGATCAATTGATCACAGGCAAATCAGGTACAACCATTACATATGAATGAGCAGGTACTAAATAAGGTTACTCAGAATGCGGTTACACTGTTAAAAAAGTTGATCGCTATACCTTCTTTTAGTAAGGAGGAAGATAAAACAGCAGACCGTATTGAAACCTTTCTTCTGACGAATGGGGTAATTGCAAATCGTTTTCTGAATAATGTTTGGGCTGTAAATAAGCACTACAACGCAAGTAAACCAAATTTGCTGCTCAACTCACACCATGATACTGTTAAGCCTAACAAAGCCTATACACTTGATCCATTTACACCCATTGAAATTGAAGGCAAACTTTTCGGATTGGGCAGTAACGATGCCGGCGGTTCCCTAGTGGCATTAATGGCGGCCTTTCTCTATTTTTATGAAGCAGAAGGGTTGGCTTACAATCTTGTATTTGCAGCAACTGCCGAAGAAGAGATTTCAGGAAAGAATGGCATAGAAATATTACTGGCAGAATTACCCACCATCGATTGTGGCCTCGTGGGAGAACCTACCCAGATGCAGATGGCTATTGCCGAACGTGGATTATTGGTACTGGATGTGATCACCCAGGGTGTAGCCGGTCATGCTGCCAGAGAAGAAGGTGAAAATGCATTGTACAAAGCATTACCCGATCTGGAATGGTTCAGGAATTACCGTTTTGAAAAAGTATCTCCCTTGCTGGGTGAAGTGAAAATGACAGTTACGGTTATTGAAACAGAGAATAAAGCACACAACGTGGTGCCTTCTCAATGCAGGTTTGTAGTAGATGTGCGGGTGAATGAGCTCTATACTTTCGAAGAGATACTCCATACGATAAGAACAAATGTACATAGTGAGGTAACTCCAAGAAGCCTTCGTATGCGTTCCACTTCTATTGCTATGGATCATCCTTTGGTTTTAGCAGGGTTAGACCTGAAACGCAGTTATTATGGCTCTCCTACAACCAGTGATAAGGCTTTGATGCCTTTTCAGACATTAAAGATCGGTCCGGGGGATAGTGCAAGAAGTCATACCGCTGATGAGTATATTTATACAGCAGAAATAGAAAAAGGTATTGATCTGTACATACAACTATTAAAGCAAGTACTATGAAACTGTGGAGTAAAGAAAATACGGACACATCAAAGCAGGTAGAAAAATTTACTGTTGGTAAAGACAAAGAATTTGACCTTCTGTTGGCTCCCTTTGATATCATTGGCTCTATTGCACACGCTAAAATGCTGGCCAGTGTTGGATTGTTGACTCAGGATGAATCCGCTCAGATTATTGCAGAACTTAAAAATATTTATCAGCTAACTCACGACTTACGACTCACGATTGACGAAAATGTGGAAGATATTCACTCTCAGGTAGAGCTGCTGCTCACACAAAAACTGGGCGATGTTGGCAAGAAGATCCATTCAGCCCGAAGCCGTAATGACCAGGTTCTGGTAGATGTAAAATTATTTTTAAGGAATGAGATAGAAGAACTGGTACATGCTGTGCAACCCTTCTTTCAATTACTGATCACACAAAGTGAAAAATATAAAAAGAATTTATTCCCCGGATATACGCATCTGCAACTAGCTATGCCCTCTTCTTTTGGCTTGTGGTTTGGAGCCTATGCAGAAAGCCTGGTAGATGATCTGATCACTCTCGAAGCTGCGTATGAAGTGGTAAACAAAAACCCCCTGGGTTCGGCTGCGGGTTATGGTTCTTCATTCCCGATCAACAGAACGTTGACCACACAATTACTGGGTTTTGCAGACCTGAATTATAATGTTGTGTACGCCCAGATGGGTCGTGGTAAAGCAGAACGGATTACAGCTATGGCTTTGGCTAATCTGGCCGATACATTGGCTAAAATGAGTATGGATGCCTGTTTATACCTTAATCAGAATTTTGATTTTGTTAGTTTTCCTGCTTCGCTCACTACAGGCTCGAGCATTATGCCGCATAAAAAAAATCCTGATGTATTTGAATTGATCCGCTCACATTGTAACCGGATCAAAGCCCTGCCGAATGAGATCATGCTCATGACAACCAATCTTCCATCAGGCTATCATCGCGATCTGCAATTATTAAAGGAACATCTTTTCCCGGCTTTTCAGACACTGAAAGACTGTTTGAATATGGCACAATTGATGCTGAGTAATATCACCGTAAAAGAAAATATTCTGGCCGACGAAAAATACAAATATGCATTCAGCGTAGAAGAAGTGAATAAACTTGTGTTACAGGGTACTCCATTTAGAGATGCTTACAAACAGGTAGGCATGGCCATTGAAGAAGGTACATTTACCCATACCAATCATGTGGATCATGTACACGAAGGCAGTATTGGCAATTTATGTAACGATCAGATTGAGGCAATGATGCAGGCTACGCTCAAAAAATTCGAATTTGAAAAAGTAGCAACCGCTATTAAAAACCTACTAAACAACTAAATCCACCCTCCATCCGAGGGAGGGTTTGGCTGAAATACCTTTTCTTTGACTCACAAACAACGCAAAATGAATAAATCGATCTTAGTTATTACAGCAAGTCTGCTTACTATCGGCAGCTTTGCTCAGGTTAAAAAACCGGTAACCTCCGCTAAGCCTGCAGCTAAGTCTGCAACCAAGCCTGCGGCTGCTGTTTCGCCCGCAAAGCCTTTTAAAAATAATACCGACAGTATCAGCTATGCAGTAGGTCTCCGTATCGGGCAAAGTCTGAAAGCACAGGGCTTCGACAATCTCAATATGTCGTTGTTTGAAAAAGCGTTAAGTGATGTAAAGCTGAATAAGGCGGCTTTACTGGATGATGCGGCTATTACTGCCTGTATCAGCGCTTATCAGATGAAAGCCAGCGAAGCCAAATCGGCTGCATCTAAGGCTGAAGGCGTTTTCTATCTCAAAAACAATGCAAAACGTCCGGGTGTGGTAACTTTACCCAGCGGTTTACAATATGAAGTTCTTAAAACAGGTACAGATAATACTAAACCAACCTTAGCAAGTACCGTTACCTGCCATTATACAGGAACACTGATCAACGGAACCAAATTCGACAGCTCTGTAGATAGGGGCACTCCGGCCAGCTTCCTGCTTGGCAATGTAATTCGTGGCTGGCAGGAAGGTTTGCAATTGATGACCGTTGGCAGCAAATGGAGATTTGTTATCCCTGCTGAGCTTGCTTACGGCGATAATGGACCGCCTTCCATCGGACCTGGCGCTACATTGATTTTTGAAGTAGAATTGCTTGGGGTACAGAACTAAGGGAGAATGGGAAAAGTCCAATTGAAAAATTAGGAAATCAGAAAAGATAGCAGAAGCCGCAGATTCGGGGATTTTGATATAAATCCATGAATCTGTGGCTTTTTCAATTTCCCGATTTCCCAATTCCAAAATTTCCCAATTGCTTTAACCTTGATTAACGTTTTACCAAAGTTCATTAACCGCTTTAGCAACTTTCGGGACTTAGTTTTGGGCTACTAAAATTCCTATCGCTTATGTTACGGATCATTACACTGCTTTCTATATTCTGTTTACCTTTTCTTGCACAGGCGCAAAAAGCACCGGCTTCGGTTAGAGGAACAGTGTTTGATACAGCTACTAAACGCGGGTTGGCTTATGCTACCGTTTCTATCGTAAACGCTAAAGATTCTACCCTGGTAACTTTTACTAGAGCCGACTCTACCGGTAAGTTCAAATTATCCTCTCTCGAAAAAGGCAAATACCTTATGTCTTCTTCTTATGTGGGTTTTGTACCTGTCTGGAAAGCCATTGAAGTAAAAGAAGGTCAGGAACTGAATATGGGAAATGTTATCATGACCGATCTTACAGCGGCAGGCAATGTTACCGTAACGGCCAGACGGGCGCCGGTTACCATTAATAATGATACAGTTGAGTTTAATACTGAGAATTTTAAAACACAGCCCAATGCGGTTGTGGAAGATCTGCTGAAAAAACTGCCGGGTGTAACCGTAGACAATGACGGTACCGTTCGCGTGAACGGACAGAAGATCAATCGTGTACTGGTAAATGGCAAGGAATTTTTTACCGGAGACCCTAAAATGGCTACCAAAAATCTGGATGCAGATGCGGTAGATAAAGTACAGGTATTTGATAAGAAAAGTGATCGTGCAGAATTTACAGGGGTAGATGATGGGCAAAGTGAAAAAGCGATTAACCTCAAACTGAAAAAAGACAGGAACAAATCATTATTTGGAAAAGTAACGGCAGGCACAGGGTCTAACGAACGGTATGATGCACAAACCAATATCAATAAATTCAATGGAGATCAACAATTATCGTTCATAGGTATGGGTAATAATACCAACCGCCAAGGGTTTTCTATTACCGACATTTTAAATTTTACAGGAGAATTATCCCGCGGTATGCGTAACGGGGGTGGTGTTACCATCCGTACCGGTGGAGGGGATGATAATGGATTGCCCGTAACCGGTGGTGGACAAAACCAGCAGGGTGTGGCCACTACATTAGCTGGAGGGGTCAATTTTAATGATACCTGGAATAAAAAAACAGATGTGAATGCAAGTGGTATGGGTAGTAATATCGACCTGCGCACAGACAGGAGCTCAGTACGCCAGAACCTGATACCGGGCAGTAATTCCAGCTATGAGAGTAACAGTAACACAGCCCGTAATAACCGTCAGCAAAGGATCAATATGTCGGTTGATACGAAATTCGACAGTTCAACATCTCTCAAATTCACACCACAATTTACTACGCAACAAACCGATTCAAGAGCGTTGAGTAATTATGTGACCCTGGATAATAAAGGAGCCAAACTGAATGATGGTTTAACAGACAGCAAAACACATTCAGATGCGTTCAATTTTGGTGGTAATGCCTTATTCAGGAAAAGATTAAAAAAGAAAGGTAGAACGATCTCGGGTACGGCAAGTCTGGCCTATAATGATAGCCGTCAGAATGGCGCCTATTATTCAAGAAGTACTTTTTATCCGGGTGGTATTGCGTCTAAGGATTCGATCACTAACCAGCGAAACAGTCAGGAAGCAGTTACGAGAAGCCTTGGTGGCAATGTGGTGTATACAGAACCGATTGGGAAAAGATCATTGTTCGAATTCAGTGCTTATTATAATTCAAGTGTGGGTGAAAGTAAACGTTCCACTTACGATTACGGAACCTCGGGTAAATACGATCAATTGAATGCAGCGCAAAGCAATGATTTTAAAAGTGAGTATAACTATACAGGTGGTAGCATCAATTTTAGGTCTAACCAGAAAAAAGTAAACTACACAATTGGTAGTTCTTTACAGGAAGCTACTTTGTACAGCACCAATAATACCAATGGCAGCCTCATCAAACAATCGTTCACAGATCTCTTGCCGAATGCAATGATCCAATATAAGATGAATACAACACGTAACCTGAACCTGAACTATTCAACATCTACCACGCAGCCCAATACCAATCAGTTGCAACCGGTTACCAATGTGAGTGATCCGATCAATACGTATACCGGTAATCCAAACCTGAAACGTAGCTATGCCCAATCGCTTAGTCTCAATTATTTTTCAGCAAATATGTATACTCAGCGCAATTTCTTCGCATTTATCTCTGCCTCTAGAACAGACAATGCGATCGTAAATTCAGATGTGATACAGGCTAACGGTTCACGGGTTACCATGCCGGTAAATGCCAATGGTATGTATACCATATTCGGAAGTATGAATATGGGATTCCCTTTGAAGAAGATCAAATCAAGAGTAGATATCGGTCTCGGATCTAATATCATCCATAATATAGGATTTGTAAACGGGGCCAAAAATGAGATCGATAACGCCAGCATCGGACCAAACCTGAGTTATAGTTATTCTCTGGAAAATAAAGTTGATATCACGGTTACCGGAAGACTCAATATCAGCAAAGCCAAATATTCGCTCCAACCATCGTTGAACAGTAATTACCTGCAACAGGTATATGGTTTTGGTATGACCAATTACCTGCCATGGGGTATTGTATTGAATAACGATTTCAATTACACGGTTAATACCGGCCGTGCAGATGGTTACAACACCAAAGTGCCTTTCTGGAACGCATCACTGGCCAAAGGGTTCTTAAAGAACAAACGTGCCGAGGTTAAATTTAGTGTTTATGATCTGCTGAACGAGAACCAGGGTGCAAGCCGCAATGCCAATCAGAACTATATTGAAGATACCCGCTACAATGTAATGCAGCGCTACTTCCTGATGAGCTTTACTTACAGTCTGAATAAAGCAGGCAACTCTGCACAAGGCCCAAGAGTGATGATCCGAACGATAGGCAATTAAAAAATATTTATTTCTTTGTTAATGAATTGAGGTCCCGCTCCGAAAGATGCGGGACCTTTTCTATAGCAGATATAAGGGAGTAAAATATAATTGATAGGATGTGAATTCAGTGAACTGTTTAAAACAATCATTCATCAAAATAAAGTGCACTGCATACATTCATTCACTACCCCGTTTTGCAGTAACGTATGATAATCGTGCCGCCAAAGTCTCAAATGCAAACAAAAGCAAACGAATAAATTTCCCCTCGTGGCGCAGCAAGGAGGGGTGCCCGAACGTCCCGGCTTAGCCGGGAGAAGGGCGGGGTGGTTTTAAAGCATCAGGTGAAACAGATTATCCATAGAATCACTTAAACATAACAGCATTAATCACTACTACACATAAAAAATCACCTCCTATCGGGAGGGGGACGATTAACGAAAGCGCCGCTTTCCTTAATTGGGGAGGTAAAAAAAGCCCGTTACAGATCTGTAACGGGCTTCATCAAAATAAATAGCAAGCAATTAATTAGAATTATTGATCCTGAAACCGCCAGGTCCCTGGCTGTTCATCATATCCATCATCATTTTCCGGAACTCAGGTTGAGTAATCACTTTTCCTTTTTTAGGTTCCTTCAATTCCTTCATGTCAACTGATTTTTTTACTTCTGTAGCTGTGTAAACAGTTCCGGCATTATCTACATCCAGTTGCAGAATTACACCGGGTAACTGGCCAAAGCTTTCAGGTCCTACAGGGCTGATCAGGTTCTCTGCATACCAGGCAACCACTTCTACTTCCTTACTTTGCGGAAGGTTTTTTGTGGTTGTGGTATCCTGCGCACCTCCGCCACCTCCCATCACTACTCTTCTGATCACGCCTACAGGTTGCATGATCTTGCGGGTGGCTTTATGACAGGTATATCCAAGGATTTGTTTGGTATCTGTTCCGATCTTCCAGGGTTGTTGCTGGATCGTATCTGTGATCAGATAGTTCTTTCCACCCAGTTCGGAGGATTGGATGGATTTTGATTGAGCTAGGTTTTTATACAGATCACCACCATCACTTCCACCCATGCGGATCATTACACGTCCGCCGCCACCACCTGCAAACGGATCGGGTGCCTCATCTTCCGGTACCGCTTTGTAAACCGATACGCTGTCGCTGAACAGCAGCATATGTTTGCTGGTACGGAATTCGGGGATCATGGCCCTCATTTGCTCGTCCTGAATGGTTCTGTACATATTGATCTTACGCTCATAAATAACAGTGCCTTCCTTTACCTGTGCTTGCAGCATGGCAAGGCTGAACAGACCGGCGGTTACAAAAAATACTCTTTTCATGTTAATGTTTTTAATGCTTCAAAACTAAGCCTGTACTGTGTTAAGCAGCCTTGTTCAAAGGTTAATTTAGGTTAATAAAAGGAGTGGTTGGTCTGACGGGGGATTATATTTGTAAAAGAATACAGCCAATGAACAAATTACAGCAATCAAGAATATTCCTTATCGCCGCTATCCTGCTGATAGTGGCTTTTCAGGCGTATTGGCTGAATAAGCTGTATCATGAAGAACATATACGATTACAGAAAGAGACCGGAACGATCTTTCGTGATGTGGTCTATAACCTCCAGGTTGAAAAGTTCAAACAGGACACAATGTTCTACCGGCAGTCGACCGGCCCCAATCTTTTCATGTATAATACAGTAAATGCTTTAAGAAGGGAAAGAGGGCAGTTCAATAAAAGTGTACCACCACCACCCGATCAACCCGATTCTGCCGGTTCTGCAAAACCAAGGATCATTGTTATCAACAGGTTCGATACCCAGTTTCATAAAGCACCCGCAGGTATAGAGATACGCCGGATGCTTAGTGATAAGAATATAGATACGGCCATGCTAAGGCGAATGACCGGCTCGGGTGTGAATGTGATTGTTAAGTATAACAGCAAAGGGCATGACTCATTGAACGATTTGCCAAGGGAACTTACTCAAGTAATAAAGAAAATACCACAGGTACCACGATCACCGCAATCAGAGAAAGATACTGCAGGAAGAAAATTTACAGCAACTGTTAACCTTGACAGATTTACAGCAGAGAAAGAAGGCATTATCCGATTGATCACATCCGGCAAAGCGCTGGAGGATACGATTGCTGTTACTAAAATGGATTCAGCCTATGCCAAAGAGTTGGGTAAAGCCGGTATTACACTTCCTTTCCAGATCAAAAAAATTAAGGATGATACCACCAGGCATAGTAAAGACAGTTCAACCGGAAGTGGCTTCAGAACACCACCTGTTCCGGTAGGGTTCAGTCATTCTTATTGGTACCGGGCTGAATTCGGTAGTTCTGCCATGTTCATTCTGAAAAAGATAACACCGCAGGTCTTATTTTCCTTTTTCCTGGTAGCGTTCACTTCGCTTGCTTTTATGTTTTTGTATCGAAATCTGGTGGCGCAACGTAAACTTACCGAGATCAAAAATGATTTTATTGGCAATGTAACCCACGAATTAAAAACGCCGATCGCAACCGTAAATGTTGCCATTGAAGCTTTACGAAATTTTGGCGGATTGGATAATCCGGCACGAACCAAAGAATACCTGGATATTTCAGCCTCTGAATTACAAAGGCTGAGTTTATTGGTTGATAAGGTACTTAAACTGTCCATGTTCGAAAAACAGGAGATCGCTTTACAAAAAGAATCCTTTGATCTGCTTCAACTGGTAGAAGAAGTAGCTACTTCCATGAAACTTCAGTTCGAAAAACAAAAGGCAAAACTGAATATCGAATCATTGGGTGATAATTTTATGATCGATGCAGACAGATTGCATATCACCAGTGTGATCTATAACCTCCTGGATAATGCATTAAAATACAGCAAAGAAAACCCGCAGGTAGGGGTGAAGCTGATCCGTCATGAACAATATTTCGAAGTAAGGGTAACTGATAATGGTATTGGTATTGCGGATGCCTACCGGTCTAAAATATTTGAACAATTCTTTCGTGTGCCCAGCGGTAACAGGCATAATACCAAAGGCTATGGCTTGGGCCTGAGTTATGTGAATTATATCGTTCAACGTCACCAGGGATATATTGAAGTAGAAAGCGAATTGGGTAAGGGCAGTACCTTTATTGTAAAACTTCCTTTCGCAGGAGCAGATAGTACACAGTTTGCCAAAGCAGGAAAGATCCGTAAGGAAAACTTTAAATTCAGTTAATGGCTATCAAGATATTGTACGTAGAAGATGAACTGTTTCTGGGCAAGATCGTAAAAGAGACCCTGGAAACCCGTGGCTTTGATGTGATCATGGAAAGTGATGGTGCGGATGTAGTGCGCACCTTTGAAGATGAACAGCCCGATATCTGTATACTTGATGTAATGCTCCCTAATAAAAGCGGATTTGAAATTGCCGAAGAGATCCGTAAACTGAATGATGATGTGCCGATCATATTTTTGACCGCCAAAACGCAAACAGATGATGTGGTGCAGGGTTTTAAATTAGGTGCCAACGATTATATCCGTAAACCTTTCAGCATGGAAGAACTGATCGTTCGGATCGAGAATGCTTTACGGGTCAGGAAAGACGACCCGATCATTTTATCAGGCGATACCATCCATCTTGGCAAATACCAGTTTCATCTCAATAAACAGGTACTCAGTATCGGAAAAGAAGAACGAAAACTTTCTTATCGGGAAAGCGAATTATTGAAATACTTATATGGTCAGCGCGATAAAGTGATCGACCGACGCGACCTGCTCAATCATATCTGGGGCAACGATTCCTTCTTTAACAGTCGTAACCTCGATGTTTATATCACCAAGATCCGCAGCTATCTGAAAGAAGATCCTTCGCTGGAGATCATTACTATTAAAGGGGTTGGCTACCGCTTTGTGTTATAGTTTCTGCTCAAAAATTTAGAAATCAGGCATCAGTTCAGTAATTTAACAGTGATTCTTTCACCTTAAATAAATACTGCAATGGTTTACGATGCATTTGTTAGTACAAGTTTTGATGTAAAGGGCTACCGGATAACCGAACAGTTAGGTGTCGTTCGAGGCATAACTGTTCGTTCCCGAAGCCTGCCCGGTAATATCGTTGGGGGCTTACAAAGCCTTTTCGGCGGCAATATCACCATCTACACCGAACTCTGCGAAACTGCCCGTAAGGAAGCCTATCGAGAAATGATCCTGCATGCCGATAGTATGGGCGCCAATGCCATTATCGGCGTACGTTACGATGCAAATGAAGTAATGAACGGTATTACAGAAGTGCTTTGTTATGGTACAGCCGTTAAGGTAGAAAAAGAATAAAGGAAGTTTGATCGGTTTGTGTAAAAATCTGCTGCAGAATTAACTTCTGTATTCGATATTCCTTGTTCAATATTCAATATTCCCTCTACCTTTGCCCTTCGAAATTGCTTAATTATGAATGAAAAATTTGTAAGCCGCATAGCCGGAGAATTGGCTGAGATCCAGAACGCTGGTTTATTTAAGAAAGAAAGGATCATTACCAGTGAACAGGGGCCTGAAATTGTTGTGAACGGAAAAAAAGTGCTGAACTTTTGTGCGAATAATTATCTCGGACTTTCTTCTCACCCCAAAGTGATCGAAGCCGCCCATAAAGCCATTGATTCTCATGGTTATGGAATGAGCAGTGTGCGTTTTATCTGTGGTACCCAGGATATCCATAAAGAACTGGAACAGAAGATCGCTACCTTCCTCGGCACAGAGGATACTATTTTATATGCAGCAGCATTTGATGCCAATGGCGGTGTGTTTGAACCCTTATTTGGTGAAGAAGATGCCATCATCAGCGATGCATTAAACCATGCTTCCATCATTGATGGTGTTCGTTTGTGTAAAGCCCAACGTTTTCGTTACGAGCATAATAATATGGCAGACCTGGAAGCAAAACTGAAAGAAAGCGCCGCCTGCCGTAACCGCATCATCGTTACCGATGGTTCATTCAGTATGGATGGAACCATTGCACAGTTAGATAAGATCTGCGATCTCGCAGATGCATACGATGCGATCGTTATGATCGATGAGTGCCATTCTTCCGGCTTTCTCGGAAAAACTGGCAGGGGTACACATGAGTATAGAAATGTGATGGGAAGGATCGATATCATTACCGGTACATTGGGTAAAGCATTGGGTGGTGCCAGCGGTGGTTTTACTTCCGGACGAAAAGAGATCATTGAAATGCTTCGCCAGAGAAGCCGTCCTTATTTATTTTCCAATACCGTTGCACCCAGTATAGTTGGGGCGTCTATTGCCGTATTGGATATGCTTACTGAAACCACAGAACTCCGCGATAAGCTCGAGTACAACACTAAATATTTCCGCAGTAAAATGACAGAAGCGGGTTTCGATATCAAACCCGGTGATCATCCGATCGTTCCTATCATGTTGTATGATGCAGTGGTAGCACAAACATTTGCAGCTAAATTATTGGATGAAGGCATTTATGTGATCGGGTTTTTCTTCCCGGTAGTAGCCAAAGGCCAGGCAAGGATCCGTGTTCAATTAAGTGCAGCACACAACCAGGAACATCTCGATAAAGCCATTGCTGCTTTTACCAAAGTAGGTAAAGAACTGCAGGTAATTAAAAATTAGAAATTAAGAATTAATAATTTAAAAACAGGCTCATGAAATTATCAGCGGTTACAAATAAGCAGTGGTTCATATTTTTAATTTTTAATTTTTCATTATTAATTATCAGCTGTTCTCCAAATAATGTGAAGATCGAAGATGGGTTTAAGAAATATTTCGATGAGAAAAGTGTGACCGGAACATTTGGGTTGTTTGATAATGGCACAGGCCAGTTCACTATCTATAATTTATCACGCTTTAAAGATTCTTCCTATTTACCTGCATCTACATTTAAAATAATCAATTCTCTCATCGGAATTGAAACAGGGCGTATCGTAAATGAGAAGATGGTGATCAAATGGGATGGGGTGGTTCGTACATTCCCGAATGGGGATACAGCTGTTGACTGGAACAAAGACCTGAGCATGGAGGAGGCTTTCAGAGTTTCCGCTTTCCCTTATTACCAGGAGGTGGCCCGTAGAATTGGGAAAGACACAATGAAATTCTGGTTAGACAGTTTAAAATATGGCAACCATACCATTGGTAGTGACGTTGATAAATTCTGGATCGATAATTCTTTGAAAATCACCCCTGATGAAGAATTGGGTGTAGTAAAGCGACTCTATTTTGGACAGTTGCCATTCCAGAAAAGAACACAGGATATAGTTAAGAAAGTAATGCTCAGAGAGTCCAATGCAAACTATAAACTCAGCTACAAAACCGGCCTGGGTTTCAGGGAAAACGGAAATGAACTGGGTTGGATAGTGGGATGGATAGAAGAAAATAATCATCCTTATTTCTTTGTGTTAAATGTGGAAGGTGATCACAATGCAAAATTGATGACTGCCCGCCTGGAGATCCTCAAATCCATTCTGAAGCAGCAAGGATTTTTCGAAGGAAAAAGATAACCATCGCAAACCTTAGTGTCTTCGCGTCTTTGCGGTAAAGTGAATTTAACCGCCAGAACGCTATGCCGCCAGGGTACACGAGGTGATTAACCCCCAATTTGGCGCTTTCTTTGCAACCTTTCTCCCCCATATCTGTTAGATTTGCAACAGATATACCCGCTATGCAATTGTATTGTAACTCACTTACACAATATGGCCGATTAAAGACACGAGAAGTAAAGATCGGCAACCTGTTATTGGGCAATTTCAACCCGATACGCCTGCAAACCATGACCACCACCGATACCATGGATACCCTTGGTACCGTTGAGCAGAGCATCCGTTGTATTGAAGCCGGTGCAGAGCTGGTTAGGATCACAGCCCCCAGTAAGAAAGAAGCAGAGAATTTACAGAATATTAAAGATGAACTCCGTAAGCGTGGGTATGAAACACCTTTAGTGGCAGATATCCATTTTACCCCAAATGCAGCAGAGATCGCTGCACGCATTGTTGAGAAAGTGCGGGTTAACCCGGGTAACTATGTTGACAAGAAAAAATTTGAACAGATAGATTATACAGATGCAGAATATCTCGAAGAGATAGATCGCATCCGCGAAAGATTTACGCCGCTGGTGAAAATCTGCAATGAATACGGTACTGCCATGCGTATCGGCACCAATCATGGTTCCCTTAGTGATCGGATCATGAGCCGATATGGCGATACCCCAATGGGAATGGTAGAAAGTGCGATGGAGTTTTTAAGAATTGCCCGTGGAGAATCTTATCATAATATCATCTTAAGTATGAAAGCCAGTAACCCGCAGGTTATGGTACAGGCTTATCGCTTATTGATACAGCAGATGGATGCAGAGTTTGGTGAATGCTATCCTTTGCATCTCGGTGTTACAGAAGCGGGTGATGGTGAAGATGGCCGCGTTAAAAGCGCAGCAGGTATTGGTACATTACTGGAAGACGGTATCGGTGATACTGTACGTGTTAGTTTAACCGAAGATCCCGAATTTGAGATCCCGGTCTGCCGCGATATCGTAAAACGATATTCATTCGTAAGTCGCCAGTCATCCGTTGTAAATATTCCCGTAATTGAAAAGATCCCATACAGCCCCTTTGTATATCAGCGCAGAGAAACCTTTGCTGTGGGAAATATCGGCGCTAAACAGGTGCCCGTTGTAATTGCCGACCTGAGCAAGATAGATAATATCAACCCCAGCCATTTAGAAAGTATCGGATATAAATATGATGGAAAAACGGATAAATGGAATATCAGTGATGCGGCAGCGGATTATGTTTTCACCGGACATCAGTTATTAACATTTGCTTTACCGGGCACTTTAAAAGTGATCACGTATCCGGCAGCCTGGTCTGGAGTGGCAGATAAAGAAAAGTATTTCCCTATATTCGATTCAACGGGTTATCTGGGTGCCGAAGCAAAAAGTAAAGAACTCAATTTTGTGATGATCGATTGCTTCAGCGATGAAACAACGATCAACGATTTTACCAATATCGATGAATTGGCAAACGATCCGGCAGTTGTGATTTGCCTGAGCAGCACCAACCCCCACGCTATGCCCGCAGTTCGCAGGATGTTCATGGAACTCATCAACCGCAAAATTCAAAACCCGGTTGTACTGATTACAGACAGTAACTGGCAAACAGCAGATGAGCACCTGATACATTATTCCACAGAATGCGGTGCCTTGTTCTTAGATGGTTTTGGTGATGGTATCTGTTTAGGTATGACCAACGAAAGTTATCAGCTGCAAGCATCGGGCACACAGGATACCAGCGGCCGTAATTATTCCAACAATACTTCTGTAGAACAATTCATCAATTCAACCGCTTTCAGCATTTTACAGGCAACACGTACAAGGATCTCCAAAACAGAATATATCAGCTGCCCAAGTTGCGGCCGTACGCTTTTCGACCTGCAGGAAACTACTGCTAAGATCAGAAGTGTGACAAACCACCTCAAAGGTGTTAAGATCGCGATCATGGGTTGTATCGTAAACGGTCCGGGAGAAATGGCAGATGCAGATTTCGGTTATGTGGGAAGCGGCGTAGGGAAGATCACTTTATACAAAGGCAAAGAGATCATGAAAAGGAATATCGACAGCGAAATAGCTGTTGCAGAGCTGATCAATCTATTAAAAGAAAGTGAAGCCTGGATAGAGCCGGCTTAGTTCTCGCCGTTGTTGATCTTATGACCAACAACATTCACTAAGCATCATTATTTAAACCTAAACTCCCTATCCGGGACAAGGAATATGCAAACAGATTTTCTCGTTATCGGATCAGGCATTGCCGGTTTAACCTATGCGTTAAAAACGGCCAAAGCATTCCCTGATAAAAAGATCACGATCATCACAAAGACCCATGCGGATGAGACAAATACCAAATACGCACAAGGTGGTATTGCAGGTGTGTGGGATGAAGAGAACGACAGTTACCATAAACATATTGATGACACATTGATAGCAGGCGATGGATTATGTAATGAAGCCATTGTTGAAATTGTAGTGAAAGAAGGTCCGGAGCGGATCAAAGAGATCATTGCTTACGGTGCGGAATTTGACAAAGACGAAAAAGGTGAATACAGCCTTGGAAAAGAAGGGGGTCATAGTGAGAACCGTATCCTGCATCATAAAGATGTAACCGGTAAAGAAATGGAAAGGGCCTTACTGGAAGAATTGCAAACCGTAAAGAATATTGAATTATTGAATCACTGTTTTGTGATCGATATCATTACCCAACACCATCTGGGATTCCTGGTTACCAAATCCACTTTGGATATTACCTGTTATGGAGTGTATGTATTAAATCTCCATACCCAGCAGATCGAAAAAATATTAGCCAAGATCACGCTGTTGGCAACCGGTGGTTGCGGTCAGGCTTATCGTACCACCACTAACCCGGTAATAGCAACCGGCGATGGTGTAGCCATGGTGTATCGTGCCAAAGGAAAGATCGAGAATATGGAATTTATCCAGTTTCACCCAACGGCCTTATATGAGCCGGGTGTTTCTCCATCATTCTTAATTACAGAAGCGGTTAGAGGCGATGGTGGAATTCTTCGTAACAAGAATGGAGAAGCTTTTATGGAAAGATACGATGCCCGAAAAGACCTTGCTCCCCGTGATATTGTAGCACGTGCCATCGATAATGAAATGAAACGCACAGGTACGGAACATGTATACCTGGATTGCCGGCATATGAGCAAAGAAAAATTCATCCATCATTTCCCCAATATCTATCAAAAGTGTTTAAGTATTGGTATTGATGTAATGCAGCAGATGATACCGGTTGCACCCGCTGCCCATTACAGCTGCGGTGGTATTAAAACCGATGAATGGGGAAAGACCTCTATCCAGCATTTATATGCCTGCGGCGAATGTGCCAGCACAGGTTTACATGGAGCAAACCGTTTAGCAAGTAACAGTTTGCTGGAAGCGATGGTTTTCGGTCATCGTTGCTTTTTAGATAGTAGCAAAATGGTTGAAACAGTTTCTTTTGAAGACCGCATTCCCGACTGGAATGCAACAGGCACCACAGAACCCAGCGAAATGATCCTGATCACACAAAGCCAGAAAGAGCTTCGCCAGATCATGAGCGATTATGTGGGTATTGTAAGAACTGATGTTCGTCTGGAAAGAGCCATGAAAAGACTGGATCTTTTATTCGCAGAAACAGAAGCCTTATATAAATCAACCAAAGTATCACCGCAGTTATGTGAACTTCGGAATGTGATCACTGTAGGTTACCTGATCGTAAAAGGAGCTGAATTTAGAAAAGAAAGCAGGGGGCTGCATTATAATACAGACCACTTGCAGAAAAGTGAACTATTGCAGAATATTATTTTATAAACCATCTTTGCCTGATGTATTTTATCATCTATCCACTTCTTTATCTGATATCATTACTTCCATGGTCGGTTATCTATGTGATCGGTGATGGTATTTACGGACTCGTTTTCTATGTACTCGGTTATAGAAAAGAAGTGGTTATGAAAAATCTGCTTATTGCTTTTCCGGATAAAACAGAAAAAGAAAGGCTCCGCATAGCCAAAGATTTCTATCATAATCTGATCGACACATTTATTGAAACCATTAAATTTCTGTCTATCAGCGATAAAGAGTTTAATAAACGGTATTCCTCCAATATAGAAGTGGTTAATAATTTTGATAATCAGGGAAGGAATATACAGTTATTGGCTGGGCATTTTTTTAACTGGGAGTATGTAAACTTTGGTGTATCACGTGATGGACGGCTTCCTTTCGTGGCGGTATATATGCCGGTATCCAATAAAGCATTTGATAAGATCATTTATAATCTTCGTAGCCGGTTTGGTACGGTTCTCATTCCTGCTGTAGATTTCAGAACAAAGTTTAAAGAGTATGTAAAGGATTGCTATTCTATCGGACTGGCAGCGGATCAAAATCCGGGCTCAGCAGATAATGCACATTGGTTGGAGTTTTTTGGCAGATTAACACCTTTTGTAACGGGTCCGGAAAAAGGAGCTAAACTGGATAATATGCCGGTCTTCTTTGGCCACTTCTATAAGATAAAAAGAGGCTATTATCATTTGCAGTTTGAATTACTCACAGATACACCCCGCGATTTTGAGAATGGGAAGCTCACACAATTATATGCAGCACGGGTTGAAAAAGCGGTCCGTTTAAAACCCGCCAACTATTTGTGGAGCCACCGCAGATGGAAATGGGAATTTGATCCGGTAAAGCATGCTCATCTGGTTGTAAAATAAAAACGGTCGGGCCACTTAAGCGACCTGACCGTTTTTTATAGCTAAAGGAAGAAACGGATTAGTTCAGCACCTCTGCTGTCTTTTCGATCTCAAACTTCTCCGGAATTTCTTTGATCTTACTCCATCCACCCAAAACATTGTAGAGATTATGAATGCCCTGTCTCTTCAACAAAGAACAGGCGATCACACTACGGTAACCACCGGCGCAATGCACATAAATATTGTGTGAGTCTTCCAGGTTTACCATACTTCCGGGGTCTGTCATTTCCGCTACGGGAATATTAATGGCCTGTTTAAGATGGCCATCAGCATACTCCGGAATTTTTCTCACATCTACCACCACTAACTTAGGATCAAAAGGAATATCCATGGCCAGCTCGTCTGCTTCTACGTCAATGATCATATCGATTTTTTCACCTGCCGCCAACCATGCTTCATAACTGCCATCCAGGTATCCTTCTATCTTTTCATAACCCACCCTTGCAAGTCTGATAATGGTTTCGCGCTCTTTACCATTTTCTGTAACAAGAATGATCGTTTTATCAAAGGGTAATAAACTTCCGGCCCACTCGGCAAACCGCCCATCAAGGCCAATGCTGATAGAGCCGGGTACAAAACCTTGTGTGAACACACCCGATACCCTGGTATCCAATATGATCACATCATTCTCTTCAGCCTTTGCTTTAAATGCAGTAACGCTTAATGGCTTCAATCCTTTTTCCAACACCAGATCAAGACTCTCATATCCTTCTTTATTGATCTTGGCATTTACCGGAAAATATTGCGGGGGCGCAGCCAGTCCATCGGTTACTGCTGCAATAAATTCCTGTTTGGTCTGCGGTTGTAAAGCGTAATTCGTTTCTTTCTGTTCACCAATCGTACTCTGTGTTTCAGGTCCGAGGTTTTTTCCGCAACTGCTTCCGGCACCATGACCTGGATATACAATTACATCATCTGCCAATACAACGATCTTTTTCTGCAGGCTGTCATATAACATACCCGCAAGATCATCCATGGTGATCTCGTTTAGTTTTTGCGCAAGATCCGGTCGGCCTACATCACCTACAAATAAAGTATCGCCGGTAAATACGGCATGATCCTTTCCGCTTTCATCTTTCAATAAAAAACAACTGCTTTCCAGTGTATGCCCGGGTGTATGCAGTACTTCTATTTTTATCTTGCCAATATCAAACACTTCTCCATCTTTGGCAACATGAACTTTTAAATTGGTAACGGTATCGGGACCATACACAATGGTAGCACCGGTTGCTGCAGCCAGGTCTAAATGCCCGCTTACAAAGTCTGCATGAAAATGCGTCTCAAAAATGTATTTGATCTTTGTTTTCCTTTCCTGTGTAAGATCCAGATACTCTTCAA
>CANGOX010000035.1 GCA_947455605.1 Chitinophagaceae bacterium
AACGCCTGTAGCAGATCATACCGGTTGGTTTACCAACTGGATAGCCATCCAGCGCGACGTTACCGAAGAGAAAGAGCAATTGCTGAAAACGATGAACGAGGAGGACCAAAGGAAAAAAGAACTCACCAAAGCGCTGTTAAAAGGAGAAGATAACCACCGCAAGTTCATGAGTATGGAACTGCATGATAATATTGCCCAATTACTGTTGGGCATGAAACTGTATCTGGCGCAATACCAGAAGAAGAAAAAACAGGAAGACCTGGATGAGGGTATGGAGATCCTGAACCGTTCCATCCAGGAAGTAAGAAGCCTGTCTCACAATCTTGCCTTACGGGAAGTGGATGAAAAGAATATCAGTACCGCATTGAAAGGATTGCTGGATAAATTAGTAACCGCTGCCAATATTCAGGTAGATTTTGAGGCTGATATCAGACAAGAAACCCTTTCGAAAGACCTTTGCACCCATATTTATCGCATTACCCAGGAGCAGATGAACAATATCATCAAACATTCCAGCGCTACGGTTGTTAAATATCGATTAGTACAGAAGAAAAACAAGATCTTTCTAACCATAACCGATAACGGGGAAGGATTTGACAGTACGGCTAAAGCGGATGGGATCGGGTTTTCGAACATCAAATCCAGAACAGAGCTGTTTAATGGCAGCTTTAACCTCCATTCAAAACCGGGTGAGGGCTGCGAGCTTGCCATCGAATTGTGTATGAATTAGCCTTATTTTTCTAAATTCACCCAATATCCGGGATAAAACTACCAGAAACAGGATAAAACCTGCCTAAAATCATCTTTTTCTACCCCCAGAAAAGCTAATTATGTAGTGCAGGTCCCTTGTAGTATCCATTCTACCATAAACCAAATGTTTTTACTAAATCAATATCCGCAAGAATCTAACAATTGCTTAAAAAAGAATGATTCACTTTGTAGTGCGATCTTGGTAAATGGATCATTTACGGCAGCTTAAGATTCGCTTAAAAAGAGGGTTTCTGATATTTGCCCCCTTATTTAAGGGTAATAAGTATCAGTAATTAATCACAATATTTACAAAATATATTTTTGGTTATGTAACACCCGTTTGCATATCCGGAGGTAATAAATCAAGGATTTTGGACAAAAAGAATTTTATCACCGTTGGTTTGATCGAAGACAACCAGGCTTTACGTAGGAGCATTGAAGATTTTGTGCAGCTCGATAAAGAACTGGGTATGCTGTTTTCCTGCAATAGCATTGAAAAATGGCTAATGCATTTTGAAACAGACCCGATTGCCCCCACCATTCTTTTTCTCGATATCGGTTTACCGGGTATCTCAGGATTAAAAGCGATCTCTATCTTAAGAAGCAAATATCCTCTAACAAAACTGATCGTGATCTCCGGAGACAGCTCAAACGAAAGTGTTTGGGAAGCCATTACCAGCGGTGCGAATGGATACCTGTTAAAGCCCTTCTCTTTAATGGAGATCAGACAACAGATCAATATCATACAAAGCGGAGGAGCAGCCTTATCTCCCCAAATTGCTATTAAACTCATACAAAGGATCAGTGCGGGCACTACGGCGGTAGATCAGAATGAAACCGATTCGCTCACCCTGCGCGAGAAAGATGTATTGGAACAACTGATCAAAGGATTAAGCTATAAGGAAGTATCCAATGTACTCAAGATTTCTTACGCTACTGTAAATGATCATATTAAGAATATCTATAGCAAACTGGGGGTTAATTCCAAATCTGAATTGATCGTAAAAGTATTAAAGAGTAAAAACTAAACTTCAATAAGACCGGGAATGCCACATTTTTTAGAAACAAAGGACTTTACGTTTATAAATGCAGATGATAACGGGATCAATCGTTTTTCTATTACGATGACGCTTCAAAATCTGCATCAAAATGTATTGGAGGCTGCAGATGGAGAAGAAGTGATGGATCTTTTGGAGAAATTGAAAGGAAAGAAGATCATCATCCTGCTCGATCTGAATATGCCGGTTTTGAGTGGGTATGATGTTATCCGGAAAATATGTAACGCCCCGGATGAGTATAAACTCGTAAAGATCATTGTGATCAGCGGCAGTTTTTATTCCGAATTCCAGAAAAAAGAATTGGATAGCTGTATCAGCAGTTATGTAGAAAAACCATATTCCGAACAGGAACTGATTATGAAGATAACCGCTTGTACCAAAGAATTCTGATTATGCAGCCGATTGTCATGAACGATACAGATCAAAAAGTTGCTGAGCTGAAATTTCTGCTCAACAACATATCGCATGCGATCCTGTTTGAGTCGTTGGGCAATGAAATTTTATTTATCAATCAGAACTTCTGCGACCTTTTTGCTATTCCGGTAGCACCGGAATTACTGGTTGGCGCAGATTGTTCTAAATCGGCAGAAACATCAAAGGGCCTGTTTCTGCATCCGGACGAATTTGTAAAAGGTATCCGCAAAATTTATGCAGCAGGCTTACCGGTTATGAATGAGGAACTGGTATTGGCAGATGGTCGGTCTATCTACCGGGATTATAAACCCATTCCTTCAAATACCGGGTATAGCGGCCATTTGTGGATCTACAAATATTCACTCGAGCTTAAATCGATCCTGAATGAGGTACAGGAGCAAAAGGATTTTTATGAGCACCTGCTTAATAATATACCTGCAGATATCGCAATTTTCAGCACTGATCATAAATATGTCTTTATTAATAAGACAGCTATTTCTGTTGAAGAAAAACGTAAATGGCTGATTGGTAAAGATGATTTTGAGTATAGCCGCGCCAATAACAAACCACCTTATCTGGCAGTAAGCCGTCGGGCCTTGTTTCTGGAAGCCTTGAAAACAGGCAATATGATCGAATTTGAAGAAGAGAACGAAACGCCCAGCGGCTCCAAAGTATATAACCTCAGACGATTCTATCCTTTACGAAAAGAAAACGGAGAAATCCAGAATGTGATCGGATATGGAATGAATATAACCAAGATCCGTGAGCGGGAATTTCTCCTGAAAGAGCAGGAGCAGGCATTCAGAGACCTGGTAGATTCTATGGATCAGCTGGTACTCGCCATCAATGAATCGGGTGTTATCGCTTATGCCAATCCGAGATGGTGTGAAATGATGGGCGAAAAACCCAATGAATGTGTGGGTAAAAAGATTGCTTCTTATATCAAGACCGGGAAAGATAATTTTTTGCAGAATATTGGCATCTTTTTCAAACACCCGAAACAAAACCTACAGAAAGCCCAGGTGTCAATGGTTTCAAAAAAGGGCCGTAAACATATTTTCAGCTATTATCTTTCCACGTTTACCAACCTGAATACCGGAGAGAACAGGGCCGCTGTTTATTTTAACGATATAACGGAACAGCTGCAGGTAGAGAAAAAACTGAAAAAAGTGGCAGCCGAAGAAAGAAAGCTGAACGAACTGAAATCAAGTTTCATGAGTCTTGTTTCGCATGAACTCAGAACACCCCTTTCCGTTATCTTATCCAGTGCCGAACTCATCGAATTAATGGGACCACAGGATATTAATCCCGAAGACTCACAAACAGCCGTATTCACAGACAGAATTATCCGCCAGGTTGATAAGATGACACAGCTGATGACCGAATTCCTGTTCCTGAGTAAAGTGGAAGCGGGCAGAATACCGTTTAACCCGCAGAAAATGAACCTGCCCGAATTTCTTGAGAAACTGAAAATGGAACTATACAACCCATGGAAAGATGGCAGAACACTTCATTTGTCAGTAAAAGGCAATCGCCCATGGGTAATGGCAGATGAGCTGATGTTATCCCACACAGTGTCAAACCTGGTAAATAATGCTTTTAAATATTCTTCCGGCCAGCCAGCTCCGTTATTGAGACTATACTTTTTTAAACGTTCATGGAAATTATTATTGGTAGACTCAGGATTGGGCATACCGGCTGAAGAGATAAAAAAAGTTTTCCTTCCTTTTACAAGGGGTGGTAATGTACGAGAGATCGAAGGAACCGGTTTTGGACTGAATATCGTAAGGATTTTCGTTAAAACACATAAAGGGAATATCCGGATAAAGAGTTCAGAGGGCAAGGGAACAGCGGTGCTTTTACAATTCCCTTATTAATACAACAGGTATATGGAGAAAATTTTAATAATAGAGGATGAGAAGATCATACGGGTTTCTATTATGGAGATCCTGAAATTTTATGCGTATGAGGTATATAATGCTTCTAATGGTAAAGAAGGACTTGAAATGGTAAAGCTTCAGAAACCGGATCTCATTCTTTGTGATGTTATGATGCCCGAAATGGATGGGTTTGGTGTACTGGAAGAATTGAAAAAAGATCCGGAATTCAATACGCCCTTTATCTTCCTTACGGCTAAAGTACAATCAGATGATATCAGGAAAGGAATGAACCTTGGCGCCGATGACTATGTTTTCAAACCTTTTAAAAGCAGCGACCTGCTTAGTACGATCAGGATCCGCCTTGCCAAAAAGAAACAGTTAACGCAAAACCTTGAGAACAGAACAAAAGACCTAGAAGGCCTGGTTAAACTGATGATCGGTCATGAGTTCAGTACGCCCATGAACGGGATCGTAAATATGTCGAAGTTCATCAGCCGGAATATTGAAGCTGGTAATGATTCAGATCTCACCGAGTTATGCAAGAACCTCGATATCAGCTCTGAAAGACTGCAATCCACTTTTCAGAAAGTGCGCAAATTATATGAGGTACAGGAAATGGAAACGAGTATCATAGGCCAGAAAGAAGTATGCAATACTGCCGATCTGATTGTTGGCATTGCAAGCGGAATAGCCAAAAAAGCCGGTCGCGAAAAAGACCTGGTTATCCACAGAATTGAAGATACCGTATTACCCATGAGCAGCAACCTGCTGTTCTCTGCGGTTTATGAGATCATTGAAAATGCTTTTAAGTTCTCAGATAAGAACAGTAAGGTGTTCATTAAAGCAAATTCGGAAAATGGAGAGTACCATATCGTTGTATCAGACAGCGGTAAAACAGTTTCTGCAGATCAACTTTCTTCTTACCGTTCATTTCACCAGTTCGACAG
Source organism: Chitinophagaceae bacterium (assembly GCA_947455605.1). Classification (GTDB taxonomy): domain Bacteria; phylum Bacteroidota; class Bacteroidia; order Chitinophagales; family Chitinophagaceae; genus Sediminibacterium. Next base: position 5,050 of record CANGOX010000035.1, read on the forward strand.
GGAGAAAAACGAACAGCAGGGTTTGGGTGCCGGACTGGCACTGGCTATGAAAATAACAGCTCTATATAAAGGACAGGTATCTTTTTCAGATAATGAACAGGGAGGTATTTCAGTTACCCTCACTTTTAAATTATAGTTATGACAACCAACAAAAACAATACAGTATTAATTGTGGAGGACAATGAAGACCTAAGGAAAAACCTTACCGAGAGTCTCGCAATTCAACATAATGTACGGAGTGCAGAGAACGGGTCAGTTGCCCTTGAGATGTTGAAAACAGAGTCGCCAGACCTCATTCTGCTGGATATCATGTTGCCATTTCCGCTGGATGGGTTTTCCATTCTCCGGCATCTGAAGAACGAACCTCGCCTTTCTTTGATACCGGTGATCCTGGTATCTGGATTGAAATCAGACCAGATCATCATGGATGGTTTAAAACTGGGTGCCAATGATTTTATTGTAAAGCCATTCAAGCTGAATGAACTGTTACTGAAGTGTAATAACCTGATCAATATCAAGAATAACCTGAAACAGAGTTTTGAAAGAGAAGTATATCTCAAGATCCCTAATTCGGTTGAGCTGGATGTAGAAGCTGAGTTTAAAAAGAAATTTGAAAGTGTGGTGGAGAATTTTATTGAAGGGTCTCAGAACTCCGTACCCCTGATCGCAGAAAAAATGCTGATGAGTGTTTCTACACTTGAACGATGGACACGTCGTTTATACAATACAACCCCTAAACAGTTTATCCTGAACCTGAAACTGAATAAAGCAGAGATCTATCTGCGTCAGCGTTTGGGAAGTGTAAATGAGATTGCTTATAATCTCGGGTTTAACTCGGTTTCTTATTTCTGTGTTTGTTTCAAAAAGAAATACGGTAAAACACCCAAAACCATGATGCGCTCCGCGGCAGGCGAAAAAAACAATAAGGCAGCAGAACCGGAAATGTCCTACATACAGTAAACTCAACCTGAATATTACCGGTAACGGTTCTTAGAAAAACGATTCAATGATTTGTATCAACAGTAATGAAAAACGGATTCTTCAGCACCTGACTGAAGCTTTTGTAAAAGAAGATATTAAGGCCTCTTATTTTTATGCTGAATCTGACAATGCCATGTGGCTTGAAATGGAAACATGGCTGGAAAAGATGAAGAGAAAACAACCCGAAGAGGATCTTACCTATTATTATATTATTGCCGGCCCTTACGACCTGTATGAGATCTATGCTAATCTTAAGATGATCTATCAGCTGGTGAAAAATTCGGTAACCCGGTCTTTTACGCTGAACATTGTCTTCAGTTATTCCGATGAAGAAATACAACAGGCAGATCCAATGAATGATCTCACCTATCATTTGTATAGCTTATTAAACGCCCTGCATCAGAAAAAAAACAGCAAGTTCCGTTTTGATATCAGCTTCAATTTTGCCTATAATGTTTTTGGCATGTACCGGTCATCAGATACAGACAGCAAGAACAGGATCCAGCAATTCATTAACCTGAATAACCAGGCAGAAAATATTTACCTCACCATACAGCCCGAAGAAAGAGTTACCGGTACAGAGGTGGAATATTTATGCAGCTACCTGCTGGATCTGCGCAAAAAAACGACCAAGGCATACCCGGTACCTCAGCGCAATGTGATACCTATGCCGGAGCCGGTAACCCTCGATAAACTGGTAAATGCCATCAATAAAGGAACCTATACCCTGGATAGTAATGTTATGTCTCCAGAACAATATGCCATGAAATCTGCTTTTTATGCAGAATGGCTTACTGTAGACCCGCAACTGGATTTTATTCAGCAGATCCTGCGCTATATCAAATAGAAAGAGTGGGGTAAATTGGGGTGCGCTTTATTCAGAATAAGGCATATTTACATAAAAAGTAGTGCCCTTGTTCTGCACACTTTCAAAACGGATCTGCCCGCCGTGCATGGTAACAAAATTCTGCACCAATACCAACCCGATACCGGTACCAGAGATGGTTTCAGTATTCTTAGCCCTGAAAAAGGTTCTGAATACCTGCTCCTGCTCTTCATCAGGTATGCCAATGCCAAAATCTTTGATAATGATCTCAAAACCTTCCCGTTCAAAGTTCAGGTAAAGTTCTGGGCTCGGGCAACCCGGTGAATACTTAAAGGCATTCGACAACAGATTGTCAATAATGTGCGAAAGATGGAGACGATCCAGATAAACAGGCTTGGGCGTTCCTTTCACACAAAAAAGAACACTCCTCTGATCACGCTGCATACTATTTTGTCTGGAAATGATATCGTGAAGCGTTGAAACAAGGTCGATCTTTATTTTATGCAGCCTGAGAGAATCAGACTCGATCTTACTAAGTAAAAGAATATTGCTGATCAATTCTGTTAACCTGTCTATCTCATGATCAATATTTTTGATGAATTCCCTTGCCTTCAAAATATCTTCATCTTCAAATCGCTGCAGAAAAAGATCAGCGATCTCTGCACCTGCTTTAATGGATGTCATGGGCGTTCTGAATTCATGCGAAGCCATACTCACAAACTTGGATTTAAGTTCATTGAGTTGTTTCTCCGTATTCAGTGCAGACATCATCTGCTCTTCGGCCTGTTTTCGCTTTTCTATATTACGGGATGAGGAGATGATCAGCTTTCTGCCGTAATACTCATCAAAGATGACCTTTACACTAGACTCGTACCAATAATACTCGCCGCTCTTTACCTTAAAGCGGTAATTCATAGTTGTTTCGGTGATATGGTTCTCAAGTATCTCCTTATTCTGCTGCTTTAATTGTGCCAGGTCATCAGGATGTAAAAAATCCTTGGTTCTTTTTCCTACAATTTCCTCATTTTCATACCCGGTAAGATCCTTGTGTGAGGGAGATACATAAATATAAGTACCATCCATTTCGTGCAAACAGATCAGGTCGCTGGCATTCTGTGCAAGCAGTTCATACCGGTAACTGTTCTCCTTCTCTTTGGTAATATCTTTTAGTGTACCGGTAGTGCCAATGATCTCATTTGCATCATTCAGCAATAAGGTAGCAAATACCCGTATCCATTTAATGGAGTCTGATTTGGTAATATACCGGATCTCATGACTACAGTATTCCTTCTTTCGCAGGATCAGGGGTTCAAAAAGCTGCTGGTTTCTTTCTACATCATCCGGATGCAGGTAATTATAAAACAGGGTACCTACTGAATCGGCCACTTCAAAATCCATGATCGTTTTCCAGGCATTGTTCAGATAGGTCCAATTGCCCTGTGCATCCGTTTGAAAAACAACATCCGTTACATGGTCAACTACATATTTGAATCGCTCTTCACTTTGAATGAGCTTCTTCTCAGACTCTCTGATCCTGGAAACATTCTTATAATAAACGGTAAGTCCGAAGATTCTGTTCTTATTATCCGTTAAAGGCTTAACGGTGATAAGGTATATGATGTTATTGTGCGAAATGAATTCGGTTTCTGTTTCCTCTCCCTGTAATGCCCGGTTGTACAAACTAAGTGGATCGTAACTGAAATTGTTGGCATGTTGAGAAGTCTGGTTTATTTCGCCGATCAAAGGTTGTACCCCATAGTTTTCCTCATAATGCTTTTTATACGCATCATTGAATGAGATAAAACGTAAAGAAGTATCCATCGCATAGATGAGCTCATCCGTAGAATTGATGATGTTCTCAACCTTCTTATTCAGATTCAGCAGGGTATCGAGCAGTTTGGATTCTTTGGATTGGTTCAGATGTAACACCGCCACACCTTCAATACGGTCTTTTACATGCACCGGTGTCATAGCGATCTGCAGCTTATCCTCTCCCATCTGACCGATATCTTCCAGAAATTCTCCTTTCAGCGCACGGTCAAACAGTGTTTTGTATTTTTGTACCGTATGCGCACCGGCTGTTTCAAAAAATATGGAATCACCCAGTGCTAAAGAAACACCCGTACTTTTTTTTGCCCATTCGGCAAAGATATTATTGAAAGAAGTGATCCGGTAATTCGTATCAATCGAATAAAAGGCAAGTCCCAGCCTGTCCATCAGCTGTTCATAATAATGTAAACTATTCTCATTCGACCCGGTAAACTGTGTCTTTTTTTGCGGTTCACTGATAGTACCTATGATGTATTTGGCTAGTCCATTCTCTTTTTTTATCGTCCCCTCATTATCAACCAACAGATAGTCGCCCGTGGCAGTTCTTAGCCTAACCGTTAATTTAAAATCTTCTACCTCATCAATTTTCCGGTAAAAGGCAAGTATTGTAGAAATTTCGTCAGGGTGTACGAGAGAATGACAAAAAACAGGATTTGAAAAATCTCTATGATCATAACCCAGCAGCTCCTTTACGGAAGGGGTGATAAACAGCAAAAGACCATCGGGGTTGGCTACATAAAGAACCGTACGCAGGTCTTTGATAAGCGCCTGTATGATACTGTGCTCCAGCTCAATGCCATTGATCGAGGTCTTGTGCTGTTCCAGTAATTCGTTCATCCTTTTGTAATGATTTTATTGATCGCAACGGTCAATAGGTATGCTACAAAAGAAGCTTAAATCACCGAATATGGATATCAATAAATAAGCAATAAAAAGTCAAAATGACGAATTATTGATATTTTTTCAACTATATCTGGTATTTCTTTTTCCCTTAACAGAGATAAGGCCTGCCTCAGCCCCCAAAAGCCTTACCAGCTGCGAATTTGGGGCTTAGACAACTATAGATAAAATGATGGTTTTTTTACAGTTTATGCCCAATAAGTGAAATGATTTTGCCTGAAAGGTTGGCAAATTTGTATCCTGTTAAACAGAGAGGTTATGGGTGGTTCTGTTACTCCTTGTTTAGCCCGGTTCCAATATCCTATTTACTATATTGCCGGATGATCTGTTTGCAAATACTTATCCGGATTTAAAATGTTTTACAATATCCCCCCTAAGGTCGGGCCTGATAATATCGGGTCCGATTTTGTTTTGTATAGGGTAGAACCATCGTTTCCGTATCAGAACTCAATGATAAATCCGATAGTGGGGGTGAAGTTAGCATCATCATTCTTCAATAATACCGGAATGGCATTACTACCATCTGGCTTAATGGCACGGCCATCGGTGGTAACAAAAGCCGTATTATCTGCATTCCTTTTAAAAGTGTAGGAAGGAACGGGTTGGTTTTTGGCAAGATACCAGTTGGTCACATCCAGAAAAAGATCGATCGTGGTCTTACGGAAATTCCATTTCTTATCAATGCGGATATCACTGGCATTAAAGGCATTCAGGCGCAGACTGTTCAGTTGCGAATAATTAAACAGGCCACGGCCCTGAGAAAGATAGTTCATCTTTGATGCTGTTTCATCATACGGTGTATAAGGAGCACCACCCTGGTAGCGGAATTTGAGACCCAGCTCCCAGTTGCGGTTAAATTTATATCCCCAGGTAATACTTAGCAAGTGTTGGTTATCCCAACTGCTGGGCAGAAGTATTCCGTTAACACCGCTGTATTGACTTCGGTAAAAAGTGTAGGAGAAAATACCAAAAAAACGATCTGTCAGTTTCTTCTGGGCAAAGAATTCAACACCATAGGCCCTTCCTTTTCCGTTGGTAGTAACGGCTTCATTGCCTAACACATTGAAATCACTACCCAGGTTGGCCAGAGAAATACCGTTGCGAACCGAAACCGGAACATTGGCGTAAGCTTTATAAAATCCTTCAACCGTAAAACGTAATTCATCACCGGGTAAATATTCAATGCCTGCAACATAATGATCGCTGCGTTGGTATTGACTGTTTTTGTTCACAAGCGCTCCGCTGTTATCAGCAAATCCCAAAATAGTATAAGGAGCTATTTTAAAATAACGGCCCACAGATGCATTCAATGTCCATTTATCAGCCAGTACATAACTGAAAGAAATACGGGGTGATAAGGTTTTCAACCCATTGCTGCCATCAGTTGTAAAACTGTTCATATCGGTTCGTAACCCGCCACTGATGCCTAGCCGGTTAGCTAAGAACCGTTTGCCCAACTGTAAAAATGCACCATAACGAAACAGGTTTTTCAAAGGGCTGTTAAAATTAACCGCAACCGCAGGCTGAATGATATTGCCGGCACTGTCTTTCAACTCTTTTCTGATCACCGAGTAAGAATGGGTATTGTATTCTGCCAGTTGCGCCACGGCTCCATAGGCGATCTTCCATCCCTTAACGTTTTTGTTAATGTCGAAACGGAATTTATTTTCGGTTTCCCTCGATTGATAGGACAATGTTTTTTGAGATGCCAGTTTTAACTGGTTGTCTTCATACTGCTCAAAATCATTATCAAAGGCGTTACGGCTCAGTGCAAAATTGACAAAACCATTCTGCAACAGGTGCTTCAGGCTTACCCCAAAAGTATAATTCCACTGGTTGATCAGTGGATTGGAATTCAATACATACAATTTTTCCGGCGTGGCTTTTTTGATAGGTGCAAAACTGAATTCATCTATGGCACCCAATCCCATAAAAGATAAGGTTGTGCTTTTATTGATCTGCCGGGTGATCCGTGTTTGAAAATCCCAGTAATTGGGCCTGATCGGAAGATCAATAGCAGAGAACAGTAATTGTAAATAGGATCGTCTGGCTGAAGCAAGAAAAGTAGTTTTCTTATCCTTCGAAAGGGGCCCCTCCAGCGTAGTGGAAAGATCGGTTGCACTTAACCGGATATTGCCCTGCACTTTATGGGTATTCCCATTACGCTGTTTGAACTGGAATACCGAACTCAATGCATTATCATACCGCGCATCAAATGCCGAAGAACTGAGCTTTACCTCTTCAATAAATGAAATATTAAGTATGCCTTGTGGTCCGCCGGAACTTCCCTGGGTTTGAAAATGGTTGAGTACAGGTATCTCAATGCCATCCAGATAATATACATTCTCATTGGGCCCGCCACCGCGTATAATGATATCGTTTCGGAAACCGCCACCCTGTACACCTCCGCCTGCACCGGGTAAGGTCTGTATCACTTTGCTGATATCAAAATTACCCCCGGGATTACTCTTGATCTCTTCGAGTGTTAACTTTTGAACACTAAGCGGTGTTTCTAAGGTAGCGGCTTTGGCGGTACGCCGGTTGGTGGTTACGGTTACTTCTTTTAATAATGCCACTTCGGGTTCCAACTCAAGATTGATCGTATGCTCATTGCCTGCATCAACCATGATATTAAAAAGCGTTTGCGTTTTGTAACCGATCAATGAGAAATCAACCGTATAGTTGCCCAATCCAATGCCGGTGATCCTGAAAGCCCCGTTCGAATCTGAGATGGCAGCTTTTTCATAGCCCTTGAGTTTTACCGTAACATTAGACAATGGCTTTTGATTCGTTTTATCTACCAGAAACCCGGAAATACGCCCGTTGTTTTGAGAAAAACATATATTAACAGTAAGCAATGCGATAATGAAAAGGGAGCTTGATTTGACTATCTTTATGATGTCCATACTTTTAAACATTTAGGGTTTCCAGGGTCCCGGACAGTAAAGAAAACAAACTGTTGATCAAATTGTTCGGAAACCAAGGGGAAAGCTTACACAGATTTCTATTTCACCCGGAATTATATATTGAGAATGTGACAAATATCATACTTTCCGAAAGTCCCCTAAACTAATTTAAAGCACCCAAACGATCACTATGAAAGCATCTAATTCCCGCTTGCTTATTTATAGTGCTTTCATTTTTTTACTGTCCGTTATGTTTGGGTTCTATTACTGGGTATCCCTGAATTTGAAACAGTCCAATGATCAATCCCGAAGAATCGAAATTGCGTTGGCATTGCTGGGGCATCTCGAAAAACTAAATACTTCTATCACTTATATCGAAAGGAATGAAAAACCATACCTGATCGCAAAAGATACGGCTGATGCAGGGGAGATCCGGTTCGGGTATCAAATGGCTAACAAAGAGCTGGATACTTTGAAAATATTATGTGACAATGTATTTTTTCGGTGTTCAGATATGGTGATACTCGATTCGCTGATCAAAGAAAAGGCCAAAGAATCTACCCTCATCATTAACCTTAGTAAAAATGGCATGCCGGATAGTGCAATAAAACTATTTGGTATACCCAGGGATAGTTTGCTGATTGCCGGGTTTGTATCTAAATATGACCATGTGTATACACATGCTAAAAAAGGTATCGATGAGCTTGTATCGGATCATGCCGGTTTATCAAAAAAAATATTCGGGATAGTTGTCTTCCTGGTTTGTTTAAGTATCGTTGCTTTTATTCTCATTTTCTGGAGACTTATTCATAATATTTCGAAAGTAGAGAAACTGGCTTCACAGAACCAGTTGTTTGCAAATATCATTGAGAGCAGTGACGATTCTATTACAATTTCAGACCCAAACCAGCTCGTTATTTTTTGTAATGCGGCTACAGTAAGATTGTATAAAAAAAGTAAAGACCAGATCATTGGCAGATTTATTGATGATGTATTAGGTACCGATGATTCAGGTGGGGTAATTGGATTGAAAAAAAGTGCATTGGAAAAAACCGGGCTTTGGGCAGGAGAGTTGAAAAGAAAGGATGGAAAGGGAAATCCGGTTGATATTCATCTTACAGCTAATGTATTCAAGAATGAAAAGGGACTTGCCCAATACTATATTTCCATAGCCTCCAATATAACAGATCTTAAAAACTCACAACGCAAGATAGAAGTACTTGCCAATGATCTTCAGCTGGCAAATGAAAATCTGGTAAAAAAAGTACGCGAGCAAACAGCCATCATCAGGGAAGTATTTGAACGAATAGAAGATGTATTTATTGGTACCGATAAAAACCTGAACATTGTATATGCCAACACGAATGCCGAAGGATTATTTGGGGTAGCTGTAAACAGGATCCAGGGCGAAAAACTGGCAGATCTGCTGTTGAAAATAGCCGATAAAGAAAAAGTAGTACTCCTGAAAGACTGCCTGGATAAACAGATTGTCATTATTTTTGAAATATTACATCCTGTAACGAATCAGTGTTTTACTGTAGAAATGTTCCCGTCAGCAAACGGTGTATCCCTCTATTTCAGGAATATCACCTTGGCTAAAAAATCGAAAAATGAATTACAAGCTTCACAGCGGATGTACCGGTTTATCAGCGAAGCCAATGATGTGATCCTCAATGCAACCGACGAAGAAATAATATTCAGAAAGATCTGTCATACGGCAATTGGTTCAGGTGAATTTGTTTTTGCCTGGATAGGAATTCCTGATAAAGAAAATGGAACAATTAAACCACTGGTATGGGAAGGTAATGAAGATGGTTACCTGAATGCGATAGGGATGATCTCTTTTAAAGATGACGTAAAGGGTCGCGGTCCTTCCGGTAAAGCCATGCGTGAGGGTGTCATGTATTACTGTAATGATATTGCCAACGACCCTGCAATGCTGCCCTGGCGCGAAGAAGCCTTAAAACGGGGCTTTCGGTCTTCCATAGCGTTGCCTATTAAAAAGGCAGGTAAAGTAGTAGCGCTTTACACTTTATACGCATCAAGACCTGATTATTTTTCAACGGAAGAGATCCTGCTCCTATTAAGGGTTACAGAAAATATGGGTTATGCACTAACGGCTTTTGAGTTAGACATTGAAAAGAATATTGCCGAAGTACAATTACATAAAGTGTTACAGGCAATAGAGCAGAGCTCGGCTTCAATAGTTATTACAGATCTGAAAGGAGACATCGAATATATTAACCCGGCATTTTCGAAAATTACCGGGTATATGAAAGAAGAAGTTATCGGAAAAAATTCGAACATATTAAAAACCGGGCACACCCAAACCGACGAATACAGAGACCTCTGGCAGAATTTAACGAATCATAAAGAATGGCATGGTGAATTCTGTAATAAGAAAAAAAATGGCGAATTATACTGGGAGTATGCTGTAATCTCGCCCATTGTAAACAAAGAGGGTAAAATAACCAATTATATAGCCGTAAAAGAAAATATCACAGAGCGGAAAAAGTTGCAGGATGATCAAAGAGAACTGATCGAGATCATCGATAATACAACGGCTTTCATCGTAAGATCAGACATGCAACGTAGGGTATTGTATATGAATAAGGCCATGAGGCGGGCTCTTGAATATGGTGTTGATGAGGATCTTACAGATAGGAATGTGTATGATTTTATGCAGGATGAAATCCTGAATGTTGAAAAAAGATATATACTAATTCAATCGGGAGAATGGTCCGGTGAAGATGTGATGACGTCAAGATCCGGTAAGAAAATACCCGTATATCAGAAGATCGTGGTTCATAAAAATGGTGATGGCGATTCTATTCATGCATCCGCTACTTCTGTAGATATTACAGGGATTAAGCAAGCGGAAGACCAGTTGCTAAGGGTAAATGAAGAATTAAAAGAACTGGCACAGCACCTGCAGAAACTGAGTGAAATTGAGAAAAAGAATATTGCCCGCGATATACATGATGAATTGGGGCAATATCTCACCGCCATGCGGATGGCCGTTTCATGGATACAGAAACACAATGCACATAAACAACCTGAGATCGATAACAAACTGGATGAAGTACAGGAGATCGTTACCCAAACCATTGCTTCCTTTAAAAAGATACATAGCTCTCTACATCCGGCCATGCTCGAAGATGTGGGACTTCATGCCGCTGTTGAATGGTATGTCCAGTCTGTAGAAAAATACAGTTCCGTTCTGATCAGCTTCTCTTCCAATATGCAGAAGAGCAAACTTAGTATCAATATCAGCCTGCCCCTATATCGCGTTGTGCAGGAATGTGTCACCAATATTGTCAGGTATTCACGAGCTACCAAAGCCTCAGTTATACTTATCGCAAAAGATGAGCAGGTGTACCTAAAGATAAAAGATAATGGAGTTGGGTTTGCGATCGATGAGGTGGATACAAAATTACATCATGGGCTATTGGGAATGCGCGAAAGGGTATATGCTATTAAAGGACAGATCATGATACAATCGGTCATTGGTAAAGGCACATCTGTTAAAGTGACTGTTCCTGCAGAAATGAATCTGTAACTTTGCATTTTATTACTTTTCACTCATGGCCGGTATCCATACACTCAGCAGTTTTAAAAATTTCACCGATACATTACAAACGCAGGAACATCTCATGCCCGTGCTGTTTGTAGGTCATGGTTCTCCCATGAATGGTATTGAAGACAATGATTTCAGCAGAAGATGGGCATCCATTGCCCAGGAAATTCCCACACCCAAAGCGGTACTGGTGGTTTCTGCGCACTGGTTTACAAAAGGCACACAGATCACCGAAATGGAAACACCGCCAACAATTCACGATTTTGGAGGTTTCCCCAAAGCTTTATACGAAGTGGAGTATCCCGCACCCGGCAATCCTTTGCTGGCAAGGGAAACGGCCGCTATGATACATACTGCTCCGGTAGAACTATCTCATGATTGGGGTTTAGATCATGGCACCTGGACGGTTGTACGGCATATGTACCCGCTGGCCAATATTCCTGTTTTACAATTGAGCATAGATTATACCAAAGAGGCTCAATACCACTATGATCTTGCCAAAGAGATCTATGCACTCCGTAAGAAAGGAGTATTGATCATTGGCAGTGGTAATATGGTACATAATTTACGAATGGTGGCCTGGGATAAACTGGATGAACCGGAGTATGGTTACGATTGGGCTATACAAATGAATGATTCTTTTAAGAGAATGATCAGCGAAGGCAGTCACGATAAACTGATCCACTATCAAAACCTTGGAAAAGAAGCCATGCTCGCCATTCCAACCCCTGAACACTATTTGCCTTTGATCTATACCTTAGGATTGAAAGGAAAAGAAGATGCGGTGTCGTTCTTTAATGATAAAGCGGTGGGTGGGTCATTAACGATGACATCGGTAAAATTGGGATAGTAAATTTCCATACGTTTCAGCCATCAACATTTGTTACATTGTTTTATATTACGGTAATTAGTTCTGCCTATCCCCGTAAACGATGCTTATGCGAACAATCCTTCCTGCAAAATCTTTTGTCTTACTGTTTTTCATCTTCCTTTGTCATTCCATAAATGGACATGCTCAATCCAAACCCAATATCATCTATATCTATGCAGATGATCTGGGCTATGGCGAATTAGGCAGTTACGGACAAACAAAGATCCGTACACCCAATCTTGACAAACTTGCCAAAGAAGGCATGCGATTTACCCAACACTATACAAGTGCCCCCGTATGTGCACCGGCACGATGTATGCTGCTCACGGGCAAACATAGCGGTCATACCTACATACACGGCAACTATGAATTAGGAGAATTTGCAGACAGTCTGGAAGGAGGCCAGATGCCATTACCCGAAGGAACATTCACCATTGGCCATCTGATGAAGCAGGCCGGATACAAAACAGCCGTGATCGGTAAATGGGGATTGGGCATGGCCAACACTTCAGGCAATCCGCAGAAGCAGGGTTTTGATTATGCGTATGGATACCTCGATCAAAAACAGGCACACAATTATTATCCAACGCATCTCTGGGAAAACGGTCAATGGGATCCTTTGCAAAACCCGGTGATCACGGTACATAAACCTTTAGATCCTTTAACCGCAACCAACAAAGACTTTGAATATTTCCGTGGTAAAGATTACGCACCGGCTAAACTCACAGAAAAAGCTTTGGCTTTTATGGATAAAAATGCAAAAGCACCCTTCTTCTTATACCTGCCCTACACACTTCCGCATTTATCGCTGCAGGCACCGGATGACTATGTGAAAAAATACATTGGACAGTTTGATGAGAAACCTTATTTCGGTCAGAAAGGATATGCATCCGCTAAATATCCTTTATCAACCTATGCAGCCATGATCACGTATCTGGATGACCAGGTAGGGATTGTTCTCGATAAGATCAAAAAACTGGGGCTTGATAATAATACCCTCATTCTTTTCTCCAGCGATAATGGGGCAACATTTGATGTAGGGGGTGTAGACCGTTTTTTCTTTAACAGCAATGGAGGTTTGCGGGGCGCTAAAACAGATCTGTTTGAAGGCGGAATCCGCGAACCCCTGATCGCACGCTGGCCCGGAAAGATCAAAGCCGGCAGTACCAGTGAACTGGTTTCTGTTCAATTTGATTTGATGGCAACACTGGCCGAGCTTACACATCAAAAAATTGCCGGCACAGACGGAATTTCTTTCCTGTCAGAATTAACCGGCAAACAAAACGAACAAAAAAAACATCCTTATCTCTATTTCGAATTTCCTGAAAATGGCGGCCAGCTGGCCATACGCATGGGCGATTGGAAAGGGGTGAAACTGGATATGAAACTGCATCCGGATAGTAAATGGAAATTATTTAACCTGGCCAATGATAGAAATGAAACAACCGATCTGGCAGATCAACACCCCAACATAATCGCACAATTTGATGCCATAGTAAAGAAAGAACATCGTAATGCGCATATTAAGGAATGGGAATTTGTAAATCCTAAATTCGTTATAAAAAAATGAGTAGCTGGAAAAGCCTTTTTTTTAGAGACCTTAATTTTTTAAGATACGATGAAACAAATGATCAAAACACTTTCCCTTTTTCTATTGATGGGAGCGGTACTTTCTCCACAATGTGTAACTGCACAAGGTTTTACTATCGGCACCTATAACCTGCGGTATGCAAATCATGATGATTCCTTAAACGGCAATGGCTGGGGACAGCGCTACCCGGTTTTAATAAATATGATCCGTTTTCATGGGTTTGATATTTTTGGTACACAGGAAGGATTATACCCGCAACTGCAGGATATGTTAGCGGCATTGCCCGGATATAGCTATATCGGAGTAGGCAGGGATGATGGGATAAAAGCAGGAGAACATTCCGCTATCTTCTATCGCACAGATAAATTTGAATTGCTGGAGAGTGGTAACTTCTGGCTCTCTCCTATTACAGATCGGCCAAACAAAGGATGGGACGCGGCTTTGCCAAGGATCTGTACCTGGGGAAAATTCAGAGAGAAGGGTGCCAGGTTTACATTTTATATGTTCAACCTCCACATGGATCATATAGGCGTGAAAGCAAGAGCAGAAAGTTCTAAATTGATCCTTCAGAAGATCAAAGAGTTTCCCAAAGACATACCCGTAATGCTAACAGGTGATTTTAATGTAGACCAGTATAATGAAAGTTATACCCTCATTAATCAATCCGGCATTCTTCGCGATGCATTTGAACTGTCGCCCATAAAACTGGCATCGGTTGGCACATTTAATGGCTTTAACACAGATGAATATACGGATAAGCGTATTGATCATATTTTTGTTACTAAGTCATTTAAAGTACTTCGTTATGGTATTCTTACCGACACCTATCGCTCAAAAAAAATAGAGAATATGGTTGGGCAGAAAGAAACCTACAAAGCCCGGGTTGCTTCAGATCATTACCCAGTAATGATTAGCATAATGCACGATAAAAAATAAACAGCAACAGGCATTCAGATAATTAGTCTTGGTTATTTCTCATCAAATGACAATAGAAAATGAAAGAGAGGGGTGGCTTGGGCTATCCCGTTTCTATTATGTAAATCAGGCCTGATCAATTGAATATATATTGTTGGGTGTGATATTAAAAACCTCTGCGAAAACTCACTGTTCTCATGTTCTCTGCGGTGAATAACTTTCCTAATCATAACAATCGACCCATTTTATAGACTTTTTCACTGCAGAGAATATGAGAAAAAGAGCTATCGCGGAGAACTCACTATATTTTAAATAGCCTTCAATAACACAACACGTTAGATATAGTAAAAAAATAATACGCTGCTAAAGTTGCCGGTTTTCTGGTGAAGGCAAAACAGATTTCCAAAAAATACCCGAACCTGATTCAGGCAGATCTTACACGTTGCTGATATATATCATAGGAAACCGGACTAAACAAGACTACCTTTTGTACTTATTAAATCCGGTGTTATGAAAAAGGTGAGTAAGCATATCGTTAATTATGCCGTTTGGATAGATCATAAAAAAGCAATCATTGTAAGCAGAGACAAAAAAGGAGTGGCTACTTCCGAAACCCTGAATTCTGCGATAGAATCGCATGAAAGATTTAAAGGAGAAACCAGCAACAAGAGCCGCACATTCGATACAACCCTGGATATTGGCAAAAAGATGCAGAACCGCGAAAATGACCAGATGCATCATTTTTGTAAAGAGATCCTCACCCATATTCCGGCCTCAGCTGCTTTTGTACTGATCACAGGACCTTCTGAAGCCAAATATGAATTGCATAAAGCTTTCAGTAAGAAAAAAGTTTTATCACATATAAGAGTTGAGATGAAGACCACGGCTAAATTAACTGCCGATGCATTGGGTCTTTTGCTAAAAGAGAGAACAACTAAATAAATTAAGTGTACCCTGTATACAATGCTGTTTTATGGCTTTCATGGATTATTACAAGATCTTAGGGATCAATAAGAATGCTTCGGCAGAAGAGATCAAAAAAACTTACCGGAAACTGGCCAGAAAACTACATCCCGATCTGAACCCGAATGACAAGGATGCCCATGTAAAATTCCAGCAGATCAATGAAGCCAATGAAGTATTGAGTGATCCGGAAAAAAGAAAAAAATACGATCAATACGGCGAACACTGGGAACATGGTGAAGAATATGAACAGGCCCGGCGCACACAAAGCAGGCCGGGAAACCCAGGTGGCCAGACATTTTCGGGTGATTTTGATGAATCTGATTTTTCTGATTTTTTTGCTTCCATGTTTGGTGGTGCAACCGGCGGCAGCAATCGGGCGCAGACAAAATTCCGCGGACAGGATTTCAATACAGAATTAGCCATCACATTGGAGGAAGCTTTTACAACGCATGCACGAACACTCAAAATTCAGGATAAGAATGTGCGTATTACCATTCCTGCGGGTATTGAGAACGGACAAACCATCAAACTGAAAGGTTACGGCGGCAAAGGCGTAAACGGTGGTCCGGATGGAGATCTGTATATCAGCTTTTCCATCCCCAATAACCCGCATTTTAAAAGATTAGGTAATGATCTGTATACTACAGTAGACCTTGATCTCTTTACTGCTATACTCGGTGGAGAAAAGATCATCGACACATTAAACGGCAAGATCAAACTGAAAATCTCTCCCGAAACACAGAACGGAACCAAAACAAGATTAAAAGGGAAAGGCTTTCCGGTGTACAAAAAAGAAGGATTTTTTGGGGATCTGTTTGTTACCTATAACATGCTCATACCAACCAACCTCACAGACAAACAAAAGGAATTGCTCACAGAACTTCAAAAATTATCTCAATAAAAAATTAGTATATGGAAATGCAGGAATTCATACCCATAGATATTTTTTGCCGCGAACATGGTGTTGAGATAACCGTGATCAGCGCTTTACAGGATTACGGATTGATTGAAGTGGAAAGGATCGAAGAAGCAGAATACATACAATTAAGTAAACTGGCAGATGCAGAAAAACTCGTGCGTTTATATGGCGAACTCGATATCAACCTGGAAGGAATTGATGTGATCATTCATTTACTGCAAAGAATTAAAAAAATGAAGGCAGAAATACAGGTGCTGCAAAACAGGCTTGGTTTGTATGAAGAAGTATAACACAGACGATTGATTTGTATAGTTCCAAAGGAACCGATTTTATTCTGAGATCTCCATAAAACAGAATGTACTTACAGACTTTTAAGAAAGAAAGATAAAGAAGCAAAAGCTAAAAACGATACCGGTATCTCAGGTAAAAATTACCCCGCCATTTTGGTCTAAAAAGCAATCCTGCAGCAGGTTTTAGACAGTTTAATTTTTCTTTATATGATTCTCGGACGTAATGATTTGATCAGCTACGCAATGGAATAAATTATTATGTGTTTGCCAAAAGGTGCCTGATGCCGCTTTTGTGATAAGGATTGCTGAATTGCTTATATAAATAGCCTCGGAAGATAGGCGATGTTTAACCGCTTTTGTTGAATATTGCCTGTGATGAACGACAAAAGCGCACTATACAAAGTATTTGGCCGATTAACAACCGGCTTTCTATGCATTGCGCTGTCATTTGTAGGCTTGCTCATCATATTCTTTGTACTGATGTATTTATCAGCCAACAAAACACAACTGGCCATAGCAAGTGGAAATTTTACCGACTCTATTACTCATCTGAATACACTATCGGAGATCATAAAGTATAGTTCCATCATCTTTCTGGCACTGGGTGTTTATGGTGGTACTTATTTGTATACGGTTAGCCGCATCGCATCGGAATACTTTCAGTCAGATCTTGTTATAGAGGGTGAAAACGATAAGGCTGAGTTAACCATCAATCCGAAAAAATTAGCCCAGAACATCAACCTGTCTAAACTGGAATGGAAAGAATTGGGTAAGATGGGATGGAACGATGCGAAAAAAGCCTGCGATCAATTAGGCGAAGAATGGAGAATACTTACGATCGAAGAGTTCCTGAAGATTTATAACGACAAAAAATCCAAGCGTCTCTTATCCGGTAAGTTTTACTGGACATCCAGTGAAGTTGACAGAATGCATGCCTGGGTAAAGGATATTGTATACGGTACAAAGTATGTTGGGTCGAAAGGCATTAAATTATCGGTTCTCTGTATCAAAGATTATCAAAATACACGGCTCATCAAAGCCGCATAAAAGACCTCCTTACAACGGATCTATTGTATCTATAAACCCTTACTTTGATAAGGGTTTTTTGTTTTATGGCTGGTCGGAAAAAATCGGTTATTTTTAAGGATCATCTATTTTACCAAAACCCGATTGTTATGTCAGTAAACCCTTCACGTCGTGCCTTTCTTTATCAAAGTTCCCTTGCATCCTTAGGTGTATTGGTAGCCGGAAAATCTGCTTTGGCCGGAAATTTCTTCCAATCCAAACCCAACTCACTTGTAAAAGGAGTGCAGATAGGCGTTACTACCTATTCATACAGAAGTATGCCCAGTACCCCGGATCAGTTATTACAGTATTGCATAGATAGCAACATCAACGCCGTTGAGTTAAAAGGCGATGAAGTGGAAGCCTATCTGGGCAAACCGGCCAATCCTGTTAAAATGCCTGCCCGTGTACCCGGCCAGCCTGCACAGCCCCTGAGTGATGAGATCAAGGCCCAGCTAAAACAATACCAGGAACAGGTAGCCGCCTGGAGAGAATCGGTATCCATGGATAAGTTTGTGGAGGTTCGAAAAAAATTCAATGCCGCCGGTATTTCGTTCTTTGCCTATAAGCCCAATTCACTCGCTCCGGAAAATACAGATGGGGAAGTGGAATACTCTTTACGTGCAGCAAAAGCATTGGGGGCAACATCCGTAAGTGTTGAGTTACCTGCTGATCCTGCCCAAACAAAACGTTTGGGAGATCTGGCTGCAAAACATAAAGTATACATTGGCTACCATGCCCATCTACAGGCAAGTGAAACCGCCTGGGATACAGCGCTGGCACAATCGCCATACAATAGCCTCAACCTCGATTGCGGTCATTATATGGCTGCCGGCAATACCAAAGAAAGCCTGCTGGCACTGATCGAATCTAAACACAAGTTCATCACCAGCATGCACCTCAAAGACCGTAAAACCAAGGCCAACGGCGGAAAGAACATGCCCTGGGGCGAAGGAGATACGCCTTTGAAAGAGATCCTTGCCATTATGAAAGAAAAGAAATACAAATTCCCCTGCACCATTGAACTGGAATACGATATCCCGGCGGGCTCCAATGCCGTAAAAGAAACCAAACGCTGCCGTGACTATGCACAGAGTTTGTTGGAAGGATAGATAAGTTACAGTAACCGGAAAAAATAGCAGGTAGACAGTTACCTGCTATTTTTTTGCTTAAACCGGCATCGCCAAAATCGTAACTATTTCAACAACCCATTCTTTCAGGCCGCTTAAAATAGTATCGGCCGGCATAGTCCCCGGGAACCATCAAAAAAGCCGCAAATGCAGGATTTTTACCGATTATTTCCGCTTTTCTTTTCCGTTTCTGCCTCAGATCCATTGTACAGAATTAAATTTGACTAAAGCAATTCCTGTCACAGGCAGATTGTCTATCTTGTATCGTCTGATTAGTCCTGATTATTTATGAAAATATCACAGCAACATTTTACCGAAGGAAAGTGGAAAGCGAATAGCCAGTCTGAAGGATTTAATCATTCGCTCTGTCAATTGGTTTACATGTTTGGCGCCGGAGCCATTGTTACCCTCCCGGAAGTGTTTGCGCATATCCGGGCCCAATACCCCCAGGCCAATATTGTTTCCTGCTCTACTTCCGGAGAGATCATGGATGATGGCGTGTTTGATGATACGGTATCTGTTATGGCTATTCAGTTTGATCATACACAGGTGCGTTGCGCCAAAATGAATGTTACCAAAGGCGCTAACAGTTTTGAAACAGGCAAAGCACTGATGCAGGAACTGGAAGGCGATGACCTGGTAACGGTATTTGTGATTTCTGAAGGCAGTTTTTCAAACGGTAGTGAACTGGTAAACGGCTTAAACATAAATAACCACAAAAAAATTCCCATAACCGGGGGTATGGCCGGCGATGCAGACCGTTTTCAGAAAACACAGGTAGGCCTCAATGATATTCCTTCCGAAGGCAATGTAGTGGCCATTGGTTTTTATGGTAAACGTTTACAGATAGGCCATAGTTCTTTTGGTGGTTGGGATGAATTTGGCAGGGAAAGGATCATCACCCGTTCTGATAAAAACGTCTTATACGAGCTGGACGGCAGCAATGCCCTGGATCTATATAAAGAATACCTTGGGCCTTATGTAAATGAACTGCCCGGTTCTGCCTTATACTTTCCTTTATCCATGCGTATTGGTGAATCTTCAAAAAGCCTGGTGCGAACCATTCTTGCCATTAATGAGGAAGATAAGAGCATGACCTTTGCCGGCAACCTTCCGGAAGGAAGTAAAGTGCGGTTAATGAAAGCCAATTTCGACAGGATCATCAATGGTTCTTCTATTGCCGCCAAACATGCTTTGAAAGACGAAGGATACAAGAACGCACCGCAACTGGCCATATTGATCAGCTGTGTGGGCCGAAAACTTATTTTACAGGAAAGAACCTACGAAGAAGTAAAAGCCGCCCGGGATATTTTCGGTCCGCAAACGGCCATTACCGGGTTTTACTCATATGGAGAATTATCGCCCTTTAACCAGGATAGTAATTGTGAATTGCATAACCAAACTATGACGATCACTACTTTTAGCGAGATATAAAATTCATTAGCCCAATACCTGCTGTTATGGCGTATCACAATATTCTGGAGAAACAAATAGAAAAATTCCTGCCTGCAGAATACCTGAAAGATGGTGTGATCAATACATTTTTAGAGACCATCAGTAAGTGTTATGAGTCATTCGAAAAGGATAAAAAAATAACAGAACACGCTTTTGATGTAAGCGAAAGAGAATACCAGATCGTACTGCAGGATCTGCAACAGCAGAGTGAGATCAGAAAACAGTCTATCCTTAAATTAAAAGCCGCCATCCGTTCACTGGATCCTGCCAGTCCTGTTCAGTTTTCAGAAGAAGACGAAGATCTGATGAACATCATTTCCTTCCTTGAAAAACAGATCGCCAAAACAAAAGTACTGGAGCAGGACCTGATACAGGCCAAAGATATTGCCGAAAAAGCCGCTTATGCCAAGAGCGAATTCCTTTCAGTAATGAGCCATGAGATCCGCACTCCGTTGAATGCAATTATCGGAACCATCATGTTGTTGCAATATCATGAGTTATTGCCAGAGCAGAAAGAATTGCTGAATGTTATGCAGATCTCTTCCGAAAACCTGTTAAGCCTGATCAATGATGTGCTTGATTTCAGTAAGATGGAAGAAGGCAAGATCATTTTTGTTGAACGAAAGATCAATATTCTGGGGTTCCTGAAGAATATTAAAATGGCCAACCGTGTACGGGCCGAAGAAAAAGGAAATATCATCAAGATCATTTTTGATGATGATATACCTAAGTATGTGTTGGGTGATGATCTGCGTCTTGGGCAGGTACTCAATAACATTGTTTCCAATGCTTTAAAATTTACACATAAAGGCACCATCACCATTCAGGTAGGGTTGAATTCCCTGGTGGATGATATGGTTAAGATAGATTTTTCAATAGAAGATACCGGTATCGGCATTCCCAAAGAAAAACAGGAGTTGATATTTGAACGCTTTACACAGGCCAATAATAATATAACGAGAGAGTTTGGCGGATCGGGTCTTGGCCTCACCATTATCAAGCGTTTACTCGAATTACAGAACACCACTATTCAGCTGGAAAGTGAAGCCGGTAAAGGGTCTCGCTTTTTCTTTACAATGTCATTTAAGAAAAGCGATTCGGCAGATGATATTGAAGAACTGAAACCTTCATTTAACTCCGGTAAAGCCGATATGAAAGGTTTAAGGATCTTATTGGTTGAAGATGTTTCGTTCAATGTAATGGTAGCAGAAAAAATGCTGCAGAACTGGAATGCAAAGGTAGAAGTTGCACAGAATGGTGCCCTTGCTGTAGAAAAAGTAAAAAGCAATGTGTATGATCTGATATTGATGGATATTCAAATGCCTGTAATGGATGGATATACGGCAACAAAGGAGATCAGAAAATTTAATATGGATATACCCATCATTGCATTAACGGCTTCCACCATAAATCTGGATATTGAATCTGAGGCCCGCAAATCGGGCATGAATGGTTGTATTACCAAACCGTTTAACCCCAATGATCTATACTCGATCATTTCTGAAAAAACGGGCAAACAGAGTTAGTGTTTGTCAAATCTTCGGTTCCTCATTCAGCCCCCACAATCACATAGCAACTGAGTAACATTCGGCTACTCGTAACCATTAAATAACAAGGGTACTGTTCTAAGCGCAGTAGTATTGTTTATCCATTACCGAAATCATTCACACATCGGGTTCTCTGATCACCTTAAAAAGGGTAAGGATAAATTTGAAAAATCATCATATTATTATTATATTTAAATCAAACCCTTTGCGCCAGATAACCCCAAACCTGAATCTTACCAATGGAAGTACATCACCACCCACACGTAGAAAAGAAAAGTTTCAAAGAATACCTGTTGGAAGGATTGATGATCTTTCTGGCGGTAACCTTGGGGTTTTTTGCAGAAAGCTTCAGGGAAAATATAACCAAGCATGAAAAGGAACATCATTTGATGGAAATGTTGGTTGAAGACCTGAAAGCGGATTTGCCAAAATTAGATTCAGCAATTGCAAAGAATGATATAAAGTTGAATCGCCTTGACACGCTACGTTTAATGATTTGCGATGTTTCAATCAAAAAATTAACTAACAACGAATACAGGTATATGTATTTTTTACATAGGGCAGCTAATTATAGATATTTCAACTTTTTTGCAACAAAAAGAACCATTGAACAATTTGCAAAAAATGATGGCTTTGGTTTAATAAAAAAACAACAGGTATCCGACAGTATAAATAGCTATTATCAATTCAACGAAGATATCGTTGGGCAAGAAAACATTCACAGCCAGGCTTTGTATGAATCATTTCAGCTTAGTCAAACCATTTTTGATGTCCGGATATTGAATGATTATCTGACCAGAGCAGATATCCCACTGATCCTTTCATCTGATAAGATATTTTCGCTCATAACTAATGATAAAAACACCTTATTATTATTTGCTTACAAATTATACACAGCAAGAGGTACTTTATTTGTCAGTATTGTTAATTTAAAGAATCAAAAAGCGAGAGCAGAAAGACTAATTAAGTTAATTGAAAAAGAATATCACTTAGAAAACCAATAAACATTTCTAACAACCCCAAACCCCAAACCCCAAACCCCAAACTGCCCTCATGGAAGTCCACCACCACCCACACGTAGAAAAGAAAAGTTTCAAAGAATACCTGCTTGAAGGATTGATGATCTTTCTGGCGGTGAGTATGGGGTTTATTGCAGAGAATATAAGAGAGAACATTACCGAAAATCATAAGGCGCAGGAACTGGCAGAAAGTTTATACCAGGAAGTAAAATCAGATTCAATCATTATACAACAAAAGATTGGCTTAAGGGTTAGGAAAGCCCAGGAAATGGTATATCTGCGTAATTGTCTTCGTGACAGCAGTTTAGATCATTTGGGTTCAACATTCGGAAAGGCGATGATGTGGTCATACCAATTTGTGAGCAGTATCCTTTTTGAAGCGCAGGATGGAATTTTAACCCAGTTAAGAAATTCGAATAGTTTCAAATTTTATAAAAGTACAGAATTGCAGAATGCCATAGGTAATTATACCGTAAGTATAAACCGTGTGAGAATCCGAAATGAACAGGAATATAATGTGGTAGATAATTTTCTCAGAAAAGAAAGCATCAAACATTATGATTTTACGTGGCAGGAAAAAGTTACTAACGATGGTGAAATATCAATTTTGCAATTGATCAATTCCGATCAGATTATGGAGTACCCATTTGAATTTCAAAATAAAAATCTTTTAAACAGATCTGAGTCGGCCGGAATTGTTGCTCAATATTTATTGGTACTTAGGGGCACAACTCAGCTCCAATATCAAGGTTATGTAAATGCTAATCATGAACTGCTCTCAGCTTTACGTAAAAATTATCATTTAGAAAACGAGTAAAAATTTCCCAATTTCCCAATTCCAAAATTACCCTCATGGAAGTCCACCACCATCCACACGTAGAAAAGAAAAACTTCAAAGAATACCTGCTCGAAGGATTGATGATCTTTTTGGCGGTGAGTATGGGGTTTATTGCGGAGAATATCCGGGAAAATATTGTAGAACATGAAATTGAAAAACGAAATGTAGAGTTGATTATTGACAATTTAAAAGAAGATACTGCTTCCCTTAGAAAGATTATCCTTAATAAAACAAAAGCCTTGATCATTATTGATAGCCTCATACTATTTCGAGACAAGAACCTGAAGGATTCAAATAACTATAGAGCATTTTTTAATTTGTATGATCGATCGGGAACTACTAACTGGTTTCGTTCAAACAAATCGGGATTAGAACAAATGAAGAGTTCTGGAAGTCTTCGGTTTGTATCGAAAAAGAAAGTGTTAGATAGTTTATATCGCTATGAAAAAGCAAGTAATTCAATAGAAGCTAATGGCGATAGAGACAATACAATATTAGAAAAGGCCGAAGAGGTAGCTGGCCATTTTATGGTCTATGACTACAGACAGCCTCACTCTTTTAACCTGGAACAACAAGCGGATGCTATCAACCGTTTTTACAATCACTACTTTTTTGTTTATGGGAATTACCGTGCATTTTATATCCCGCAAATGCAAAGACAATTGGACAGAGCAAAAAGACTAATCACATTATTAAATGAAGAGTATCATTTAGAAAACGAATAACTCCAAACTCCAAACCCCAAACCCCAAACAGCCCTCATGGAAGTCCACCACCACCCAAACGTAGAAAAGAAAAATTTCAAAGAATACCTGCTCGAAGGATTGATGATCTTTCTGGCGGTGAGTATGGGTTTTATTGCCGAGAATGTGCGTGAAAAAATTTCAGAGCATGAAATAGAAAAGCGTAATATGGAAATTATAGTTGATAATTTAAAAGAAGACACAACTACATTAGTAAAAATAAGAAAACTTAATTCAGTAAAGATCCAACTGCTTGATAGTATAATTTTTTTCCAAAAGAAAAATTTAAATGAAGCCCAAAGTGCTAAAATATTTACAAAACTTTATTTGAAAAGTTCCCGTATAGACATATTTAAAACAAACAAAGCAGCATATGAACAAATGAAGAGCTCAGGAAGTTTGCGGCTTATTAAGCGAAAGATGGTACTGGACAGTCTCTTTAATTATAGTAATTTCAATGAAAGAATAGACTATAATTATACAATTATTACTGAGAATTATAATTTGTCTTTAGAAGACGCTGCTACTTTTGTCAATTTCAATAATGTTATTCAAGATACTCCAACTATTGAAATTAAAAACGATCCAATTGCTATTTTCAAATTTTTTAATCACACTGTTAGTTTAAAAGTTAAAATAGCTAATACAGACCTTATTTTAAAAATACAACTTGGAAATGCAACGAGGCTTATCCAACTTTTAAAAAAAGAATATAATATAGATTAGTTATGGAAGTCCACCACCATCCACATGTAGAAAAGAAAAGCTTCAAAGAATACCTGCTAGAAGGATTGATGATCTTTCTGGCGGTAACCATGGGCTTTTTTGCAGAAGGTATACGGGAAAATATCACCAAGCATGAACGTGAACATCATTTAATGGAAATGTTGGTGGAAGATTTAAAAGCGGACATTCCAAATTTAGATTCTGTTTATAAATATGACTCCATAAAAATTCAATTTATTGATAGTTTACGGCATTGTATTTATGCTGCCGCTGAGAAAAAACTGCCGGATACCCTATATAGAACCATGTACTATTTGCATAGAGTGTTTGGCCGCAACAGAATTGAATTTAAGCCAACTTTGAGAACCTTAAATCAGTTTGAAAAAAATGAAGCATTTAGTCTGATCAGAAAGCAAGAAGTTTCAGACAGTATTCAAAACTATTCTGAGTACAATAAAACCATGGATGATCAACATACTGTATTCAGGGGTATAGAAGGAGAGGCTTTGGTAATTGGACAAACCATTTTTGATTACCGTTATTATGAAAATTTCTTAAGCAACCCATCCAGGAAGCTAATATTGAAATCCATCCAACAATTCAAGCTCTTAGACACGGATAAAAAAACATTCTTGTTATATGGAGCAAATCTTAATTTTTCACGTGGCGTATTATTTAATTATACACAATTTTTGAAAATACATAAGGTACAGGCAAAATCGATAATTGCTTTAATAGAAAAAGAATATCATTTAGAAAAAGAATAACTCCAGACTCCAAACCCCAAACCCCAAACTGCCCTCATGGAAGTCCATCACCACCCACACGTAGAAAAGAAAAGCTTCAAAGAATACCTGCTAGAAGGATTGATGATCTTTCTGGCGGTGAGTATGGGGTTTATTGCGGAGAATATCCGTGAATATTTATCCGAAAGAGAACGGGAACATGTTTATATGCAAAATATGACTGCTGATCTTCAGTCGGATACTGTCATGTATTCAAATAGCAGAAAAAATCTATCTGAAGGATTGAACATGTTCGATTCTTTAATAAGTATACTGAGCAGCAATGAAGCAGAAACGAAAAGTAACAAGGCATATTTTTATGCCAGACTGATTACTACCAAATTTGATAAACTGGTTTTTAAGGAAGCCACCTATGATCAGATGAAATCATCCGGTGATCTTCGGTTGATACATCATAAAAAGGTTGCAAATAGTGTTGCTGATTATTATAATACCATTAAGATCATTAATTCGCAAAATAATATTACAGACTACCGAACAACTGATTACATGACACATGCCAATAAAATTTTCGACGCTAAAACAATGTACCAGATTTTCAAGGATAGAAAAGAACCTCAAAACAGCAAACTGGTGAAAACCGATCGTGAATTGATCAATGAATTCCTTATGTCGGCCCAGTATTATTATGGTTCTTTATCACTGTTAGCCAAATGGGGCTCCGAACGAAATGAAAAGGCAAAACAATTGCTCGAACTGATAAAAAAAGAATATCATTTAGAAAAAGAATAACCCCAAACCCCAAACTCCAAATCCCAAACTGCCCTCATGGAAGTCCACCACCACCCACACGTAGAAAAGAAAAGCCTCAAAGAATACCTTCTCGAAGGATTGATGATCTTTCTGGCGGTGAGTATGGGGTTTATAGCGGAAAATATAAGGGAAACCATAGTAGAGAATCATAGGGAAAAGGAATTTTCAATAACGCTTAAAGAGGATTTAATTAATGACACCATCGATCTAAATAGGAGTATTCAATTTTGGACCAGTTATGTGAATTACATTGATACCATCAGAGGCGAAATAGATAAAAAAGCAACAGGCAGGGATCTGCTTTTGCTTTACAGTAATGTAGCCAAATTGAACAACAACTTCACCTTCAGGTATCACGACCGTACGGTAATGCAGTTAAAAGCAGGTAATTTCAGATTACTCCGAAGTAAAATCGTTTCTGATTCGCTTGTAGAATATGATGCGGTTTATAATACGCTGCTTAAAAATATTGAGGGCGTGTATAATGAACTTTTGCTGAAACAAATGACCCTGCGTGACCAGTTATTCTCATCCCGTTATTTTTTATTGAGAAAGAACCATGCGCAGCTTGATTCTGCTTTTACAAAAGACGCAGTGGCATTTTCTATCCGAAAAGGCAATGTAAGTGTCCCTAAAAAGCAGACAGTTTAAAATTAGAGCCGAAAGCTTAAATTTAAACTGCAAATATGAAAAAGACACGATTTACGGAGACTCAGATTGTTTCCATTTTAAAGCAACAGGAAGGTGGTCGAACAACCAAAGAGGTTGC
>CANGOX010000036.1 GCA_947455605.1 Chitinophagaceae bacterium
CTAAATACCATGAAAAAAATCCATACTCAGTAACCATTGAAGGACATGTTTATTCCATTCAATATGATCCCGGTGATTCTACTTCTGATTTCTTTGGCGGCAACAGTAACTGGCGCGGACCGGTATGGATGCCCATCAATTACCTGATCATTAAAAGCATTAAGAAGTTTGGTGAGTTTTACGATGCAGACCTGAGTGTAGAATACCCTACAGGCTCAGGTGTTTTCATGGACCTGAAACAGATTGCCAATGAATTATCCAATCGGGTAATCAGTCTGTTTCAGCTGGATGAAAATAATCACCGTAAACTGCATGGTGATGAAAACTGGTTTTACAGCAAACCCGAAAACAAACACCTGGTTTTATTTTATGAATACTTCCATGGAGATTCTGGAACCGGACTGGGTGCCAATCACCAGACCGGCTGGACAAGTCTCATCGCACAGCTGATCACAGATGAAAAGATTGAAGAGTAGCAGCACACTCGGGACTAAAGTCCCGAACCCGAATTCTTTGAGACATTTCCTACCCCCGCGCTAAAGAGCGGGGCAAGAAAGATCTCCCCACTCCAGATTTTAGAGTATCCTATTCAATAGGTTTTATTCCTGCATTTATGAGCGGCAGAGGAAAACAGAATTTTCACATTGCCCCGCTCTTTAGAGCGGGGATAAGAGAATATATTATGAACCCCTTCGGGACTTTAGTCCCGAGTGTTCATAAGGGCACTTTATTTCTTCAGGGTATTTTTTAATACTTCCAGCTTCCCATCAATCGCCCCTTCATCATACTTCAATCCCAGTATGTGCGCGATCAAAGGATATACATTCACATTTTCAAAACCTTCGATCCGCAATCCTTCTTTAAATGCCGGCCCCCATGCCATAAAGCTGGCGCGCATATCTACCAGGTGATTATCAAATCCATGTTTGCCCGGTGTTGTTTTCCGGCCAGATAAACTAAAGGTTCTTGGCAAATGTGGTATCAGTATCAGATCACCTAAGCGGTTAAATCGATCATCCGATTTTTTATAATGCCAGTAATCAGGCGTTTCATCTAAATGGTAAATAGTAACAGACGTGTCTTTTTTAACGGCTTCATAAGTTGATTCGATCTTTGATGCATCTTTTGCATACAAATGCAGTAAAGCATCTCCGGAAGGAATGGTAAAGAATGTGGTATCAATTCCTTTGGGCAAACGCATGGTATTTTCAACATCAACCTTGGTCATACCATGATCGGAAACAAAAATATAATTGATGGGGAGCCCTAAGGGTTTCAACGCTTCCTGCAACGCATTCACACTGCTGTCGATCAACTGAACCGCTTCCTTTGTTTTCTGATCATCCGGTCCATAGGTATGTGCTTCATGATCTACCTGCGGAAAATAGAAAGTAATGAAATGTGGTCGTTTCTCTTCCGGTAAGCTTAGCCAGTCTTTTACTGCTTTGATCCGTCCGGCCATATCGATCTTCTCATTATAGATATAATAGTAAGTGGGTCTTGTTTTCTGAATGTCTGCCTCAGATGCTACCCAGTAAAAACTGGCGGCCAGCATTTTTTGTTTTTCGGCCAGTACCCAAAGAGGTGTGCCGCCATACCAGCTGCCATCTGCCACTTTCTGCTTATTACCCATGCCGTAAAATTCTTTTCGCGATATATCATAGTAACTGTTATCCACCAAACCATGGTGTGAAGGATATAACCCGGTTATCAATGTATAGTGATTAGGAAAAGTAAGAGAAGGAAAAGACGGATACATAAAATCGGCACGCACTCCTTTTTTGGCGATCGACTGTAAAAAAACAGCCTGGTGCTGTTCTGTAAAATTGGCACGGAACCCATCGGCCGATATTAATATAACATAGGGTTTCTTGTATTGGGATGGATCATTGGCGCGGTCTTTAATAACCTGCTGTTCCGTATCCTGACCAAAACAAACAATACCTGCCAATAAAAAGGAGCTGAATAATAAGGATCTGAAATTCATGAAAGATATTTAAATAGTGTGGGGACTAAGGTACTCAAAACTGCCAAACAGGATGGAAATCCTGTAATAAGAAGCGGTTATGAAATTGAACCGGTCTTTTTCTCTCCGTTTCTCCTTATTGAAATATATTCGTTACACAAATCTCCGGATGACCAAGGCCCAACTCCTCTACGAACTAACGAACGAAATGCAGATAGCCCTGCAGGCTTCTCCTATACATGGCATAGGTGTATTTGCGATCACTGATATACCCAAGGGATGTAAAACCCTTTTCTCTAAAAATACAAGTGGCTGGATCCCCCTTAGTTTTGAAGAAGCAGATCAATTACCGGCTCATGTGAAAGAATTCCTTGAGACCTATTATCTCTATGATGAAAAAAACTATTTCATTCCCGATCATGGATGTAAAGTGATGGATATGGCCAATTATCTTAACCACTCATCTACCCCCAATATCATTTCTGTAAACGAAGGCGAATATTTTGAAACCCTCCGCGAGATCAAAACAGGTGAAGAGTTATTGGTAGATTATGGAGAGCTTGTGGACGGGATGGAAGACTATTGATGTTTATGCTTTGCTTAAACCGTGCCTTTGTGCCTTTGTGTGCAAATTCATTTCTCTCACAAAGGCACAAAGGCACGGTTAGTGATTTTAGGTAATAATAGATTCCATTATTTTATATCTTTAAAACACATCAACCATCCACATATGAAAAAGCCCTCTCAAAAAAGCAGGCGTAGTTTCCTGCGCAATACCGCAGCGGTTATCGCCGGTTTTTCCATTGTTCCCCGCCATGTTCTGGGCAGAGGTTTTCTTGCCCCCAGTGATCAGCTTACCAAGGGTATTATTGGCGTGGGAGGTATGGGCCGCGGACATATCCCTTATGCAGGAACCAGAGTGGTTGCTATCTGCGATGTAGATAAGAACCATCTGGATGCAGTAGCTACACAAATAGGTGGAGGCGTAAAGACTTTTCATGATCACCGGGAACTGATCGCATTACCCGAAGTGGATATTGTACATATAGCCACTCCTCCTCATTGGCATGGTATCATGGCCATTGAAGCGGCCAAGACAGGTAAAGATATCTGGTGTGAGAAACCGATGACACGCACCATTGGCGAAGGAAAACGCGTAGTGGAAGCTGTACAGCAATATAACAGAATGTTTCGCCTCAATACCTGGTTCCGTTTTGAAGATAATTTCTATGGGATGAATACCACGGTAAGACCCATCAAAAAACTGGTTGAATCCGGTTTGCTGGGTTGGCCCTTAACAGTTACCGTAAGCAAGACCACCGGTTTCGATTGGAAATTTTATTGGGTAGGAAAAACAAAACTGGAAACACAACCCGTTCCTGCCGAACTGGATTACGACCGCTGGCTGGGACCCGCACCCTTCAAGCCCTACAATGCACACCGCGTTCACCAGACCTTTCGTGGTTATTGGGATTATGATGGCGGTGGTTTGGGCGATATGGGTCAACACTATATAGACCCCATTCAATATTTTTTAGGAAAGGATGATACAAGTCCGGTTTTAGTAGAAGTAGATGCAGAACAGCAACACCCCGATGCATGCGGCACTTTCAGAAAGATCACGTACACTTATGAAGATGGCTGCAAGATCATTCTCGATGGAGAAGCCAAAGATCCGGATGCAGCTTATATCTCCGGGCCAAAGGGAAAACTCTATGCCGGCTTCCGGTCAGATATTCCTAACCTGAAAGAAATACTGGCACTGATGCCCGATCCTGCACCACAGGTTACCAATTTCCTCGATTCCGTAAAATACAGAACACCCTTTGCTTTGAATGAATCGAATGGCTTCCGTTCCTGTACCATTATCAATCTGGGAAAGATCGCCTTACAGTTAGGGCGTACCCTTCATTTCGATCCTGTAACCCAAACTTTTATTAACGATGATGAAGCCAACCGCATGATCAACCCACCCATGCGTGCACCATGGAATATATAATGTTTCGTTTTATGATAAAACCTGTATTATTCACCGCAGAGAACAAGAGAACGCAAAGTTTACGCAGAGGGCTCTCTGCGCAAACTCATGTATCTCTCCCTCTCTGCGGTGAAAAAAAATCTCCATCCATTACTAATTCTACCATGAAAAAGATATTTCTCCATTCCCTCTTCACCCTGATCATATCAATTCCTTCGTTTTCTCAAAACAATGAGATAACCCAAACCATCGCCGTCTTCCCCTATCAACACGCAACAGATGCGGATGCCGCTATTGCAAACATGCAAACATGGAATACATCCAACTGGAGCAGCCTGTTCGCCATGCTCGATGATGATTCCCTGAAATTAAAAGCCAGTTATGCTTTAAGCGCCTATGTACACGATGCAGCAACAGACGCACAAAAAAAATCGAAAGCTACTGCCAATCTCTTACCAGGCTTAACAGTAACTAAATCTTATTACGCAAAAGAGCTCCTAATCAAATACCTCGGTGCATTGGGTGATGATGCAGCCGTGAAACCACTTTCCAAACTTTTGAGTGATGCATCATTGGCAGATAATGCAGCCAGGGCATTGGCAGCCATACATTCAAATAACGCGATTGCCGTTCTTAAAAATGCTTCTTCAAAAGATCCTGCCAACAGATCCATTCAGTCTGCCCTGGAGAATGTGAACAGGCCGCTTCCTGTACTTAAATCAACACCCGGCTTACAAAAGCCATATAACAATTTTGTTCAGCAACAGCTTTACCTGCAGGATAAAATGGAAGCAGCGAAAGATCCCATACAGAAAAAAAGAATACTGTCAGATATAGCGCAAATCCCCGGCTTCGGTTCTTTTATGCTTGCCGCTAAATCTTTGAACGATCCCGAACTGAATAAAGATGCCGCATTCATTGTAACAAGACTCGCCCTGGCAGATAAAGAGATCCGCGGCCCCATTGTTCGCGAAGCTTTAGAAAAAGCATTGCCTTTATTAAAAGGAGAAGACAGCGCGGTACTGGCTAAAAAACTAATCGTGCATTTGAAAACCATGCCTTATGATAACGGCTTTGTATCCCTTTTTAATGAGAAAGATCTGAGTGGATGGAAAGCACTGGTTGGCAATCCCATCGCCCGTTCTAAAATGACGGAAAAAGAATTGGCCGATGCACAGAACAAAGCCAATGAAAAAACAAAAGGTGACTGGATCGTAAAAGATGGACTGCTTGTCTTTACCGGACATGGTGATAACCTTGCCACCGATAAAATGTATGGTGATATAGAAATGTATGTTGACTGGAAGATCACCGAAAAAGGCGATGCCGGTATTTATTTACGCGGAAGCCCGCAGGTACAGATCTGGGATACCAGCAGAAGAGATGCGGGTGCACAGGTAGGTTCCGGTGGGTTGTATAATAACCAGACAAACCCAAGCAAACCCCTGGTGGTGGCCGATAACAAAGTGGGTCAATGGAACCGCTTTCATATCATCATGAAAGGAGATAAGGTAACGGTATGGTTGAACGGACAATTGGTAACCGATAAAGTGGTGTTAGAAAACTATTGGGACCGCAAACTACCCATCTTCCCGAAAGAACAATTGGAATTACAGGCACATGGCACCTATGTTGCCTACAGAAATATTTACCTGCGTGAACTACCTGCCAACAATGTTTCTATCATTAGTGAGGATGAAAAGAAGCAAGGGTTTACAATGTTATATGATGGCACCCATATGGACAACTGGACAGGAAACAAAGAAGGTTATCTTTCAGAAGACGGCGCCATTACTGTGCATCCCGAATTAAAAGGTGGTAACTTATATACCAAAGAGGAGTATGCTGATTTTGTTTATCGTTTCGAATTTCAGTTAACACCCGGCGCCAATAACGGCATCGGCATCCGCGCACCCTTAGAAGGTGATGCTGCGTATGTGGGTATGGAGATCCAGGTATTGGATAGCGAAGCGGATATGTATAAGAACCTGCAGCCTTATCAATACCATGGTTCTGTGTATGGTGTAATTCCCGCCAAACGTGGTTTTCTCAAACCGCTTGGCGAATGGAATACAGAAGAGATCGTTGCCAAAGGAAACAAAATTAAAGTAACGCTTAACGGTGTGGTGATCGTTGATGGCGATATCAAAGAAGCCGGCGGCAATGGAACGATGGATCATAAAGAACATCCGGGCCTGTTCAACAAATCCGGCCATATCGGATTTCTCGGCCACGGAGATGTAGTAAGATTCAAAAATATCCGTGTAGCACGCCTATAAAAAAATCTCTGCGCCAACTCCGCTTCTCTGCCTCTCTGCGGTGAATGATCTTCACCGCAGAGAGGCAGGGAGTAAAAGAGTTTACGCAGAGATCAATATTAACTGATTCGGTTTTTAATTTGCTGATGCTTCTTCCATCAAAGAAGGAGAAACCATCTTCATCAGATCAGAAGGATTTCCTCCATGGAATTTCTTGAAGCTTCTATATAAACTTTGTCTCGATCCAAAACCGG
This sequence comes from Chitinophagaceae bacterium, assembly GCA_947455605.1. Classification (GTDB taxonomy): domain Bacteria; phylum Bacteroidota; class Bacteroidia; order Chitinophagales; family Chitinophagaceae; genus Sediminibacterium. Next base: position 6,457 of record CANGOX010000036.1, read on the forward strand.
ATTTTTGTGCCAGTGATTCGATCGTGTATTGCGAGGACGCGTCTTTGTTTACCAGATCTACAAAGTAATCAACCCTGCTTTTATTAACCAGGTCTGTGAAGCTTAGATTGAACTCTTTATATAAAAAGCTATTCAGTTCTTCAGAAGAAACCCCCAATTCCGTGCAGAACTCCGCAAGCTTTCCGTTCGCATTCACATAAAATGAACGGTTAAAGAACCGATAGATAAAATCATCTTTCGGGAAGCCCTGTTGATTTGTTTTATTGAAAACATTCAGAAAAGAAGAGCGTACATATACCCTGTTTAAAAACCGGGGTCTGAAAAGCACTAATAATAATATGGATAAATGTGCGATGGAAAAGATCCACTCGGGAACAGGATTGGATACGTTTACAAACAATCGACTGATATTGGCGATCCAGATAACAGACACAACCATCAAAAAACAATTCGACCAGAACCGGATAGCTTTAAAATAAATATTATCGATAGCTAATTTTTTGTGGATCTTTTTAAACGAAAACAAAAGGTATCCGAATAGCCCACTGCAGATAACAACCCGGGCCAGCCTCGTAAAATCGGTATACTTGTTATTTCCCAGCGTTGGTATCTTAACTTTTATGAGATGAACCGAGTCGGCAATTACAATCAACCCAATTGCAGCAATTGATAAACAAATAGAAATAATGATCTTCCCCGGTCTTTTATTATGCAGCGTTGAGAAATATAAAAAACCACTCAGAGCCAACATTATATTAGGCAGTAACATTGGCCAAGGGGAAGTAAGGCCGTTAATCACCAACAGGTCTGATATTACCCGCAGACTAATGCTTGCACTAACGGTTACTAAAAAGATCTTTAATCCTCTCGGCCTTTTAAAATTTACCAACACTTCAATAGTTACGATCAAACCAAATAAAAACACGGCTGCATAAAAATAGGGGAGTAGTAGTTGGCTCATGTTTAGATTGTGTGAGGCGCAAAATTAGTTGCACGCTACATGAGAGGTCGGTGATAAATCGTCTAAAAAGATAATAAATCGTCAATTGTGTAGTTATATCCCTTGAATTAGTTGTAGGTATCTGTTGTAATAATGGCTATATCACAATCTTTTTTCCCGGTTTTTACTGCTACAAAAAAAAACGGGCCGTCTTATTCAGACGACCCGCTTCACATTGTTGTGTTATTAAACAGATTTTCTCATCTATCCATTTAATTAATTAAGCCCAATAAAACAACCAAAATTGTTTGAATCAAACACACCTTTATCAACAACGATACCATTTGTTGACAAAGAAGACGTGTGTACTAAAAAGCTGATCTTAACAATCTTGTGGTCGTTCGACTCAAGATTGAATTTTGCATTCCATGATAATGCAGTGTTGCTGTTCGGTCCGTCTGTGATCTTGAAAGTCAGGCTTTCATTAGATTCATATTTTTTATTGTTTTCATCAACCAGCTGCATGTCTTCACCTTTCAGGGTAATGGTATACGACATTGAATCATTGTAACTCTTTGTGGTTTCTGTTAAATGCATTTTACCCTTGGTAACGGTCAATGTTTTTCCTGCACAATCATTCAGCACCGTACCGGCTACGCTAAAAGTGGTGTCTCTTTTCATGTTCACATTTGAAGGACCAACAACTTTAGAACAAGAAGCGATCAAAAAGATAGAAGCGGCTACGCTTACATAGGTAATAAATTTTCTCATTTTTTGGATGTTCATTCCAGAACGGGGATGTAGGTAAATAATAATGTTTAGACAGCAAATGTGAGAGAACAAAACCGGCGGGAAGAATCGGGGCTGTAACAATCCTGCGTTTCTATGTAACAACTACATGTTACTTTGATAATCAATTAGTTGTAGTTTATTTACTTACTCACTCGCCTCCCAAAACTGCCCGAAAAAAGCAATTAGGTTATCTGCCACCTACAAAAAAGCCCTCTGCAGATCCTGCAAAGGGCTTAAATAATGATTGTTTTATTTATTCTATCATTCACTCATGCTATCATCCTATCATTAGATTTTATAGTACTGCTCCCATCCCTTTCTCGGAGGAATACCTACTAACATCTCATTCGCCATTTTATTGTTGGTGATCTGTTTGGTCTTCCTGTCGAATTTAAGCGTAGCATTCAAATGTTGCGAAAGCACACCTAAACAGAACACCTGGCTCAAAGGACCCGCAATCGCAAACGGCGAACGGGTTTGCTCCTGGCCCAGACAGGATTTCAAAAAGTTTGCATAGTGATTAGACGTGCTTTCGGGTACTACCGGCAATTTGGACGCCATTTCTTTGGCTTTCTCTTCCGGTATGATCGACAGTGTTTTTCCGTGAGAACCACCCGCAAAAGTGAGATCCTTACCATAGATGATCTTACCCGGATTCAATCGCTGTGATTCAATTTTACCACTGCTCGGAGGTGGAATATTTGAATCCAGTCCCGGACCACGGTAACCTTCCGGCAATGGTGGTACATTGTTTACCCCATCATACCAGGTAATATCACAAGCCGGCATCTTTCCTCTTTCAGGAAAGCGGAACAGGATGGTAGATGATTGCGGATAGAAGAATGGATTGTGTCCGTCTGCACGCAACATACTCACCTCATTAGGCAAACCCAGATCAAGAAACTGGTGTGCCGTATCAACCAGGTGAGCACCCCAATCGCCCAAAGCACCCATTCCGAAATCATACCAGCAGCGCCATTGGCCATTGATATAATCATGGTTATACTCGTGCTTTTGCGTTACTCCATGCCAGGTATCCCAGTCCAGAGAAGCCGGAACGGCCTCTCCCGCAGGAAGTCCGGTATATTTTTTATCCCATCCATGCCAGCGACGTGCGCTGTTCATGTGTGCGGTGATCTTGGTTACATCTTTTATGATACCTGCGTCTACCCAGGCTTTGAATTGAAAATAATTGGCTTCAGAATGTCCCTGGTTACCCATCTGTGTTACCAGTTTAGGGTGTTTGGCAGCGGCTTTCATCATCAGTTCTACCTCGTTGAAGGTGCGTGCCATGGGTTTCTCAACATATACATGTTTACCCATACCCATCGCCATCATCGTGATTGCAAAATGGGAATGATCTGGTACACCAACAGAAACTGCTTCTATCTGGTTACCCATTTTATCGAGCATGGTTCTGAAGTCCTGAAAACGGGGTACATCCGGAAAAGCTTTTAGAACAGCCTGGGTATGGGGGGCACCCATATCCACATCACAAAAAGCAACAAAATCGGCAAGACCGGTTTTGGCGAAGGACATTACATCCGAACCTCCCTGGTTACCAATACCAATACAGGCAAGTTTCACTTTTTCACCGGCTTTGCCGGAAGAGATCCATGGTGCGGAAGCATTGGCTTTGTTGATGATCGACGGCATGGCAGACGCTGCCGAAAGCAAGGCCGCATTTTTTAAGAACGAGCGGCGCGATTTCTGTGTGGGTTTCATAATGGCAATAGCAGTTAAATGGTAAAAAAAGCAAATCGTTGATTGACACTCTAATGTAACTGAATTAAGAAAACGCTCAATCGCTTATCGGTAAAAGCAAGTGGATTAATTACGAAAACGATGGCGGATGCGTTTCGGAGCAAAAGCCCAGGAGACCCGGGTTGATCGTTCTTCCGTAAATACCCCAAAAAAATACCGCAGATCTCCCATTGTGGGTGATCTGCTGATAAACTACCCTTGCATCACCCCGGAAAGCCCTCATTCCGGAGTTTAGGCAACTGATTAACAACTAAATACGTACTTGCCGGAAAGCCTGAATAGGCCAGCAGTATGTCTTCAAAAACGATAGAAACCAAAAATTAATCTCATTTTTTCCATTTTCGCTATTTTTTCAAAGCATCTGACAAATAATACATGTATAAATTTTATCAATTGATTATCAAGAGGTTCGGTTGATTTTTTGATCTGCGTTTACTTATCATATGATTTATTTAAATTATGTTTGACCTAAAACCCGCATCAACGTTGATTTTCGCAGGCAGCGTTTCGGTCCTTTAAGGTTTCTTTAATGTATATTTCGGCAAAAATCGTCACCGTTTTAGCCTTATTTTTTGTCTAAGGGTGTTTAACGGTACAGGCGGTCATTGAATACGGGTCATATTAACAAAATTTGCAGTTCCGCCGTCTACACAGACGGCGCTTGTTATAAAACAGTATATGTATCCTCGAAAAACCATGCTTAAGAGAGTTCTTACGGCCCTTATCTGGCTGTGTTTTGCCATACCGGCAGCAGCGCAGGTAAAGATCGGCAACAACCCCACTTCCATCAATAAAGCTTCCATGCTCGAGCTGGAAAGCGATAGCCTGGGTGTTTTACTGCCCAGATTACAGGATACCCTTCTGATCAACAAACTCAACCCGCCCGACGGGATGATGATCTATGTAAAGAATCCTTCCGGACAACGTTTTTTTATCCGCCAAAGAGGTATTTGGGTTGAGCCGATGAGTGATTTTGCGATCAGATCACTTATCTATATAGGGAACGGAACCGTAACCGATACCACCATTTTGTTTTCAAACCTGCTACGAAAAGCAGATACCCTTACGATGCTTTCCGGCCTTCAAAGAAGCGGCAATCCCGTAACAGTGGCCGTACAACCCAATATTACTTCGCTGGGAACACTCACCCTGCTAACAGTTACCGGGCAGGTAACGGCAGCTTCCTTTAGCGCATCGTCTGCAAGCATTACCAATATTCTGGCAACAGGAACGATCACGGGTGGAACCTTTAGTGGCGTACTGAGTCAGACAGCCATGAACTCGATCACCTTATTAGGTAGTATTCAGGCTTTGACCGTAAGCGGTAACATAACAACCTCAACCATCTATGCAAGAAACGGTGCAACAGTAGGGGCTAATTTGGTTGTAACGGGAAATACGAACACAGGTAGTCTTTCAGTAACGAACGGTACCACCATTGGCGGCAATTTAACCGTAACGGGAAATATCGGTTCAAACAGTTTGGCTGTTATTAATAATGCAACCGTGGGTGGCGCCCTTACTGTTACAGGGGGAACCACCTTAAGCAATGGATTAACCGTTACGGGCGGAACTTCTCTGAATGGTGGGTTAACTGTAACCGGAAATACTTCTACAACCAGTCTTGCTGTGATCAACAACACAACCATTGGCGGTGGACTAACCGTAACAGGCGGAACAACATTAAGTAATGGTTTAACCGTTACAGGTAACACTACCACAACAAGTCTGGGTGTAACCAATAACACTACCATCGGCGGTGCATTAACGGTAACAGGCGGTACAACATTAAGTAATGGTTTAACCGTTACAGGTAACACTACCACAACAAGTCTGGGTGTAACCAACAACACTACCATCGGAGGTGCATTAACGGTAACAGGCGGAACTGTTTTGGGTAGCAACTTAACTGTTACAGGAAACATAACTGCTGCAAGCGTTTCTATTACAAACGGTGTAACACTTGGTGGCAATCTCACAGTAACAGGTAACACTACCACTAATTCTTTGGGAGTAATTAATAATACAACGATCGGAGGTGGTCTTACGGTAACAGGTGGAACAGCTTTGAGCAATGGTTTAACGGTAACGGGTAATACAACAACTACCAGTCTTGCTGTGATCAACAATACAACCATTGGCGGTGGACTAACCGTAACAGGCGGAACAACATTAAGTAATGGTTTAACCGTTACAGGTAATACAACCACAACAAGTCTGGGTGTAACCAACAACACTACCATCGGTGGTGCATTAACGGTAACAGGCGGAACGATTTTGGGTAGCAACTTAACTGTTACCGGAAACATAACTGCTGCAAGCGTTTCTATAACAAACGGTGTAACGCTTGGCGGCAACCTCACAGTAACAGGTAACACTACCACTAATTCTTTGGGAGTAATTAATAATACAACCATCGGTGGTGGTCTTACGGTAACAGGTGGAACAGCTTTGAGTAATGGTTTAACTGTTACAGGTAACACTACCACAACAAGTCTGGGTGTAATCAATAACACTACGATCGGCGGTGGTCTTACGGTAACAGGTGGAACAGCTTTGAGTAACGGTTTAACTGTAACCGGAAATACAACAACTACCAGTCTTGCAGTGATCAACAACACTACTGTAGGTGGCGGACTTACGGTAACAGGTGGAACAACATTGAGTAATGGTTTAACCGTTACAGGTAACACTACCACAACAAGTCTGGGTGTAACCAACAACACTACCATCGGAGGTTCATTAACGGTAACGGGCGGAACGGTTTTGGGTAGTAACTTAACCGTAACCGGAAACATAACTGCTGCAAGCGTTTCTATAACAAACGGTGTAATACTTGGCGGCAATCTCACAGTAACAGGTAACACTTCCACTAATTCTTTGGGAGTAATTAATAATACAACGATCGGAGGTGGTCTTACGGTAACAGGTGGCACAGCTTTGAGCAATGGTTTAACGGTAACAGGTAATACGACAACTACCAGTCTTGCAGTGATCAACAACACTACTGTAGGTGGTGGTCTTACGGTAACAGGTGGCACAACTTTGAGTAATGGTTTAACCGTAACCGGAAATACGACAACCACAAGTCTTGTTGTCATCAACAACACAACCGTTGGTGGTGGACTAACCGTAACCGGTGGCTCATCACTAAATGGAGGATTAACCGTTACAGGTAACACATCAACCACAAGTCTTGCTGTGATAAATAATACAAACGTGGGTGGCGGACTCACTGTAACCGGCGGCACTGCACTTGGCAATGGATTAACTGTAACGGGTAATACAACAACAACCAGTCTGGGTGTAACCAACAACACAACAATCGGTGGAGCATTAACAGTAACAGGGGGAACGGTATTAGGCAGTAACTTAACCGTTACGGGTAATGTAACTGCAGCCAGCATCTCTATCACAAACGGGGTAATACTCGGTGGTAATCTTACCGTAACAGGAAATACATCAACCAACTCTTTGGCCGTAACCAATAATACAACCGTGGGCGGCGGGCTTACCGTAACAGGTGGTACTACATTGAACAATGGCTTAACCGTAACCGGAAATACAACAACAACCAGTCTTGCGGTAATCAATAATACTACTGTAGGCGGACAACTTACCGTAACAGGCGGTGCCACATTAAGCAATGGATTAACTGTAACAGGCAACACAACAACAACCAGTCTTGCGGTAATTAATAATACTACTTTTGGCGGTCAACTTACTGTAACGGGTGGCACTGCACTTAGCAATGGATTAACCGTAACGGGTAACACAACAACATCAAGTCTTGATGTAACAAACAATACTACCATTGGTGGTGCTCTTACAGTAACCGGAGGAACTATTTTAAGTAGTAACTTAACGGTAACCGGTAACGTAACCGCAGCAAGCATCTCTATCACAAACGGTGTAACACTGGGCGGCAATCTTACGGTAACGGGAAACACTTCCACCAACTCATTGGCAGTAACGAATAATACAACCCTTGGTGGGCTGTTAACCGTAACGGGTGGCACAGCACTAAGTAACGGATTAACCGTAACCGGAAATACAACAACAACAAGTCTTGCAGTAATCAATAACACTACTGTTGGCGGACAACTTACCGTAACAGGCGGTACTGCATTAAGCAATGGATTAACCGTAACAGGTAACACAACTTCAACCAGTCTTGCAGTAATTAATAATACTACTGTTGGCGGTCAACTTACTGTAACGGGCGGCACTGCACTTAGCAATGGATTAACCGTAACAGGTAACACAACAACATCAGGTCTTGATGTAACAAATAACACTACAATCGGCGGAGCACTAACCGTAACGGGTGGCACTGTTTTAGGAAGCAACTTAACCGTAACCGGTAATATAACAGCAGCAAGCATTTCAATCACTAACGGCGTAAGCTTTGGTGGCAATCTTACTGTAACAGGAAATACTTCAACCAATTCTTTAATAGTAAATAATAATACAACAGTCGGCGGTCAGTTAACCGTAACGGGCGGCACAGCATTGAGCAATGGTTTAACGGTTACAGGCAATACAACTACGAGCGGACTCGATGTAACCAATAACACTACAATCGGCGGAGCACTAACCGTAACGGGTGGCACTGTTTTAGGAAGCAACTTAACCGTAACAGGCAATGTTACAGCAGCAAGCATCTCAATCACAAACGGTGTAAGCTTTGGAGGTAATCTTACGGTAACCGGAAATACTTCAACCAATACCCTGGCCGTTACCAACGGTTCAACAGTGGGTGGAAACTTAACAGTAACGGGAAACACAAACGCAAACAGTCTTGCCGTAACCAATAACACAACCGTGGGTGGAGCACTTACCGTAACAGGTGGTACTGCATTGGGTAGTGGGTTAACGGTAACGGGTAATACAACAACAAGCGGCCTTGATGTAACGAATAATACAACCATCGGTGGTGCCTTAACGGTAACGGGCGGAACTATCTTGGGAAACAACTTAAACGTAACAGGCAATGTTACCGCGGCCAGTATTTCGATCACTAACGGCGTAAGCTTTGGTGGCAATCTTACAGTAACAGGAAACACTTCAACCAATTCTTTATTCGTAAATAATAATACAACCGTGGGCGGTCAGTTAACCGTAACAGGTGGCACTGCATTAAGTAATGGATTAACCGTAACAGGTAATACAACTACAAGTGGTCTTGATGTAACCAACAATACAACCATCGGTGGCGCTTTAACCGTAACGGGTGGTACTATAGTAAGCAGCAATCTTACCGTAACCGGAAATACAAATACGAATAGTCTTGCCGTAACCAATAACACAACCGTAGGCGGTCAACTAACCGTAACGGGTGGTACTATAGTAAGCAGCAATCTTACCGTAACAGGAAACACAAATACAAATAGTCTTGCCGTAACCAATAACACAACCATAGGCGGTCTGTTAACTGTAACAGGTGGTACGGCATTAGGCAATGGACTAACCATAACAGGTAATACAACCACTAGTGGTCTTGATGTAACCAACAACACAACCATCGGTGGTGTGTTAACTGTAACGGGTGGTGCTATTGTAAGCAGCAACTTAACCATAACAGGAAACACAAATACAAATAGTCTTGCAGTAACCAATAACACAACGGTTGGGGGAAATTTAACGGTAACCGGTAATATCAGTTCGGCCACGATCAGTTCCGTAAACGGCATTTTTACAGATATCTCTGCCCCGGGAACCATTACCGGCGGGGTTTTCAGCGGCACACTCGGTTCGGGCACACTTAATAACATAACCACCTTGGGTAATTTATCGGCCATCACTGTTAGCGGAAATATCACCTCTGCATCCATCAGTTCCGTTAATGGAACGATTGGTACACTTACAGTTGCCGGTTCTGTTACAGCAGGATCGCTCAGCTCTCCAACAGCTACGCTGGCTGATATTACCTCATCCGGTACCATTACCGCCAATGCCATCACCGCAGTATCGATTGTTGCCGGAACTGTAACTGAAAACTCTGATGCCCGTTTAAAAAAGAATATCAACAACCTCACACCATCGCTTTCCAAGATCATGGCATTAAGGCCTGTAACCTATAACTGGATCAACCCCGCTTTTGGTAAAACATTACAAACGGGTTTCATCGCGCAGGAAATTCGCAAACTGTTTCCTGAATTTGTAGTTGAAGACAAAAACGGTATGTTATCCGTAAACTATTCCGCCATGATCTCACCGGTTGTAAAATCCATCCAGGAACAACAACTGCAGATCGACCTGCTGAAAAAACAAAACCAGGAATTACAGGAACGACTGGACCGCCTTGAAAAAATCGTAAAAAAATTATCCAACAAAACCAAATAACCGGCACTGCTGCTTGAGGAAAAAAAATCCTACATATAAAATTATGGGCTTCTATGCCGCCTGCTTTTTGCAGGGGCTGTGCTATCTTTTTCCGGGCTCAGCAGCTGCAAAGAACATAGATACGTTTGGTGTATATATCGCGCCCAACGCAATTGTTTACGCAAACAACAGTTCCACCGTTTCCGTTTTTTCCAACATGATCAATAGCGGCATACTCGGATCCGTTAAAGGCAGTAACATCAATATGTATGGTAACCGCTGGCGTAACACACCCAGCGCTTCCTTTCCTGATGAATGGGGCATTAATAATCCCGATGCTTTCACAGGTGTAGGCGGTTCTTTTCGTTTTGAAAGTTCACTCACACAGTTTCTTGCCGGTGGTTATTCCGTTTCTGCAAAAACGGGTGGCGATTTTCCTAATCTTATCATTGCCAATCCGCGCAGTGTTTATTTAGATGAGAATACCGATACGCATGTTAGAGGAACCCTGGTGCTTGAAAATGGTTTACTCTGGCTCAATGGCAACAACCTGCTCATCGGTTCCAAAAATCCCGGGGCTATTGCCGGTTATTCTGAAAACCGTTTTATTGCTACCGGTAATACCAATGCCGGTGCTTACCTCTATCGCGCAAAAGTATCGGCCAACCAGGGAACCGTGGTCTTTCCTATCGGTACACAAACCGGTAGTTATTCGCCGGTTTCTATTATGTTCAATACAGCAACACCGCAAGACCTGCATGTTCGTGTATTTGATATTCTTTATAACAATGCTACCATCGGAAGAACCGGAAACCCAACCGCTGTGCAGCAAACATGGAACATAGGGCAGGAAGACACCCTGAAAGTGCCCGCCATTGTTGCAATTCAACATATGGTATATAACGAGGCCCCGTCTTTTACGGCGCACAGAGGTAACAGTTATATCTCTATGTATGATTTTACCAAACGTGCATGGGATTATCAGGATCCTTCCACCATCAGCAATCCCGGAACACTTACAACCGGTACACCGATTGCCGCTGCTTATCTGAATGCACGCATACTGAACGGACTCGGACAAAACACCTATCTCACAAAATTCACAGATACCCGAACCGACTCCATCACACTGGCCAAAGCTGCGCTTAACCCTATTCGTCAACCCGATGGAAGTTTTCAACTCACTTATCTTTTCATGGTAAGAAATACCGGTGTACTTACCGTGAATACATTACACGTGATCGATTCACTTAGTAAAATATTTACTTCACCCACTACTTTTTCCATAGTATCTGTTACCGCTACCGGTAACCTGGTACCCAATAAAAGTTTCGATGGTGTAACCAATAATGATCTGTTGATGCCCAGCAGCACTCTTACCGGACCCAAAACAGATACCGTTACCCTTGTGCTGAATGTGATCACCAATAAAAAAGACGGATACTATTATAATACGGCTGCTATACAAGGTATTCTCAACGGATACAATGGCACACAGTATGTTTTCAATAACCTTTCTGTAAACGGTATGACGCCGCCGGCACCGGCCACACCTACCGTACCAACACCGGCATTATTGAGCGCTTCCAAATACCAGATGCCAGAAGGCTTCTCACCCAATGGTGATGGTGTGAATGATAAACTGATCATTGGCAGTCTTGGCAATAACAATGCTGCCATCTGGATCTTCGACAAACAGGGATCGATGGTGTACAGGAACATGAATTATCATAACGATTGGGATGGAACCTATTTCAACAATACCGGCGGACAAAGCAGCGGCAAAAAAGTAGAAGACGGAACCTATTTCTATAAAGTGGTGGTAACAGAAACAGCCACCGGAAACCAGGAAACTTATTACGGATACTTATCAATATGGAGATAAAAATTTACACAAACAGATGATACAGGGCTTTGGCCGATATATGATCGCAGTATTGTTCACTGTGGTTGGATGGCAGTCTTCCTTTGCTCAGGAAGATCCTACCAACCGCCAGTACCTGTTCAATCTGCTTAATATCAATCCTGCTTATGCGGGCACCAGGGGTATTCTCAGTCTTACCGCAGGTTTCCGCAGGCAATGGGCCGGTGTGCCCGGTGCGCCGCAAACAGCTTTGTTCTCTGTGGATGGTCCCATTGGCGAACATCATATTGGTTTGGGTTTACAGGTATATAATAATAGCCTCGGGCAGGAGCGCACCACAGGCGCCAACGCCAGCTTCTCTACCATCCTTAATTTTTCTGATGATGAATTTCTCTCTATGGGCATACAGGCCGGGTTAATGAATTACCGGATAGACAGAACCTCTGTGGCACTTCCTTTTCAGAACGATCCGGCATTTCAATTCAATACCAATGTGGTTATGCCTACCGCAGGTATTGGTGTATATTATCAGCGCCCGGAATTTTATGTAAGCCTTTCTGCACCTTCCTTATTGGTAAGCACTGTAAAAGTTGACAAGATCATTTCCTTAAGCAGCCCCACACTAAAAAACCTGCAGATCCTTTTAAATACCGGACTCACCATCCCCATCAACGATGAGATCGATATCCGCCCCTCTGTTTTTTTACGCTGGATGAGCGGAAAGGTTTTTGAAGTTCACGGCAACACCAGTTTCTGGTATAAGAACATGATCAGCATCGGCGCATCCTACCGCCCCGATGATGCCATCCTTGGCACTTTCGAGTTTAAGATCAGTGATAACCTCAGTTTTGGTTATTCCTATGCCAAAAGCATCGGCGATAAAGGCGTTTTTAGCCAGGGCACCCACGAAGCCGCCATCCGCTTCAACCTCGGCAGCTCCGAACAATAAAATTCTCGCCACCCCATTCTATCATTCTATCATTCTCTCATTCATTCATTCTCTCATTCATTCATTACTTTTGCCCCCATGCAAAGACCCGTAATCTCTATCGGCGCCGCATTGGTAGATGAACTGCTCCATGCCGGTAATTCCATGCTCCTGGCTACCACCAATAATGCGATCGCTACCAAGACCGCCGGTGGTGTGGCCCGTAATATTGCCCATCAACTGGCCATTATTGGTGTGCCCGTGCAACTGATCAGTGTGTTTGGAAATGATAGTGATGGCGACTGGCTCAAAAGTGTTTGTACGCAGGCCGGTGTAAAACTGGATGGCTCAATTACCAAAGAAGGCCTCTCCGGAAAATATACCGGTATCTTAAATGTTGATGGATCGCTGTTCACCGCACTGCTTACCAATGCAGCTATCGAACTCATCACGCCCAAACATTTAGAAACACAGACCGAACTCTTAAAAACCGCCTCTTATTTATTGGCCGATGCCAATGTAAGTATTGATGCTATCGAATGGTTGCTGGCTTTTAGCAATGAAACCGGTATTCCATTTATCATAGAACCCGTATCGGTACCACCTGCCATGAAATTAAAAGGGGTTAATCTCGATGGACTCTTTTTGATCACCCCTAACGAAGATGAATTACCGGTGCTGGTTTCGGAAAAAGCTTTTCTTACGCAGTTGCAGATAGAAGCCATGTTAGAGAAAGGCGTTAAGAATATCTGGCTGCATAATGGCAAACAAGGTTCTGCTTTATACAATTCAGAAAAAACGATCACCCTCCATGCACCGGATATTGAAGTAGTAGATTGTACAGGAGCCGGCGATGGTTCCTTATCCGGTTTTATTCTGGGAAAACATTTAGGTCTGAGCGATGTGGACTGTTTAAAACTGGCACATACCATGTCGGCCGAGATCTTACAGGTGAACGGCGCTATTGCCACGCATCTTGACCAGAAAAAACTGTTACAGCAGGTACAAAAATATTATCCCGACTAATGAATCCATTCTTAGCCATACATCCCGAAGTAAAAGAAGCGTTGGAAAAAGGCCGGCCGGTTGTGGCATTAGAGTCTACCATTATTTCGCATGGTATGCCTTACCCGCAGAATATAGAAACCGCCAAAGCTGTAGAAGAAGTGATCCGCGCCAACGGCGCCATACCCGCTACCATTGCCATTTTTGAAGGAAAATGTTATGTGGGATTAACCGCAGAACAATTGGCCTTCTTCGGCAAAGCCACCGATGTATGGAAAGTGAGTTTACGTGATATGCCGTATGTGATCAGTCAAAAATTATACGGAGCCACTACGGTTGCGGCCACCATGCGCATCGCATCCATGGCGGGAATAAAAATATTTGTCACCGGTGGCATCGGTGGTGTACACCGCGATGCAGCAAACACCATGGATATTTCTGCCGACTTAACCGAAATGGCAGAAACCAATGTAGCTGTGATCTCTGCAGGCGTAAAATCGATCCTCGATATTGGATTAACACTCGAATACTTAGAAACCAAAGGCATCCCCGTAGTAAGTTTCGGGCAGGATGCATTCCCGAGTTTTTATTCAAGTACCAGTGGATTCCCTTCGCCTTTAAGAATCGATACACCGGCAGAAATTGCCACACTCCTCAAAACCAAATGGCAACTGGGTTTAAACGGTTCCGTATTAATTGCCAACCCCGTACCCGCAAACCAGCAGATAGATGCGGCAGAAATAGAAGTGCATATCCTTGAAGCCCTCAACGCAGCCAAAAACGAAAATATTAAAGGCAAGGAAGTAACCCCTTTCTTACTAAAATACATTTCAGAACACACCCACGGAGAAAGCCTCGAAGCCAATATTGCGCTGATCAAAAACAATGCAAAGTTGGGAGCGGAGATTGCGGTGGCGTTTGCATAGTAAGAGATTATTTCGCTAAGAGAAAAACGAAGAAAAAGAGAGTGTTCGAAATTCGTAGACTCTCTTTTTCTTTTGGCCCTCTCTTAGCGAACCCTTTGTATCACTACTCAACAAAAACAAACCCCTCCCCGTTAAAGTGCACTCTCGCCCGTTCTTCAATCGTTTCTTTAGAAACTTTATATAACGTATACGGCTTAACCGCTTCTGCAGAATCAGGAAAAAAATAGCACTCGTATGCATCAACCGTACGCTGCGGAAAAAAGATCACCTTCCACATATACTGCGGAACCGTTACTTCATCCACACCGATCGTTCCTGTTTTTCCAACACTCCCCGTAAACACAATGATCTTTTCTGTTTCTGCATATTTTCTCTCCTGTCTTTCCAGATCCTCCCAGGTGCCGGCATTAAAAAAATGGGGTTGGGGTGTCATGTTAGAAAAATAAAAACACTCCCGCATTCCCTGTTCACTACAGGCATTGTCTGCGGCACTCATATTATGTCCACGGTCAAATCCAGAGCCCTTGTAATCATTCTTAAGATTCGTAGCATCCGATAACAATGGATCAACAGCAAATTTATTGGTCCGTTTTATTTTGGTGTCACAGATAAACATGTCTCTGGTCAAAACATACTCTATTACAATGGGTATATGCTGTGTGGTAGAAAAATAGCTGGTATAGAACTGGTGTTTTAAAACGGCAATGTCTTTGGGTTGTGCAAACGTATTAAGCTGCAGCAACAACAAAACCGGTAGCAGAATGCCCGTACAAAATTTTCTCATCTCTCGTATTTCCCCTTACTGCTTTTGATAAATGATCCTTCCGTTTACCATCGTCATTTGAATATTAATATCTATATCAAATAGAACAATATCTGCATCCTTTCCTACAGTTAAGGACCCTTTTCTGTCTTGTATACCCATGATCCTCGCCGGTGTTTCTGAGATCATCTGAATTGTATCCTGCAATGAAACACCCGCGGTATGGGTCATTGTTCTCACTAACCTGTCGGCCGTTGCCACACTTCCCGCAAATGCCGTTCTGTCGGGGAGCTTGGCCACACCATCTTCTACAATTACCCGTAACCCATTTTTCAATCCACCTAAAATACTTTCTCCCTCCGGCATTCCTGCAGCACGCATAGCATCTGTGATCAATGCTGTATGTGATGTGCCCTTGATCTTATAAATTAATTTTAACAAGGGCTCAGGCAAATGCACACCATCGGCAATGATCTCCACATCCATCTCATCCAGTAAATAAGCAGATTCAATAACGCCGGCATAACGAAAGGCATTTCTTCTGGTTACGCCAGACATAGCCGAATAAAAATGTGTTGCCAGCGTATACCCATTCTGAAAAGCTTCCAGCACCTCTTCGTATACCGCATCAGTATGTGCAATAGCAGCCAATACATTTTTAGATGTCACATATTTTCCAAATGCAATGGCTCCCTTTAATTCGGGTGCAGCGCTCCATCTTTTTATACATGGATAATTTTCGAGGATCTCTTCATACTCTGCAGGATCTGGGTTACGGATATATTTCGGATCCTGCGCACCTCTTTGACTCATCGCAAAATAAGGCCCCTCCAGATGCATCCCGATAAATGCAGCTCCCGTTGTATTGATCTTGCTTGCTTCAGTATAGGCATTGAGTGTTAACAGCAGGTCTTCCTTTTCACTGGTAAGCGTTGTGGGCAACATGGAAGTTGTTCCGTGTTGGGCATGGAGTGCCGCGATCTTCAGAAAAGCTTCCGTGGTTCCATCCATAAAATCATATCCACCACCACCATGCACATGGATATCCATAAAGCCCGGTGAAATATATTGTCCCTTTGCATCAATGGTTATTGCCTCTGCAAAATCCAGATCACCCGATGCTACTGCCACGATCACACCATCGGCAACCAGTACGGTTCCGTTGGAAATGATCTTTCCGGGAACGATCAGTTTACCATTACAAATTTTTATCCTTTGCTGCATGTTTGACAATTAAAACAACCATTTTCTGATCCTGTGTCCATAGACCGCATAAAATACAAGGTACAAATAACAGGGCAGGAGCACCCAGTAAGCATTACGTACACTAAAATGATCGGCAAGATACCCGTAGATCAAAGGCAGGATTGCATTACCGCACAAACCCATGATCATAACAGAAGCTCCCAGCTTGGTAAACTTACCCAGCTCATCCAGCGCCAGGGGCCAAATGCCGGCCCATACCAGTGAGTTGGCCAGTCCCAACAATACCACAAACCAGATCGAGATATCGGCGGTATGTCCTAAAAAACGAACCTCTCCTTTGGAAAAAATGATCAGCAGCGTTAACACGGTTCCCAACAATGTACAAAACCGTAAGGCATTTACCTGGCTTACCCATCTGGGTATCGCAATGATGCCGAAAATATATCCGCAGATAGTAGCGGCTAAAGTATAGGCAGGAAAAGTCTTTGCTTCCATCAAAGGGATCTGCATAGAATTGGCATAACCAATGATCGTGTCGATCGCGATCACCTGTGTTCCTACATGGAGAAAGATGCCGATAGCACCTAACACCAGATGCGGAAAGGCAAGAATACTCTTCTTACCCATATTGCTAAAGGCCAATTCTTCGCTCTCATGTTCCGTATCAATTTCCGGCAAAGGAGAATAACGGACCAAAAATCCCAGCAATACCAAAACAGAACCCACACAGATATAGGGGATGATCACCCTTCTGATCAACTCATCCAATGCTTTGCCTTTTTCTTCCACACCCATTCCGGAGAGTTTTGCAAACAGATCCGTATCTGTTGCTTTCAAAATAACCGCCGCAAATAACAAAGGCGCAATGATACCCGCACCTTTATTAAAAATACCCATGATACTGATTCGCTGGGCCGCACTTTCTTTAGGACCCAGCACCGTGATATACGGATTGGCCGCAGTTTGTAAAACAGATAACCCCGCGCCGATGGTAAACAAACCGATCAAAAAGATCTCATAGGTTCTGGTCAGGGCAGCCGGCACAAAAATAAAAGCACCCAGGGCCATGATCCAGAAGCCCGTCATCATTCCTTTTTTAAAACCGGTTCTTTTTAAAAGATATGACGCCGGCACCGACATCACGAAATAAGAAATATAAAAAGCAAAGGTTACGAGATAGGCTTTGAAATGTGATAGCTCACAGGCAATTTTAAAATAGGGAATAAGAATAGAATTGACCCAGGAAACAAATCCAAAAATAAAAAACAGGATCCCGATGATAAAAATGGATATAAGGGTCTGCTTTCTGGAAAGAGAACTTGCTTTAACAACCTTTTCCTGTAATTCGCTCATAGCTATCTTCTTTCTGTTTTATAAGTATGTTTTGTACAACCCGCTTTATTCTTCAACCGCGCCATTACGAGAAATTTTGCACGCAAAGGCGCAAAGGCGCGATTTTATTTTTTTCTGGTATTTGACAATAGTGCGGACGAATCATTATCAAGATAGATCGAACAATGTTCATGATCCCGGAGAATGCTGGCAGGGTTCCAGTTGCTGATCGGTTCTTCTAAACAATTGCGGACCGCTTCTGCCTTCCTGCTATCCGGAACGGAACAGATGATCTGCTTCGATTTCATGATCTGTTTAATGGACATGCTGATGGCCCGCTTTGGCACCGCCTCCATCGTATCAAACCAACCTTCATTATATTGCTGTCTTCTGCAGGCTTCATCCAGATCAACAATGATATAGGGTTCTTCTGTATCAAAGTCTGCAGGAGGATCATTAAAAGCAAGATGCCCGTTCTCACCAATACCCACAAAAGCAAGATCGATCTGGTGTTTTGTAATGAGATCTCCCAGGCGTTTACATTCTGCCACAGGATCTTCTTCTGCATTAATGAGATTGGCGGCTTTCAAAGCAGGAACCTTATCGATAAACCGTTCTTTCAGGTATTTCCGAAAACTTGCTTTAGCTGTTATCGGTATGCCAATATATTCATCGAGGTGAAACATAGTTACCTTGCTCCAATCAATTCCCTGGTCTGCGATCAGATGATTCAGGGTTTCGAACTGACTGGTGCCTGTTGCCAGAATAATATAAGCACTGTCTTTTACGGCAATCAGTTTTTTGATCTTATCCGCTGCCGCTTCGCCCGCTACTTTGCCTAGGGTGAATGCGTCACGCAATTGATGGATGGTAAGTATGCAGGTTCTTTCTATTATTTTCATACCCGTAAAAATATTTTTTTCTCGTAAAGAAAACGCAGGAAGATCCATTTGATCAGGATCATACAGACGATCATGGTAATCATATTATACGGCACACCCACCCAATCTATCAGCCACTGAAAAAATCCATTGGTTGTATATTTCCAGTTAATGAACTTCCCTGAAATATAGATCAGTATCGAGTTCATCCCGATCACTTTAAAAAAGAATGCCCATTTCCGGTAACCTAATATATCAATGATATAATAGAACATAGACATCAGCAATAAACTCAACCCGGTTGTATGCATCACAAAAGAACTGGACCACATATTTTTATTGATCGGAAAATCAAGGTTCCATAATTGTGCGATCAGCAGAGAAGCAACCCCAAACAATGCCAGCATCATCGCTTTCTTTTTCTTATCTATTTCGGGGCGTTTCAAATAGATCCCTGTAATAATACCCGCCAATGCCGTGCTGATGGCCGGGATATTATTAAAGAAACCAACCGTATCATGAATGCCTTTTGATAGTTTTCCGGGCAATAGGGTCCTGTCTACATAGGAGGCAAAATTTCCTTCCATTGTAAGATCACCCATCGGAAATCCCGGAGCAGCAGTGATCTTTAAGATCAGCCAATACCCGATGAGTAAACCCGCAAACCAAAAGATCTGTGCCTTTTCTTTTGCATAGATATAAATAATATTCGCCAACATATAGGCAATGCCGATTCTTCCGAGCACACTCGAAAAACGAATATCAGACAGGGGACGCAATTGTAAACCATTATTATAGACCAGCCCTAACAACACCAATATCAATCCCCTTTTCACCACACGTAACATTACCTGCTGTTTTGTTTTTCCATCAGCGAGTGACCGTCCGATGGAATACGGCGTAGATACCCCGGCTAAAAATATAAACAACGGAAAGATCAGATCATAGATATGAAACCCATTCCAATCCGGATGCGTGAACTGCGTGGAAACGGCTGCCCAGAAAGGAGAACCTGTAACCTTTGCCAGTTCGTGCAATAATTCATCTGCACCAATGATCCAGAACATATCAAATCCCCTTAGCGCATCTAATGAATAAAGACGCTGGTCAATGGCTGTTTTTGTTGACTGATCACTCATAATAAAAATTTTCATCGCGATCCTGCGTCTTTGCGGTAATAATTTTCAGACACGAAGATTCACTATAGTTAGATCCTGGGTTCCCAGCCCGGCTGGTATTCTCTACTCCAGTATTTTAATGCATCCGTATCATTCAAAATATGTCCGTTCAGAGGATCGATCTGTAAGGTGCGGCCCGTTCGCTGAGAAATATTCCCCAGTTGCACAAGCAAAGTACTCTGGTGCCCGCCCAGTATATCGGAGATCACCGGTGTGCCTTTTTTAATTCCATCGAAAAAATTCTGAATATGGTATTCATCCAGTTCCTGTGTAGGATCTGCCAGGTTTCGCACATCGATCACACTATGATGTTTTACTTCTTTAATGAGGTTGTTTTTCAGATCATGGATCTTATAAGAATTACCACCCTCGATCGTCATGGATCCGTTCTCAGCATAAAACACCAGTCCCACACTGTTCCCTTCTACATGTTTACCATTACAGCTGCGTCCCTCCCAGGTGATCATCGCTTTGTTACCAAACGTAAGATTGATCACCTGTGTATCCGGTGTTTCCCAATCATCCTGGTAACGGTATCTTCCACCGGAAGAACTTACCGTTGTGGGATAGTCAACACCCAATCCCCAACGCGCAAGATCCACCATATGTGTTCCGTTATTTAACGCTTCACCTGTTCCCCAGTGCCAGAACCAATGCCAGTTATAATGGATCAGGTTGTCACGAAAAGGTCTACGCGGCGCAGGGCCCTGCCAGAGATCATAATTTAACCAGGAAGGAACCTCCACTTCTTTTCCTTTACCAATAGAGGGACGGTTATTGGTGTACCATGTCTTGGCAAAATATGGCCGGCCGATAACCCCTGCCTGTAATTCTTTGATCGCGGCGTTTACATTGGGCCAGGACCTGCGCTGGTTACCCATTTGTAAAACACGTTTGTATTTATTGGCGGCTTTCACCAGCATTTCACCTTCGTTGGGGTTGTGACTGCAGGGTTTTTCCAGATACACATGCTTACCCGCTGCGCAAGCCAGCATGGCCGCCGGCGCATGCCAGTGATCGGGCGCCGTTACAATGAGTACATCTACATTTTTATCTTCGAGTGCTTTTCTGAAATCGGGTGTTGCCGTTGGTTTTTTATGCTGGATCTTTTCAACTGCATTGATACAGACATCTGCGGCCCGCGTATCCACATCACACACATGTAATATTTCGCATTCTTTCTGTGATGAAAAATTCTTAGCCACGGCGAGGCCCCGGCTGTTCACGCCCATACAGGCCACTGTAATTTTTTCATTCGCTCCTAAAATATTCCGGTAACTGCCTGCACTAAATCCGGGCAGAATCCCGCCTACTGAAAATGCGACCGCACCGGTTGAAGCTTTCTTAATAAAATCTCTTCTTGAATGGTTCATGATCTTCGTTTTGATATCATTGATTTTTACTCTTGCGAACTTTTACGTCTTCGCAAAGGGGCTTATCTTTTGGCTTTCTTATAAACCTCCACGAGCTGAACCGCTTTACCCCCGTTTCTTTTACTCTCATCCGCCGCTTCCATGAACGTATAGATCTCAAGGGTTTCTTCTGCACTCACTGGTGGCACACCTGATCTGAAAAAACTAATGATCTGATCCAGTAGATTATCATATCCCTTAAACGGCCCCAGTACCAGGTTACCCTTTTCACCATAAGCCGTACCACCATAATCATGTGTACCAGTGCGTGTACCACGGAAAGTTCCGGTTCGGCCATCCTGCCAGCTGCCCACAACAATATCTGTATTCGCAGAACTTACCCTCACCACTTCTTTACAACCCTTACCCATCACTGCAAATAAAATTTCCACCCCATGAATACCGTACCAGAAAAGATCGGGATGTGTTTTTTCTAAGGTAGCCGGACTAAACGCATCAGCCCCCAACACCTTACCGATCTTGCCCTTGATCACATCCTGCACGGTTTCCATATAACGGAGAGAGGAAGAAGAAAAAACGGGCACCTTATATTTTGCAGCTGCCTCATAAATAGCGATAGCATCGCTGAGTGATCCGGCAATGGGCTTGTCTATGAATAAGGTTTTACCCGCTTTGATCACCTGCAAAGCCTGCTCCAGGTGCGGACGGCCATCATTGGTTTCAAGTAAAATAAAATCACACCTATTCAATAATTCATCAACAGAATCCACAATATCGATACCCAGTTTTTTTACATCTTCCGTATATCCCGCCAATCGTTTTACGGAAGATTCAATATCGGCACTGCCACGCGGATAGGCGGCAGTAATCGTAAAACCCGTATAATTGGGTGATGGGTTGGGGCCATTCAGCGCTTTGGCAAAAGCCACACTATGCGATGTGTCGAGCCCGATGATACCAATGCGTTTTAACGGATCAGTAATACGACTGGCGAATACATTAGAAAAAGGGGCGATCAAACCCAAACCTGTTGCGGTGGTTGTGGCATAACGAATAAACTCACGGCGGGGCAGCTGTTTTCTCATGCAATCGGGAGCATTTATTTGAAGGAATAAAATACGAAGAATGAGCCGGATTTGAGAAAACTTTTACTAGAACGTTGTCGTGAATAAAACAGAATATAGAGATCCCAGACCCATAGCCGTACTTTTTCTTCAGCAGATAAACCTCTTCAGTCGTTATTGGCGTTCTCACCAACAACACATAGTATTCCTGGTATCCCAATAAATTAAGTAACTTGTTACAACCATCATCTACAACCCTTATGAAACGTACAATCTACTTGCTTGCTATCATCATCTTATGCCATACAAACAGTTTCGCAGACAATTACCCCCGCAACTATTCCATCGATATCCTCCACTATGCATTCAACCTGAGTTTTACCGATAGCAATGATGAAATGCTCGGCAAAGCATCCATCACCCTCCGGTTCAAAAAGAACGATACCAAACAGATCCGTCTTGATCTGATCAATCAATCCGAAAAATGGAAGGGAAAGGGAATGAGTGTGCAATCCGTTACCTATAAAGGTCAACCGCTTTCTTTCACCCATAAGAATGATGAACTGCTGATCCAATTGGCAAAAACACCCGTTATCAATCAACCCATCACCATAGACATCCAATACAAAGGCATACCCGCCGGTGGCATGAAAATACAACCCACCAAATTTGGCGACCGCAGTTTTATGTGCGAGAACTGGCCCAATAATGCAAGACACTGGTTACCTACGGTTGACCATCCTTATGATAAAGCCACCAGTGAATTTATTGTAACCGCACCCGCACATTATAAAGTAATTTCTAACGGACTGCTGCTCGAAGAAAAACTGATCACACCAGACACCAAACGCACACACTGGAAACAATCCATACCTGTATCCTGCTGGTTATTTGTATTGGGTGTGGCAGATTTTGCCGTGCAGCAGGTAGATAGTTTTAAAGGTAAATCCATACAAACCTGGGTATACACAAAAGACAGCACAGCTGGCTTCCGCGATTTTGCCTCGCCCACCAAACAGGTATTACAATTCTATACAGACAATGTTGGTCCTTATGCATATGAGAAATTGGCCAATATAGAATGCCAGAGTGTAGGCGGTGGTATGGAAACTTCTTCCGCAATTTTTTATGATGAAAAATTAGTTACCGGTACACAATCCGTTCGCTTACGCAATGTGGTAATACACGAAATTGCCCACCAATGGTTTGGCAATGCCGTAACCGAAACCACCTGGGATGATGCCTGGCTCTCCGAAGGCTTTGCTACTTTCTTTACTTTATTGTTTATTGAGAACGCATACGGAGCAGAAGAATTTCAAACCGGCATCAAAGCCGCACGCAAAACCGTGTACGACATAAGCAAAAAAGATTCCACCTGGTCTATTGTAGCCAACCGCTCTGCAGAAGCCGGCCCCGTAACCAGCGGCCTCACTTACCAGAAAGGCGCATGGACCTTACATATGCTGCGCGAAAAAATTGGAAGGGTAAATTTCAAAAAGGGAATACAGGCCTATTATAAAAAGTATTTCAATGCCAACACCACCACCACCAATTTTATTGCCGAAATGGAAAAAGCTTCCGGCCAAAACCTCAAACCCTTTTTCAACCAATACCTCACCCGCCCCGATAACCTCAAACTCGCCGGCACCTGGACCTATGATGCCGATGCAAAACAGATCATCATTAAACTACAACAAACCCAATCCTCCGGCAAACCCTTCGACTTCCCCATTGAAATGGCCATTTACCAACCAGACAAGGCTTCTGCAGAATATCAGAAGTTTACGATGAACACGTTACAGTCAGAATTCAAGATCCCTTCGGCAACGAAACCAAGCTCAATCGTATTAGATCCGAGGGCGGTTTTGTTGAGTGAATTTGATTTTAAATAACCCGCCGTCATTGCGAGGAGCCTGCCTGTCGGCAGACAGGGAACGACGACCGTGTCCGCCGCAGCGATAGCGAAGGAGGAAGCAAACTGTGGACTGAACCTTTCGCGGGACAGCTATCTCGGGATCACTCTCAAATAGCTGTTACGCCGAACGACGACCCACAGATTGCTTCGCCGTCATTGCGAGGAGGAACGACGAAGCAAACTGTGGACTGAACCTTTCGCGGGACAGCTATCTCGGGATCACTCTCAAATAGCCATTCCGCCTAACGATAACCCACAGGTTGCTTCGTTCCTCGCAATGACGGAGATTTTTGGAACCTCTCTCAAATAGCCATTCCGCCTAACGATAACCCACAGATTGCTTCCTCCTTCGCTATCGCTGCGGCGGACCCGTCGTTCCTCGCAATGACGGGCAACAGCCACCTTGCAAAACGTTAACAATACTCAGTTTACATAACAAGTATAAATACACTACCATAAAACAAACCCATTCTCTATGTTTACTCAATGCAAAAAGGAGGATCAGTTTATATTATGACCAATGCCCTTCGAACAGTTTTATATACTGGCGTTACTTCCGACTTGATTTCCCGTGTTCAGAAACACAGAGATAAATATCACCCCGATAGTTTTACGGCAAGGTTTAATGTTACGATTCTTGTATACTATGCGTTCTACCCAAGTATTCAGGAAGCCATACTCGAAGAAAAGCGGATCAAAGCCGGCAGCAGAAAACAAAAGATGGATCTGATCAACTCAATCAATCCTTTGTGGGAGGATTTATGGGAAAAGGAGGTTTCGAAATGGTAGGAGCATTTGCAATACCCGTCATTGCGAGGAGCCTGCCTGTCGGCAGACAGGGAACGACGACCGTGTCCGCCGCAGCGATAGCGAAGGAGGAAGCAAACTGTGGACTGAACCTTTCGCGGGACAGCTATCTCGGGATCACTCTCAAATAGCTGTTACGCCGAAC
>CANGOX010000037.1 GCA_947455605.1 Chitinophagaceae bacterium
AGCGGATTAGCGGATTAGCGGATTAGCGGATTAGCGGATTAGCGGATTAGCGGATTAGCGGATTTTTTTAAGAATATATATAACAAAAGCAGCCTAAAGGCTGCTTTTGTTTTTCTAATTCGTTAATGCGCAATCCGCTAATCCGCTAATCCGCTAATCCGGAATAACCAGTTTATTATTATTCTTATTTACATCCGCCAATCGCTGACTCGGGTCGATCTCGATGGATTTGATGAGTCCGATATTCTTGGAGATCTCGAACGCATATTCGGGGTGTGTCCACTTCCATTCGGCATGTACCGTTCTTGGCACAGATCCTTCAGCAGGTTTTTCTCCATACATCAGGCTTAATGGGATATAATGCAATTCCTGGCTTCCGTCTTTATACGTAACCAACACATCTACCGGCATCGGTATTTTACCAACGCGCTTGATGGTGATCGTTCCTTTTCCATCTTTGGTATTGATATCACCTACCGCATAATCGATCTGCTTGGTACTGTTGATCCAGTATTCTTTGTACCAGTCAAGCTCCATACCACTCAGCTTTTCTGCTACGCGGATAAAATCATTGGGGTTGGGATGTTTGAAACGCCATTGATCATAATAGGCCAATAGTATTTTATCACGTATGCTATCACTTACAATATAGCCCAGCTGCGAAATAAATACCGCGCCTTTACTGTATGCTGCACTGCTATACGCATAGTTGGTATTATAATGATCAGAATGGGTACTGGCCGGTTCTTCCAATCCACTTTTGGCCAGGTTAAAATAACCTCTGTACGAACTCGTAAACCAGAACCCCGGCGCATTACGTAAGGTAGCCATGGCACGTGTACTGGAATAATCGGTAAATCCTTCATCCATCCATGGATACAACGATTCGTTGGTACCCATCATCATCTGGTACCAGCTATGCATCCACTCGTGCAAGGCGGTTCCCACACTGGCACTTTTAATTAGTGTGGCCATAGGATATTCCATACCTCCATCACC
The DNA here is from genome assembly GCA_947455605.1 of Chitinophagaceae bacterium. Lineage (GTDB taxonomy): Bacteria > Bacteroidota > Bacteroidia > Chitinophagales > Chitinophagaceae > Sediminibacterium. Next base: position 1,000 of record CANGOX010000037.1, read on the forward strand.
ACCCTGCACAAACGTGTAGGTCTTGTAAGGATAAGCGCCAAATGTTTTAGCAATGATCGGGTATGCTAAAGCAGCAGTATCTGCTACTTTCTGCCAGCGGCTCTCCAATGAATCAACTGCCTTATATACAAATCGTAACAACGGACCGTCTTTAACAGTGGTGGTTCTGGTGATCATTTTATAATTGGGGTCTGCTGCCCACATAAAATCATGCACATTGTATGCCTGCCATTTCCACACATGGGTGTTGCCTGTATTGGGTTTTACTTTTGTTCCGGGTGTTTCATATCCAAAACCTACTTCATTACCATTCTGCAGGTCACCACCGGCGGTTACCATATAGGTCTTGTCGATCGTGATGTTCACATCAAAATCACCCCACACACCATAGAATTCACGTGCGATATATGGATTGGCATTCCATCCCTGATAATCATATTCTACCAATTTAGGGTACCACTGACTCATGCTGTATCGGATCCCTTCTGCATTGTCGCGTCCGCTTCTTCTGATCTGTACGGGCACCTGTGCTTCAAACACTACATCCATCTGCACTTTGCTTTTGGGAAGGATGGGTTTGCTTAAGTTTACTTCCAGAATGGTTTCATGTTCTTTCAGTTTCTGTTCAACACCATTGATCTTAATACTTTTTACACGCTGGTATCCGATCTCATCAGCATTCAGTTTGCTGATCCTGTCTTTCACCCTTGCATCCCAATCCAGTCCATCACTGCCCCTGCGTGGTTCGGCGATCTTAGTTTTACCCAACTCAATACTTCGCACATCCATGCTGCTGCCCGGCTGAAATGCATTCCAGTACAAATGGAAGAATACCCTTGATAAAGTATCGGGCGAATTATTGGTGTATTCCAGTTTCTCTGTTCCGCTAAACCGGTTGGTGGCTACATCCATCGCTACATTGATCGTGTATTTAATGCGCTGCTGCCAGCGGTCGGGCTGGGCATGGGCAGAGGTAAGTTGACAGATGGCAGATGTGAGGAATAATACCTTCAGTAAATTTTTTCTCATGTGTGGAAGGGAATTTTAGAACACTAAATTTCAGGAAAATACCGTTACGAACCGCAGATAAATGAGGGATGGGTGAAAATGACTTATTCTTTGCCCGCAACAACGACCACGATCTCCCCTTTTACGGTTTTAGATTTGAAATGATCGGCCACTTGGCGCAGGCTTCCGCGATTGTTCTCTTCAAATAGCTTCGTGAGTTCGCGGCTTACAGAACATTGCCGTTCTGCACCAAAATAGGTAATGAATTCTTCCAGTGTTTTTACAAGTCTCATTGGACTTTCATAAAAGATCATGGTACGCTCTTCTTCCACCAGTTTTTTCATCATGGTCTGGCGGCCTTTCTTTAAAGGAAGAAATCCCTCAAAAGCAAAGCGGTTAGTAGGTATGCCGCTATTTACCAGTGCAGGTACAAAAGCGGTAGCACCTGGTAGACTTTCTACTTTAACATCCTGTTTGATACATTCACGCACCAATAAAAAAGCAGGATCTGATATTCCCGGGGTACCCGCATCTGTGATCAATGCCATGGTCTTACCAGACTTCAGTTGTTCCACAATATGCTCAACGATCTTATGCTCATTATGCTGGTGATAAGGAGAAACCGGTTTCTGAATTTGGTAATGATTCAGCAGTTTGGAAGAAGTACGGGTATCCTCACACAGGATCACATCCACCTGCTGCAACACTTCAAGAGAGCGAAGCGTGATGTCTTTTAAATTACCTAGGGGTGTGGGGATGAGGTAGAGCATAAGTTAGCAGTACGAAGTACAAAGTATGAAGTACCGCGTAAGAAACTTAGTTCGTACTTTGTACTTCGTATTTCGTACTAATTCAGTTGATCATTTCAATCTCATAGAACTCCATCACCGGATTGGCTAGTAATTTTTTGCTGGCTTCTTCGGCAATTTGTTTGGCCTGTGTTTCACTATCGGCTTCTATCTGTAAAGTAATGTGTTTGCCTACCCTTACATCGGAAATGGCACTCAGGCCAAGATTGGTTAATCCGCCCAATACGGCTTTACCTTGTGGGTCTAACAGGTCTTTTAAGGGCATTACTTTGATCTGAACATTATAGGTCATGATTCGCGTTGTTTGAATGACAAAGATAGAATTACATAGGCAATAAATGCGATCGGTGCAGCCAGCCAGCCAAAACTTAGTGCTGCTGCCAGTGTGATCACGGCCAGTATGATAAAAGGAAGTGCTTTTTTTACCGTAAATCCCTGGAACTTTAAAGCCAGCATCGGCAATGTGGAAACCATCAGGTAGCTGGAAATCAAAACCGCCGCATACCAGAACCATTTATTCAATAAAATTCGGATGACAAGGTCATTGTTTGAATACCAGTACACCAGCGGTAGGGAAGCAAATAACAACCCCACAGCAGGAATGGGTACGCCTTTAAAACCATAACTCTGCGAAGTATCAATATTGAATCTTGCCAACCGATATGCACCGGCACATGGCAGGATAAATGCCGGCAATAACCAGATCATATGAATATCGAGGCCGTTGGTCTGCTGGGCATAACTCAAACGGAGAAACTGGTAAGCGATCAAACCCGGTGCCACACCAAAACTTACCGTATCAGCCAGTGAATCCAATTGCTTACCCATTTCGGAGGGCGCTTTTAGTAATCTGGCCAAAAACCCATCCAGAAAATCAATCACTGCCGCTAAAAAAATACAGATACTTGCGATATAGATCTTCTCCGGAATAACCACCAGGTTATCGCCTCCTGCATCTGCAGCATAGGTTAACCCTGTCTGCATAATAGATACAATGGCAAGGCATCCGAAGAAAAGATTGAGCAGGGTGAATAAATTAGGGATCTGTTTCATAGGGGGCTGGTCGATAGTCCATGGTCCATAGTCCATGGTTACATACATTAAATTTTTACCATGGGCTATGGACCATGGACTATGGACAAAACTACATCCTCTTCATCAAAGCTTCAATCTCTTCCACAGTAATCGGAATATTCTTCATTAAATCAATATTACCATTCTTTGTAAGCCAGAAATTATTTTCAATACGCACACCCATTCCTTCTTCTTCAATATAGATACCCGGTTCAATAGTAAAAACCATTCCGGCTTTCACAGGTTCAGTTCTGGTACCCAGATCATGCACATCGATACCTAAATGGTGTGAAATGCCATGGTACAGGTATTTGCGATAGGCGCGGTTTTCTTTGTCTTCATTCTTAACATCAGACTTACGCAGCAAATCGATCTTTAGAAACTGTTGGGTGGCTTCCTCTCCTACCATTTCAGTATAATCCAGAATAGAGATACCGGGTTTTAAAATGCTTTTAGCATAATTGTGTAAATGCAGACAGGCATTGTATACGGTTTTCTGTCTGCGGCTGAACTTACCATTAACCGGAACGGTACGGGTAAGATCGGCACAATAATTACCGTATTCGGCACCAAAGTCCATCAAGATCAGATCGCCGTCTTTACATTCCGCGTTATTGGAAACATAGTGCAGCGTTCTGGCATTGTCGCCACTGGCTATGATGCTTCCGTATGCCGGGCCGGTAGCACGCTGACTCAAAAAGCTATGCCAGATCTCAGCTTCAATTTCACATTCATTTATACCGGGTTTGATAAATTGTAATAACCGCCGGAAAGTAATATCGGTGATATCAATCGCTTTCTGCACCACTTCAATTTCTACCTTGGTTTTAATGGCACGCAGTTGCTTCATGATCTTAGCGGCACGCTGGAAAGAATGCAGGGGGTAAGCTGCTTTCATCTCATCTACAAAACGGTATTCGCGTGTGCGTACGTGTGAGGCCTTCCGGTCGTTCTCATTGGTGTCAAGATAGATATGATCGGCCAGATGAACCCATGTTTGCAAAGGGGCTTCTAAAGTATCCAGCCATACAATGGTAGAGATGCCCGACATATTTGCCGCTTCTTTGGCACGCAATCTTTTTCCATCCCATTTTTCTTTTAATTCATTGGGACGAACCAATACCAGTACTTCCCTGTATTTGGGATCGGGGTTATCGGGAAAAAGCACCACCATCGAATCTTCCTGGGTGATACCGCTCAGCCAGAACAGGTCTGTATTCTGTTTAAATGAATGCAAGGCATCCCCATTGGCGGGCCATTCATCGTTACTTACAAAAACAGCAATGCTGTTGGGAAGCATTTCTTTCACAAAACGCTTTCTGTTGTTGATAAAGATCTCAGGATTGAGCGGAGCATATTTCATAGCTATACCATTGATGGTGTGCAAGATAAAAATTAAGCGGGAGGAATAAACATAATTATATGCCTACCGTAAAAATCAAAATCTGACCGCTCAACTGTTAAAATGTAAAAAAAATGACCCACCCTGTAACAATATACGAACACAATCGTATATTTACTACGAAATAATTCGTTTATAAACCTACAAACAAATATTTATGAAAACAATTCAAACCAAAAACTTTGCATGGCTGGTATTGGCCCTTGCCTTTATCACCCTCATTTCATGGAAGTCAGGCGGATCGGCACTTCCGGTAAAACCTTTCTCGCTTAAGAGCCAGGTAGACACCACACCTACCCGCAAAAAAGACAGAAGAGAGTATAAGGTCGGCGATCTGGACCAGGCCATGAAAGAGCTTGACAGAGCCATGGTGGATATGGACAAAAACATGAAGCTCGACTTCAGTAAAATGGACCGTGAGATCAAAGCCGCAATGGATGAGATCAAAAAGATCGATTTCGAGAAAATTGGTCATGAAGTAGAAGCCGAATTAAAAAAAGTGAATTGGGAGGAAGCCAACATAGAGATCAAGAAAGCCATGCGCGAAGCCCAGAAAGAGATCAACGGGATCGATATGAAAGAGATCAAAAAAGAGATCGAGAAAGCACAGAAAGAACTGAGCAAAGAAAAGATCGCAGCAAATATCGATATGCAGAAGATCAGAGAAAGTGTAGACAAAGGTATTGCCGGTGCCAGGATCAGTATTGAAAAAGCGAAAAAAGAGATCAGCCAATTAAAAGAGTTCACTGAATCACTCGAAAAAGACGGACTCATCAACCGCAAAAAAGGCTACAAAGTTGAGATCAAAAACAAGGAGATGTACATTAACGGCACCAAACAATCCAAAGAGGTAAATGAGAAATACAAAAAGTATTTTAGGGAAGACGATTTTGTGTTGAGGAATGATGGAGAAGAGATCTCCAGCCTATAAGGATTTTGGAATTGGGAAATTGAAAACCAGCAACAATTTCCCAATTTCCCAATTCCAAAATTTCCTAATTACTTTAAGTTAGAACCGCACCGTAGGACACTTCACCAACCTCCCTGCATTAGAAGGAAAAATTCCGCTTTTAACAATGGAAAGTTCATATGCGCCCCTTGTGCCATTTAAACTTCCGAGACCAGATATTGTGGCATCATAATTAACAGTGATCTTCAGGTCGTTCACCTGATAACCTACCATAGGAATCAAGGCATCTTTATGTCTGTAATATAAACCCAATACAAATTGTTGAGACCCATCCCCACTCAGATCACGGTTAGCATTTAAACCCAGTACGGTTTCCCATACATTGCCCATTTTGCTTACATAAATATTCGGATTCACGATCCAGAGATCCTGTATCTTAAAATTACCATTAAGGAATGCGGTATATCGTCTATCCAGACGGTTATCGGATACCGTTGCATCAAAAAAACTTTCTCGTGGTGTGTTGATATGTGTAACACTAAAGCCTGCGTTAAAATAGGCATTCTCTGATGCGAAATAGGCATAATTCAATCCCATCTGCAGGTCAAGATAAGATACCTGGTTGCTGGAGAAAGGCTCATTTGTTGGCAGAGTAAAATCAAAGAATTTTCCATTCCACTGGTTATCGAAGGTAAGCTTAGTGATATCGATCCGTTTGGTTACATAACCCAGGCCAAAACCCCCACTCAGTAAACTGTTATAACCCAGCATCTGGTGATAGGCAATGCTGGCATAAGCGCCGGTAGAAGTTAAACTGCCGCTGCCGGCTGCATCTTTTAAAATAGAAGCCCCTACGCCTAACCAACCATCTTCAAAACGATCGGTAAACAATTTAGTATCGCCCCATACACTCATGGTTTTATAGGGATTGCCCAAATTTGCCCATTGATTACGGTAATTACCTCCAATCCGGAAATCATAATCGGGATTGAATCCGGTGTTGGCTGGATTTACCAGCAAGGGTGCATGGAAATACTGCGAAAAATGCAGGTCCTGCGCACGGCCGGCAAAAGCTGCTGCAAACATGAAAACAAATAATATGATCTTTCTACTGTCCCTCATTGCTATTATCGAAGTAAAGTGATATCGCCTTTTTTGGTTGCCCTGTCCTTACTGCTGAACTGTACAATTAATGTATAATGATACACATCCTGCGGTTGTGGTTTTCCGTTATAATTGCCATCCCAACCTTCATTGGGATCGATTCCTTCATATACCAAAGTTCCCCAACGGTTATAGATCCGCCAGGTCATCTTATCAATTCCAAAACCCCTAACATAGATCTTATCATTCTGTCCATCTCCATTGGGCGAAAATGCATTGGGTACATCCAGCACACTGTTAATGGTTACAGAAATGGCTTGACAGGTTGTATCAGTGCAACCCGCATTATTATAGGCCACCAAACAGGTATTAAAGGTACCGGAAGCATTGTATAAATGCGAAACAGTTGTATCCGGTTTAATTGTAAACAAAGTATCTCCATCTCCATACAGCCACTTGAAAGAAGTACCACCGATGGTTCCGTTAAGAAAACTTACCGGCATATTGGATTGTGTGGGCTGTGGTGAATAGGTGAATGATGCTTTCGGATTCGGACTAACTGTAACCGTAAAATAAGCTGAGGTATCAACCTTATTACAGGTAGCGGTATCTGTAGCGATCAATCTTACTTTATAAGAACCAACCGTGCTGTACAAATGTGTTGGATCATCCAATGTTGATGTACTGCCATCACCAAAATCCCATAAGAACTGTGCACCACCTAAAGAGGTATTGGTGAATGCCGCTGTATACGGAACACAACCAAAAGCAGGTGTGGTGAACTGCGCTTTGATATTAGAGGATAAACGGATCGATTTCACCAGACTGTCGGGCTCATTACAATAATTCGTATCGATCAATGTAAGACGTACATTATAGGTACCCGCTGCAGCATAAGTATGATTAACAGAACCTGTGCCTGCCAACTGCGTTGTACCATCTCCAAAATCCCAACGGAAACTGTTAGCTGAGAAGGGTTTGATGGCAACTGAATTATTCGTGAATTGATAAGTGAGAGAGATACAGGGTGGCAATTTCGTAGCCGTAAATGCCAGTCCTGCCCTATCATTTCTTACACGCATAGTTACAAATGAAGTATCTGAAATATTACAGGTAGAAGAATCTACCGAAATCAGTCTAACCCGGTAAAGTCCTACCGTATTGAATGTATGCGATGTAGAAGGTGTATTGGTAGTTACCTGTGCAGAACCATCATTAAAATCCCAGATATAGGTTTTACCCATGGCCAGTGTATCGTTAAAATCAACTACCAAAGGAACACAGCCTGCCGTATCTCTTATCCGGCCATTTGCTGTTGCCTGCACACCTGCGCCAATACCAGCCAGATTAAATGCGATTTTGATGGCAGCCAGGTTACAACCCTGTGATGCATTAAACGATGACCATACACCGGGTGTACTTGGAAAAGTTGGTTTGGGAGTACTGCAATTAGCACATACCGATTGATAGATCACGCCATTTCTGTCGAAGCGGCTGGTACCGCCATCTACATGCTCTCCAAATCCACCGGTTTGTCCGAAGAAACTGCCATACAATTGAGAAGCAGCATTTTTCTCAAGAACGAAAAAATAAAAATCACTGTTATCGGATGTTTTCTGATAAGCATCCGATGTTACAGAAAGACCACTCGTGCCGCTGTTGGGAAAACCTTCCTGCGTATTGGTGGTTCCTCCCCATCCGGATACATACACGTTCTCACACCTGTCTACCAGAAATGCAGTGGGAGAAATATTCGGATTGGATGAGCCCGATCCGAATACAGTGGAGTATACATAATCGGAAAGATCGGGTTTCAGTTTGGCAATAAATTGTTTTCCGCCTGCCTGACTGAAAGGGGCATTGGTAACAGGCCATACTCCGGTTGTGGTTCCTGCAATATAGGGGAACCCGAATTTATCAAATTGAATTCCATAAATAATATCATTACCGGATGTGCCAAAAAATCCATTACGAATAAGAGTTCCGTTAGCGGTATACTCCGAAACAAATCCATCGCATAGACCTCCCTGAAAAGTTCCGTATTTTACGCCTGCCTTATTACCCGGAAAATCTTTACTGGCGGTGGCGCCAGCTACAAATAAATTATTCGTAAGCGGATTGATCGCGAGCACAAAAGCCGCGTCATCATCATTACCGCCAACCAGCACACTGAATAATATGGAGGAAAGATCCGGTGCGAACTTCATGATCACAGCATCCTGCGACCTGCCCACAGTATTGGCACCACCCAGCGTGGTTTGTGCGGATGCAGCAGTAGTTGGAAAGTCGGGAGATTGCGTACAAGAGGCAAAATAAATATTTCCTGCACCATCCAATATCACTTCACTTCTTGCATCATCACCATAATTTCTGTCGATGGATTCAGGACCGGGAGCTGAATATTTGTGTTTGATATTCACACCATCATCTCCCTTGCCGCCTATTTTGAGTGAGCCGATCAAAGCGGTTCCTGTTGCATTTAATTTGGTCAGCACCATATCCCATAAACCGCCTAATGGCCCATACTTCAACAGTGCTCCTTTGGTAGGATAATCGGGAGAAGTGGTTCTGCCCGCAATCACCAGATTGCCAGCACCATCTACCACTAAACTATGCGGCTGTTCATTACCCGTTGTACCACCCAGATAGGTTGCATATACACGGTTAGCACCGGTTGGATCAAATTTAAAAATCGCCATATCAAATCCACCACCTTCGCCCGTGGTACCACCTCCCTGATAAGTTTGTTGGAAAGCACCATTACTGGTTGGAAAATTCCCTTTGGAGAATACAATACCTCCTGCATAAAAATTTCCTTTCCCATCATAGGTGGCAGTATACCCCCAGTTATCGGCAGTGCTTCCCGTAAACGTAGAAAAGATCACTGACGGATCGATAACCAATGTGGATGTTCTGGAATAATTTCCTTCCAGTCTGAATCTGAGTATATTTCCTTTCAGGTCAAAACTGCAGGGGATTTCTTTACGGCCATTCTCTGCAAGCTGGTAAGTATAGGGCGACAATTCTTTTACTTCATCAACAGATGTCTTGATATGCAATGCCCCATCCTTTACTTTCAGATTATCTGCTCCGTCAAAATACATGGCAATATTGGAAACATCTCCGCCGGGATGCACAATAAAATCATATTTCAACATTCCGTTTGATGTGTAGTAACGCACATCTATATCAGGATACACATTCTGATAGGTAACCGCAGAAAAAGTTTTGCAATCACCCGCCCATTTGGTGGAATCGTTGCCGATAAAATAATTGGAATAGGTGGGCAGTGGTTTGTCAGGAATGATACTGGGATTTTTATTCGCATTCAAAAAACGCATTTCATATACATGTCCATGCAAAACAGTAGCTGATCCTCCGCCATTACCCTGCCCGATCGTATTGGATGGAATATCGGTTGCGGTAACCTGCTTTTGCAAGCCCGTATTATCCGGATGCGGATGAATGGATTCTCTGATCTTATTCAGATCATTGGGATCATATAATACAACACGGTAACCGGTTGATTGCAGTACAAAAGAACCTGCACTCATTTCCCCCTTGAATTTTATTTTCGGATCCCACTGCCCTTTGTTTTCGATAAATTCAAGATAATTCTGTGCAAAGGCATTCGAACACACCAATACCAAAACAGCAATCCTCCCTATCGTTTTAATAAAGCCCAAATGATTTTTTTAAAAGTTACGATAATATACGTCGATGCCTTCCCTAAAGTTCTGTTTATTGTGATAAATGCTGTTAAACTATTGTTGAAATAGTGAGTGGTGAGTAGTCAGTAGTGAGTAATTTGCGAAAAGAACAAAGTTTACTCACGACTCACGACTCACGACTCACGACTCACGACTCACGACTCACGACTCACGACTCACGACTCACGACTCACGACTCACGACTCACGACTCACGACTCACGATATCTTCCCCCACCCATTCCTGCTTTTCTGTGAATGTAGAAAGCTTTTTAACGGCAAATTCTTTGCCAGACTTAATTCCACATCTTCATCCACCAGTTTTTCTGCTTCATTTCTGGCTACTTCCAAAATGTCTTTATCATTAACAATAATGGCAATCTTAAAGTTCAATGCCCCGCTTTGACGGGTTCCTTCAATATCTCCCGGACCCCGAAGTTCCAGGTCCTTTTCAGCGATCACAAAACCGTCGTTGGTGGCGCATAGTATCTTGATACGTTCTCTGGCATCTTTGCTGGCTGAAGCGGCCGTTAATAAAATGCAAAAGCTTTTTTCTTTGCCTCTTCCCACCCTGCCGCGTAGCTGGTGGAGCTGCGATAAACCAAATTTCTCAGAACTTTCTATCACCATTACCGAGGCATTAGGCACATTTACCCCTACTTCAATAACCGTGGTGCTTACCATGATCTGTGTATCCCCACTAACAAAACGCTGCATATTGGTTTCTTTCTGTTCTGCCGGTTGCCGGCCATGCACCATGCTGATCCTCCATTTGGGCTCGGGAAAGAAACTTTTTACCTGTTCATATCCCTGCATCAGATCCTCATAGCTCATCTTTTCACTTTCTTCGATCAAGGGATAGATAAAATATGCCTGCCGGCCCTTATCGATCTCAGACCGCACAAAATCCATCACTTTCCCCCTGGCGGTTTCGTAACGGTGAACGGTAGTGATCGGTTGCCTGCCCGGTGGCAATTCATCCATCACACTATAATCCAGATCGCCATAGGCCGTCATAGCCAGGGTTCGTGGAATTGGGGTAGCCGTCATCACCAGTACATGTGGCGGAACAACCGCTTTTTCCCAAAGTTTGGCCCTTTGTGCCACACCAAAACGGTGCTGCTCATCCACGATCACTAAACCGAGACTCTTAAACTGAACCACATCTTCAATTACTGCATGCGTGCCCACTACCATGTGGATCGTATCATCGATCAATCCCTGCAATATTCTTTTTCTTTCTTTTGTTTTGGTGCTGCCGGTGAGCAAAGCAATTTCAACAGGCATTTCTTTGAGTAATTCACTCAAACCAGTAAAATGCTGTTGTGCCAATATTTCTGTGGGTGCCATCAAACAGCTTTGGTAACCGTTATCAGCAGCCAGTAACATGCTTAATAAAGCAACAATGGTTTTTCCACTGCCCACATCGCCCTGTAATAAACGGTTCATCTGGTGACCGCGGCCTGTGTCTGTTCTGATCTCTTTGATCACTCTTTTCTGCACACCCGTTAATTCGAAGGGCAGATATTTTGAATAGAGTGTATTAAAATATTCTCCCACTTTTTCAAATACCACTCCCCTGCTTACTTTATGCCTTTGCAAACGAACCAGGTTCAATCTTACCTGTGCAATGAACAATTCTTCAAACTTCAACCGCTTCATCGCCTGCTCATACAATTCGGTTGATGTTGGGAAATGAATATTACAATACGCATCATACCGGTTCATCAGCTTCAGCTTGTCTAATAGATATTGCGGAATATTTTCAACAATATCATGCGGTTTTATCTGAGAAAGCAAGGCAAATGTGAGCTTACCGATCTGTCTGCCATTCAGTGAACGGGCTTTGAGTTTTTCTGTGCTGGGATAAACGGGTTCCAGAAAATTCTTTCCATCAGCATTGGCGGGAACAAATACTTCTATTTCGGGATGAACGATCTGCGGCTTACCGTTAAAGAATCCGGTCTTTCCAAACACCAGATAATCGCTGCCCACATGCAATCCTTTGATCACCCAATTGATCCCCTGAAACCAGGCCAATTCCAGCATACCGGAAGAATCTCTCAATTGTGCCACCAGTCTTTTTCCCCTTCCCGAACCCACCATTTCATAACTTACCAGGGTACCGGCTACCTGTATAAAATCTGTTTGCGGCCCGATCTCCCTTATCTTATTCACCTTAGTCTTGTCAATATGCCGGTTAGGAAACAGTTCCAGCAGATCCGCAAAGGTGAAAATGGACAATTCCTTCTTCAACATATCCCCACGCAGAGGCCCCACACCTTTCAGGTATTCGATCGGGGAGGATAATATCGAGGATGGTTGGTTGATTGGTTTATTGGTTTACTGGTTTATCAGGTATTGCCCAGGCCGTCATTTTCAAATTTTCAAATTAACTCATTTTCAAATTGTCTAATTGCCCCCAAATATCCTTACTCCATTTCATATTTAACCTATTTGCCATTTTTACCCGGTATAATTGCGATAATTCAAAAAAAGCCATGGACCATTGACTATGGACTATGGACTAATCTTATCTTCGCCCCCATGGAAAAAGAGGTGGTTCTTAGTGGTATACGCCCAACAGGTTTTCTGCACCTGGGCAATTATTTTGGTGCGATGCGCAATTATGTGCGTATGCAGGATGATTTTAACTGTTATTTTTTTGTAGCTAACTGGCATAGTCTTACCACCCATCCTGATACCAAAGAATTACAGAACAGTGTTCACCGTGTGATCGCAGAAAATATTGCCTGCGGACTGGATCCTGAAAAAGTAGCTTTATATATTCAGAGTGATGTGCCTGAAATTGCAGAACTCTATTTATACCTGAATATGCTGGCGTATAAAGGTGAACTGGAAAAGACGGTGACCTTTAAAGAAAAAGTTCGCTTAAACCCGGAGAATGTGAATGCCGGTTTATTAACCTACCCTGTTTTACAGGCTGCCGATATATTGATACACCGTGCCGTAAAAGTGCCGGTGGGCAAAGACCAGGAGCAACACCTTGAAATGGCGAGAAATTTTGCTGAGCGTTTTAATTACCGCTATGGCGAAGTATTACCCTTACCGTATGCCTTCAACTATGATAGTGAACTGGTGAGGATCATGAGTCTTGACGGAACCGGGAAAATGAGCAAAAGCGAAAATCAACTCGCCACCCTCTATCTGGCCGATGATGATGAGAGTATCCGAAAAAAGATCATGAAAGCCAAAACAGACCAGGGGCCGGCAGAAACCAATGCTGTTATGCCGGATTATATCAGGAACCTGTTTACGTTAATGAAATTGGTAAGTGCTGCCGATACTGCCAAAAAATTCGAGGACGATTTCAATGCCAGCAGCACCGGCAATTGTATTATACGATATGGTGATATGAAAAAACAGCTGGCCGAGGATATGGCAAAATTCATTCAGCCCATCCGCGAAAAAGCGGCCGATATACAAAACAATAAACCTTTATTGGGTAAGATCATACAACAGGGAGCCGATAAAGCCCGTGCCAGTGCCTCAGAAACACTGAAACTGGTTAGGCAGGCCATCGGGATGAACTATGTCTAGTTGGTCCATGGTTTATTAGACCATAGTCCATAGTAAAAACCTTTCCAGAACTACCATGGACTATGGACCATGGACCATGAACAAAAAAAAGTTCCCCTCAATCATACTTCAAACCCCGTATTTCGTACTTTCATCCTTATGGCAAAAGCAAAGAAACCAAAACACATAGCAGTAGCCGGGAATATCGGCGCGGGAAAGACCACTTTGACAGAGATGCTGAGCAAGCATTACCGCTGGATCCCACAATTTGAAGATGTGGACCATAACCCCTACCTCATGGATTTTTATGAGGATATGCCCCGCTGGAGTTTTAACCTGCAGATCTTCTTTCTGAACAGCCGCCTGAATCAATTACTGGAAATACACCACGGAACAGAAACGGTGATACAGGACAGAACCATTTATGAAGATGCCAACATCTTTGCTCCCAATCTTCATGAAATGGGATTGATGAGCAAAAGAGATTTTGATAATTACTATCTTTTCTTTCAGACCTTAAAAACCATGGTGCAGCCACCGGATCTTTTGATCTACCTGAAAGCATCCGTTCCAACCCTGGTATCACAGATCCAGAAACGTGGAAGAGAATACGAAGAGAATATCCGGCTCGATTATTTAAAACGCCTCAACGAACATTACAATAAATGGATCGATAGCTATAAAGAAGGCCCTTTATTAGTGATCGATTGCGATAAGAATAAATTTGCTGAAAGTGAAGAACATTTCGGAGATATTATCAGCAAGATAGACAGCACTTTGTTTGGGTTATTCTAACCGTAAGCATATCGAATATTGAATTCCGCCAGGCGGGAAATATTGAATGATGAAGTGAAAACCATTCTATCATTCACTCATGCTATCATTCTATCATACCTATTCCCTCGCTGATCGCAAGTTCATCATTTTGGTTAAACCAAGCCTGATGGAATGCATCAGCAATCCCGGTCTTCCACCCGATACACCCATTTTATGATTGATTGCTGAAATGGTGTTCTCGATGGTCTTGGGTGCCACATTCAGGAGTTCACCTATTTCCGTATAATCCATATTGGATACAATCAGCCCAATCAGTTCCTTTTCACGGGCACTTAAACCAAATTGCTGAAAAATGGCCTGTCTGGATTCCTGTCTTTTTTGAATGAGGGATTCTCTCTGAGAGAGATCAAAAAATAGTCTTGGGTCAACAAAGGGTACGCCGGCAGCTACCGACTCAAGTGCCTGTGTGAGGATATCCAGCCCCTTGTCTTTGAATACATACCCCCAGGCACCGCAGGCCAGCATATCGATGATCACATCTTCAATTTCAAAGGAAGAAACGGCGATCACTTTAATACTTGGGAAATAGGTATTGAGGTATTCCATGGTAGACACCCCATCCAGTTTGGGCATCAATACGTCCAGTAATACGATATCAGGTAAGACTTTTTGCTGGTTGCAGAATTTGATCAGCTCATACCCATCATTAGCGGTAGCCAGCATCTCATATCCTTTTAAGCGGTTGATGTGATGAGTGATCCGGTTTAGTGTGGCCAGGTAATCATCCACCGCTATGATCTTTATCATACTGATTTTAAGATTGACTTTTGGGGGGCTAGTCGCTCCGGTTAAAGATACAAGTGCCTCCAAATATATCATTTACACAGATATATCAAAAAACAATTCCATGAAATGAGAATTGCCTCTTCAACCAAAAATTAGGGGGCTTGCCCCTATTGGCAGTTCGAGAAAAGGCTAATACATTTATTAAAGCAAAGAAGTATCGTGAAAAGCGCCTGATTTTAGAGGAAATGTAGAGGATGGGGCAGACCACGATTTGATCCAGAACACATTATTTACGCCAAATATCCGGGACCTTATTCCTTAATTAACCCGAAAAAAGAAAAAGGAGAACTTTTACGCAAGCCAGTAAAAATGGCCGGTTCACGAAAGTTGTTTTAAAATCCAATATCCCCTACAAGAAAACGCCACCCTATTCAGGTGGCGTTTCTTGTAACAGACAAGCAATCGAAGAGACCAGTTTTGCCCCATTATATCGGAACGTAAGCAGTTAGTTAGATTTGGGTGCGGCCCTCAGGATCTCATCAGTTACGCCGGAAGCGTATTTTTCGAAATTTTGTACAAATTCCCTGGCAAGATCCCTCGATTTGGCATCATAGGCAGCAGTATCGGCCCAAGTGCTGCGTGGGTTTAAAATTTCTTTTGGCACACCCGTACAGGTGGCCGGCATCAACACCCCAAAAACCGGATGGGCATCGTATTCAACATATTCCAGCTCCCCTTTTAAGGCGGCAGTGATCATGGCACGGGTATAACTCAGTTTCATCCGGTTGCCAATGCCATAAGGCCCACCGCTCCAGCCGGTATTGATCATCCAAACATTTACCTGGTGTTTACGCATCTTCTCTCCCAGCATCTCGGCATATTTACCCGGATGTAAGGGTAAAAAGGGTGCACCAAAACAAGCACTAAAAGTTGATTTGGGTTCTGTAACCCCTGCTTCTGTTCCTGCAACTTTTGCCGTGTAACCGCTGATGAACTGGTACATGGCCTGTCCTGGCGTTAACTTACTGATCGGTGGTAAAATGCCATACGCATCGCAGGTCAGAAAGAATATATTTTTCGGCAACCCGCCAATACTGGGCTCCAATGCATTGCTGATATAATTCAACGGATAACTCACCCTTGTATTTTCGGTAATGGCTTTGCTGCTGAAGTCGATCTTATGAGAGCCATGCATGAAATGAATATTCTCAACCAGCGCTCCGGGTTTGATGGCATGGAATATCTCGGGTTCTTTCTCTTCGCTCAGATCAATGGTCTTGGCATAACAGCCACCTTCAAAATTGAAAACAGATGCATCATCCCAACCATGCTCATCATCACCAATTAATTTACGTTCAGGATCGGCACTCAAGGTTGTTTTTCCTGTTCCGCTCAATCCAAAGAAAACGGCTACATCGCCCGCTGCGCCCATGTTTGCGCTGCAATGCATACTTAACACGTTGCGTGTATGCGGCAGTATAAAATTCAAAACACTGAAGATCCCTTTCTTGATCTCACCGGTATAACCGGTACCACCAATCAGTATGGTCTTATGTGTGAAAGAGATCATCGCAAAATTGTGCTGACGGGTTCCGTCAACCAAAGGATCTGCTTTAAAACCGGGGGCCTGAATGATATGCCATTCAGGTTCAAAATTTTCCAGTTCTTTTTCTTCCGGACGAAGAAACATATTATAGGCAAACAGATTACTCCATGGATTTTCATTGATCACACGGATATTGAGCCGGTAATTTGCATCGGCACAGGCATAGGCATCACGAACCCAGATCTCCTCTTTTTTACCAAGATAATCGAGCAATTTTTTTCTGAGTGACAAAAAATGCTTCTCATCAACAGGAATATTAAAGTTGTTCCAGTCAACCGCTTCTGCAGTGATCGCATCTTTTACAATGAATTTGTCTTTCGGACTTCTGCCGGTAAACTCACCTGTTTGTATGCATAAGGCACCCGTATCGTTTAATACCCCCTGTCCGCGCCAGATGGTCTGTTCAGTGAGTTCGGTAGGTGTTAATTGATAATGCAGGGTAAAGTTGTCAGAAGGGCTAAATCCAGGTAATGGTTTCTTTGGAATCATCATGGTTTCTGTGATCATAAACGAACAAACGTTAGTTAGAAGAACAAAAGTAATTGTTTAACCGTTTCGCCCATTTTTTGGTGTGTTTCTTACACGTTAGAAATTATTAATGTTTCGGGCCATTCCTTGAAATATCTCAAAAGAATAAAACGGGTTCTGAACGGGATTTCCGGGATACCGTGTTTTTTTGGATGATTTATAAAAAAATACCATGAAACACAGGGTTTATAGGCATGTTATGCCGCTAAGCCAGTATTTTTACATAAATATTCGTCGGAAAAGCCCGTTGGTAAAGGGGGATATCATATTCTAACAATATTTTATATCTCTTAGAAAAAAACAGCATTTTTAAACAAGTAGGTTTGCAACAAATACAGCTCATGAAGACCCTGAAGATCCTTATCCCCTTTCTGCTTATTTTCATTTCACTCAGCACCTATGCGCAGAACAATGAGGTTGACAGGCCAACCGGTGGTTTTAAAAAAGAGAATATCTTTTTAGGTACCGGATTGAACCTGGGTCTTACCAACCGTTCGTTTAACGTGGGATTGAATCCGGAGGTAGGCTACAGCATTACTTCCTGGCTGGATGCGGGTGTGGCGCTGAACATCAACTATTTTTCACAGAATGCTTCTGAATACAGCAGTATCCGCCTACGCAATTTTAACTATGGAGGCGGAACTTTCTTACGGGTTTGGCCTCTCAACTTCTTACACTTTCAGATTCAACCGGAATACAATTGGATAAGCTCTTCGCAAAAAGATGTACTGAGCGGACAAACCGGCACTTATAATTATCGTGCAGAAAGTTTATTAGTAGGTGTGGGCTACGGAACAAGGATACTAGGCAGCCACTATTCTTATTTTACCCTGATGCTGGATGTATTACAGAATAAGAATTCGCCTTACCGCGATCAGTACAATGATCCCTTGCCTGTATTCCGCGCGGGCTTTGGCATGTACCTTAAACCAGCGCGGAGATAGCTAATCGGGGATCATCACAAACGATCAGCCTTTCTCTCCAGTCTGTATACAGAAATCCTTCCGTACTCATGGTATCAATATGTGCGATCAAATGATCGTAAAAACCTGCTGTATTCAGCAGGATGATTTTTTTATCGTGGATATTCAACGTGTTCCAGGTAAGCATTTCAAACAATTCATCCAGTGTGCCGTTACCGCCGGGC
Organism: Chitinophagaceae bacterium; assembly: GCA_947455605.1. Classification (GTDB taxonomy): domain Bacteria; phylum Bacteroidota; class Bacteroidia; order Chitinophagales; family Chitinophagaceae; genus Sediminibacterium. The sequence continues at coordinate 19,400 of CANGOX010000037.1, forward strand.
AAAATAATGGCGGCATCACATAATTCGTACATTTTCTTTTTCCGGATATGCATATCCGCAACGATTACCAGATCGGTAATTCCGGTATGCTGGGCCTCCCATTGCAATAATATTTCCGGAATCACTCCGATCACTTTACAGCCATGCTCCATGGCACTATTGGCAACCGCACCCATCATTCCTTTATTACCACCACCATATACCATTACGATCCCCTTTCCGGCCATTAACCTGCCCAGTTCTGCTGCATGCTGCACATACAGTGGATTGGCGCCGCTTTTGGAGCCACAGAAAACAGCGATACTTTTCACCTCCATAAATTGGTTTTACAGAAGGCAAAATAGGTGAAATATTTTTACTACTTTTCGATTTCCTATTATTAACGGTTTAATTACCCCCTATGTCGCCAGTATTGCTTTTCAGTTTTGTGATCGCTTATTTTCTGATCCTGCTGGGCGTAGCCTGGTATACCGGCAGAAACAGCACCAACGAATCCTTTTTTATCGGCAACAAAAGCAGTAACTGGATGCTGGTGGCTTTTGGGATGGTGGGCACTTCCTTGAGCGGTGTAACATTTGTAAGTGTTCCCGGCGCAGTAGCAAAAGAATCCTTTGCTTATTTTCAGGTTACACTGGGCTACCTGGTAGGTTATGTTGTGATCGCCTATGTATTACTTCCCCTCTATTACCGGCTTAACCTTACTTCCATTTATAATTACCTGAATAACCGTTTGGGTTTTACCTCTTATAAAACGGGGGCTGGTTTCTTTATTCTGTCCAGAACACTGGGGGCTACTGCCCGTTTATACCTGGTTGTAAATATTTTACAGGATGCTATCCTGAACAGTTTCAACATTCCATTCTGGGCCACTACCCTGATCATCCTGGTGATGATCCTTTTGTATACGTTTGAAGGCGGGGTTAAGACCATTGTATGGACCGATACTTTGCAGACCACCTGTATGTTATTGGGTCTGGTGATCTGTGTTATCTATATCCTAAGCAATTTACATCTCGGTCTTGGAGAAAGTCTGCAGCAGATGCATGATAAAGGCTATTCTCAGATCTTCTTTACCAATCCTAACAGTAAATTATTCTTTGTAAAACAGGTACTGGCGGGCGCATTCATCACCATTACCATGACGGGCATGGACCAGGAAATGATGCAAAAGAATATCTCAGTAAAAACACTGAAAGATTCGCAAAAGAATGTGATCTCGATGTCCATTGTACTCATGAGTGTGATCCTGATCTTCCTCTTCCTCGGTGGATTGCTTTACCTGTATGCGGCACAACTGAATATTCCCGCTACCGGCGATAAATTATTCCCGGCCATTGCGCTGGAACATATGCCACCATTTGTATCAGTTATCTTTATCATTGCCTTGATCTCTGCCTTATTCCCCAGTGCGGATGGTGCGATCACTGCATTGACTTCTACTTTTTGTATTGATATCATTGGCATGCAACGCAGGACAGATCTTACCGATGCGCAGAAGAAAAAAATGAGACAGCGTGTACACCTTTCTTTTGCTGCTATCTTCCTTGTTTTTGTGATGGTATTCAAATGGATCAGTAATCCGAGTATGATCGGTGTGATCTTAAAAGTAGCTTCCTTCACTTATGGACCACTCCTGGGCTTGTTCACCTTTGGTATTCTAATGAGGCGTTCTGTAAAAGACAAACTGGTTCCTTTTATCTGCATTGCAGCACCCCTGATCTGTTTTGTAATGGACAAATACCAGAAAGAATTATTCGGTTCCTTTGAACTGGGTCTTGAATTACTCATAATAAACGGACTGCTCACTTTCATCGGATTATGGCTGATCTCGAAGCCTTCGGATGCAGCGAGACTGTAGACGATTTTGAAATTTTGGAATTTCGGGATTTTGAAATTGAATACTGTCGCTAATGGCTAAAAGCCGGCAGCTAACCGCTTCTTTGTTATATTTGCAGATGGAATTGATTCATCAGTTAGTGGAAGCTTATGCAGGGCGTTTTACTTCGCCGGAAGATGGGTTGCTGGCTGAGATCAATACCCATACGCTGCAAAATCACCCACATGCGCATATGCTGAGCGGACATGTTCAGGGGCGGTTTCTTTCCTTTATCAGTAATATTCTCCGGCCAAGATACGTTTTAGAGATAGGGACCTTTACGGGGTACAGTGCCTTATGTCTGGCAGAAGGTCTGGCAGCAGATGGAGAACTGCATACTTTAGAATTACGGGAAGAAGATGCGGCCACATCCCGGGCAAATTTTAGCAGATCAGATAAGAATAAGCAAATACATTTGCACCTTGGCGATGCAAGGGAGATCATTCCAACATTGGATAATGCATGGGACCTGGTTTTTATAGATGCTGATAAGGTTTCTTATATCGATTATTACGAATTGATCGTGCCGCGGTTAAGTGACAGGGGCATTATTCTGGCAGATAATGTATTGTTTCACGGAGAAGTGTTGAATGAACCCCTTACCGGAAAAAACGCGAAAGCCATTCAGGCCTTTAATGAACATGTGATGAATGATCTGCGCACAGAACAGGTATTATTGACCATCAGGGACGGAGTGCTCCTGATCAAAAAGAAATGATGATGAAAAAAATAATTTTCAGTGTATGCCTTCTGGTAGTTGTTTCTGTACAGGCCCAGAAAGAAAAAGCGCAGGCATATATTGAAACCTACAAAGAACTTGCCATGACAGAGATGATCCGCACGGGCATTCCTGCTTCTATTACATTGGCCCAGGGCATACTCGAATCACAATCGGGTGAAAGTGATCTGGCAAAAACTTCCAACAACCATTTTGGCATTAAATGCAAAACCGAATGGACAGGCGCAAGAACTTATCATGATGATGATGAGAAAGCAGAATGCTTTCGTGTGTATCCTACTGTTGAAGATTCTTATAAGGACCATTCTGAATTTTTACGCAACCGCCCCAACTATGCTTTTCTTTTTCAGATAGACCCCACCGATTATGATGGCTGGGCAAAAGGATTAAAAAAAGCAGGCTATGCGACCAGTTCAACCTATCCGCAGAAATTAATGAAAGTGATCCATGATTATGATCTGCAACAGTATAGTTTACTGGCAATGGACAGAAAGAAGAATGGTGGCGCATCCAACAGGGTTACCACTACTCTTTCTCAACCGGCTATCGAAAAATCAAATCAGATTTCAGAAACCCCTGTAAAGGAAATTACAACTGTAAAAGAACCCGTTTCAACAAAGACAGATAATCCCGAAACTGTATCCATACTCAACAATAAACCGGTAAGCTATCCGCAAGGTGTATTTACCATCAATCATTCGAAAGTGCTCTTTGTGCAGGAAGGCACTTCTTTGCTGGCCCTTGCCAACCAGTTTGATATTGCATTCAGTAAACTGCTGGAGTATAATGATCTTTCAGAAATGGATATTGCCGATAGCGACCGTCTGATCTTTATCGAGAAAAAAATGAAGAAAGGCATTAATGATTTTCACCTTGTACAGGCGGGAGAAACACTACATGCGATCAGTCAGGCAGAAGGCCTGCGTTTAGAGAATCTGCTCGAGTACAACCGTTTGAGCAAGGGTGCCACTGTTGCAACCGGTGATAAGCTTTATTTGAAACCAATGGTATTTTCTACAATACAACCTTTAAAATCTTCTTCGCCTAAATAATTTTCATTAGTTTACCTAGCAAATACCGTCTACATGTCTGTGATCAAGGTCCACGATAAAACATTTGTACCCTATTTACCTGAATCCATCATTCTTGAAAAAGTAAAAGAACTGGCTGCGGAACTGGATAAGGACTATGCCGGCAAGAAACCGCTTTTCATTGCCATTCTTAACGGATCCTTCATGTTTGCATCAGACCTGTTCAAATATCTTTCGATAGAAGCAGAGATCTGTTTTATTAAACTGGCATCCTATAAAGGAACCAAATCAACAGGTCATGTGATCACTGCTATCGGGTTGGATACAGATATTACAGACCGTCATGTAGTGATCCTGGAAGACATCATTGATACCGGCAAGACCATGAATGAATTCCTGCCGCAATTACGAAACCAGCATCCTGCTTCTCTTAAAGTGGCCATCTTACTGCATAAACCGGAAGCTACCCAGTTCCCTATCAATATCGATTATTGTTGTTTTTCTATCCCTAACAAATTTGTGTTGGGCTATGGGCTGGATTATGACGGTCTGGGCAGAAATATCCGCGAATTATATCAGCTGGAAGAAGGTGCTGATGCCTAAAATTCTGCTAATAATGTGGCAGTGATACACAACTACCTGCTTTCTGCGTTATCTTGATACAAATCTCCTTGCCAAATGAAGAAGCTCATTTGGGTTTTGCTATCATTACTTGCCATGCACCCGGGCCTTGCTCAGTACTACCTGCGTGGAGAGATCAAAGATGATCGTGGTAAATTACTGGAAGGGGTAAAGATCCATCTTTCATCACTCGGCGCCTTTCCTTATTACAGTGGCAGAGAAGGCAATTTCGGGATCTCTGTTTCTCACATTAGCGATACGATCAATTTATCAAAGGATGGATATGAAACATTGCGCACGGTAATTGATATAAAGAAGTATCAATCCTTTATATTGAAGATGTTGCCATCTACCGCACACTTGTATACAGGTAAATTATCTTCTGCCACCACGAACCGGAGAGCAAAATTTTCTATGATGCCGTCGGTATTGGGTGAGAGTTATAACAGTCTGATAGAAAATGAATTTATTGATGCACATCAATTTCCGGAAACCGGTTTTGCACTGAATGTAGACAAAGCTTCTTATAGCAATATCCGTCGTTTTCTCAGTAATGAAATGATCGTTCCAACTGATGCGGTGCGCATTGAAGAAATGTTGAATTATTTCAATTTTACGAGCCCTGATGAAAGAATATCCCGATCACAATTCAATTGCCGTACAAGCGTAACTTCCTGCCCATGGGAACCCGATCATCAACTTTTGTTCTTAAATATAACGGCTCCAAAACTCAACCTCGACAGTATCCCTCCTTCCAATCTTGTTTTCCTGATCGATATTTCCGGATCAATGGACAAGCCCAATCGTTTACCCTTATTACAATCCGCTTTTAAATTATTAACAGAGAACCTTAGGGAACAGGACACGATCACCATTGTAACCTATGGTGGCGGAGTGGGTGTTGCCCTGCCGCCTACAAGTGGCCAACAAAAAAAACGGATCAATGAAGTGATTGATTCACTCGTAGCCAGTGGCGATACACCCGGTGAAGGGGCAATCCGCATTGCTTATGATCTGGCAAAAAGATCCTATATCCCAAAAGGAAATAACCGTGTGATACTGGCCACCGATGGTGATTTCAATATCGGGCAAACTACTGAAAAGGAACTGGAAGAGATGATCATCGGATATAAACAAACCGGTATCTATCTTACCTGCCTGGGCGTAGGAATGGGTAATTATAAAGACAGTAAACTGGAAACCTTATCTAAAAAAGGCAATGGTAATTTTGCATACATTGACAATTTACAGGAAGCACAGAAAATACTGGTAACGGAATTCACACAAACATTATATGCTGTAGCCAACAATGCTTTTCTCAAGATCAATTTCGATCCTAAGGTTGTGAAGGAATATCGCCTGATCGGATTTGATAATAAGAAAAATGCGATCGCCGACAGCACCAGTGAACTTGAAGGTGGTGAAGTGGGCAGCGGCCATAGTATGATGGGCATTTTTGAAGTGTTACCACAAAAGAAAGATTCTGCATTCCGGCATCACTCCTTTGCTACTATCTCACTTCAATATAAGCAACCGGAAAAAGACAAAGTGATCAAACAGTTATTTACCGCATTGTATGAACCGGAAAATATTGAGCATGCGGAACCGGGTTATCGGTTTGCCGCAGCTGTGGCTATGCTGGGTTCTGTTCTCAAAAAATCGGAGTATGTAAAAGGCTATCAACCGGAAGATGTATTGACCTTAGCCAAAACAGCTGTTGACCTGAATGATTCACATCAAAAAGAATTTATCAGCCTCATTGAAAAAGCCATCAAGATTTATACACCTCCAAAAAAGAAAAGAAAAACAAAAGACTAACTGAACGCATCTCTCAGGCGATCAAAAAATCCTTTATCCCCTTTGTTGGGATGTGGTTTAAAATTTTCGCTCTTGCTTAGTTTTTCCAGTATTTCTTTTTCTTCAGAACTCAGGTGTTGCGGTGTCCATATATTCACGTAGATCAACTGATCACCTTTGCTGTATCCCTGTACTTCCGGGAATCCCTTTCCTTTTAATCGGAAGATCTTACCGCTTTGTGTACCTGCTGGAATTTTTATTTTGGCTCGGCCATCGATCGTAGGCACTTCCACCTGTGTACCAAAAGCTGCATCCGGAATAGAAATGTGCAGATCATAAGCTACATTCAATCCGTCTCTATGTAGATCCTCATGTGGTTCTTCTTCGATCTGAATGATCAGATCACCCGGAGCCCCACCTCTTTCACCCGCATTACCCTTTCCGCTCATACTTAACTGCATTCCTTCCTGCACACCTGCGGGTATTTCAATACTAATGGTCTCTTCACCATAAACCCTTCCTTCACCTTTACAGGCCGGACATTTAGCCGTAACCGTTGTACCTTCTCCATTACAGGTTGGGCAGGTGGTTACCGTTTGCATCTGTCCTAAAAAAGTACTGGTCACTTTACGCACCTGTCCGTTCCCATTACAGGTTCCGCAGGTTTGTAAACTGTTCTTATCTTTTGCTCCGTTGCCACCACAGGTGGTACAGCCTACATGTTTCTTAACTTTTACATTCTTTACAACCCCTTTTGCGATCTCTTCGTACGTGAGTTTTAATTTGATACGAAGATTGCTTCCACGTTGTCCGCGCGGTCTGCTTCCTCCACCACCGCCTCTTCTTCCGCCACCGCCAAAGAAATTGCCAAACATGTCCTCACCAAAAATATCACCAAACTGGCTAAAGATATCGTCCATATTCATCCCACCCCCATAAGCGCCAGCGCCGCCTTGTGTACCCGGACCAAATGCCTGGTGTCCATAACGGTCGTACTTCGCTTTCTTATTATCATCACTCAGGATCTCATAAGCTTCCGCTGCTTCTTTAAATTTCTCTTCTGCCGCTTTATCGCCCGGGTTACGGTCGGGGTGAAACTGCATAGCTGTTTTACGGTATGCTTTTTTAATTTCATCCGCGCTCGCATTCTTGCTTACACCCAGTATTTCGTAAAAATCTCTTTTTGCCATTGATTATTGATTGACCATTGTCCATGGACCATGGTCCATAGCTATATAATATTGACGTTTTATTTCCCTACCACCACTTTCGCAAAGCGGATCAGTTTATCATTCAGGTAATATCCTTTTACGATCTCATCCATTACTTTTCCTTTCAATGCTTCTGTTGGAGCCGGGATCTCGGTAATGGCTTCATGCTTCTCCACATCAAAATCAGTTTCAATGCTTTCCATGGCTTTTATACCCTTAGCCTGAAGCGTAGACCTCAGTTTATTGAACACCAGCTGTATCCCCTCTTTTTGCAGGGCAATATCATCACTGGTAGCTAATTGCTTTTCAGCACGGTCGCAGTCGTCCAGCACATCAAGAAGTGAAACGATCACGTCTTTTCCGGCGGTCTGGATCAGATCCAGTCTTTCTTTAGCTGTTCTACGCCTGAAATTGTCAAATTCAGCCATCAGACGGAGGTATTTGTCTTTCTGCTCCTGTAATTCGGTCTGCAGTTTCTCTGTTTCAGATACTTCTTCCACCGGTTCGTTCAGATGTGAGGTACCGGCTGCATTTTCGTCAGTATTAATGTCCATTTCGTTAATTGTGTCCATGATTTCTTGATTTTAGGTCGTTTCTTTCTCTTCCATGAAGAACTTTCGTTGTTGAGCTATACTGTCAAAAATATTGCCGAGGCAAAGAAAAGGGAAAAATTGGCAGGAGAAAGGGCAAGTTTGGGGTTTGGGGTTTGGAGTTTGGAGTTATTTGGCGGTTTCACAACAAACACCAAACTCCAAACCCCAAACCCCAAACCCGTTATCTTTGGCGGATGACGAAAGTGTATCTCAGAAAAAAGATTGCCCCAAGAATTGCCAACGGACACCCCTGGATCTATGGAAATGAGGTAGAAAAGATAGAGGGACCGGTTGAGGGGGGAGAAATTGTGGAAGTATATTATGGGGACGGGAAATTTGCAGGCAAGGGCTATATCAACCCAAAATCGCAGATCCTGGTGCGTTTGCTTACCCGAAAACATGAGCCGGTAGACGAGGCATTTATCCATCAGCGTATTTTACAAGCCTGGGAATACAGAAAGAAAATAGGCTATACTGAAAATTGCCGCCTGGTATTTGGCGAAGCAGATCAGATGCCGGCCCTGATCATTGATAAGTTCAATGATTATTTTGTGATCCAGACCCTTTCATTGGGTATAGATAAATGGAAGGATGCCATCGTAAAATCATTACAGACCATTTTCTCTCCCAAGGGTATTTATGAGCGTAATGATGTGCCGGTAAGAGAACTGGAAGGATTACCCCAACACAAAGGTTTTTTAACTGCACCGTTTGATACCAATGTGATCATCAACGAGAATGGTTTGAAATTTCTGGTAGATATAGAGAACGGACAAAAAACAGGTTACTTTCTTGATCAGCAGGATAATCGTCGTGCCATACAACATATTGTGAAGGACGCAGAAGTATTGGGCGTATTTACCTATACCGGAACTTTTGAAATACATGCTGCCCATTATGGCGCTAAGTCTGTTTTAGGGTTGGATATTTCAGAGAACGCTGTTGCACAGGCCAATAAAAATGCAGCACTCAATGGATTGGAAAAAATATGTCGTTTTGAAGCAGTGAATGCATTTGATGTTTTAAAACAATGGGGTAAAGACGGAAGACAATACGATGTGGTAATGCTGGATCCACCCGCATTTACCAAGAGCCGCGAAAATATTCAGAAAGCATTAACCGGTTATAAAGAGATCAATCTGCGCGGAATGAAACTGATACGCAACGGTGGTTTTCTGGTTACTTCCAGTTGTACCAATCTGGTTTCACCTGAACAATTCTTACAAACCATTGATGCTGCTGCAAAAGATGCACGCAAAAAAATCCGGCAGGTTGTGTTCCAGCACCAGGCTGCCGACCATCCGATTATCTGGGGAATGGAGAATACCAATTACCTGAAATTCCTGATCGTAGAGGTAACGGATAAATAGTTAGTGATACGTAAAGTGATGTAAGGGTTAAAACACCTCAGCGTAAACTCCCTGTCCTCATGTTCTCTGCGGTGAATGGTTTTCGGAATTATAGCCATCAACCCTTTCCTGTTGTTTTTCTCCGCAGAGAACATGGGAAGCAGATCTTAGGCTGAGAATGAAATATTTTTTAACAGAGGATCAGCGCTACACGATAATAACAATAAGAAGCATCATTATCTCACACAAAACTTAATACTTACAACTCAATATTTATACAGCAGATTCTGCAGCGGTGTATCATACTGTTGCAATTTTGCTGCACGTACTTTATAATTGGCATCCGAATATTTATCTGCAGCCCTGGTTAGCAGATAATTCAGATCCTTCTCTTCGTATTTGCCTATCTGCTGGTAATCAAATTTAATTTTGTCCATCGCATAAGGCAATAAAAAATCAAAGGCTTTCTGAATACTACGTCCATCTGCAGTCTGGTAATGCCAGAGATCAATCCCCAGATTCTCAGCCTGTGTAGCTAACATGAACCATGCTTTCAAATGGAATGTTGAATACGATAATGCATTGGTACGCTCCAGTTCCAGCGGTTGTTTACCATCGGGTTCTATCTGAGATGCCATCAGTGCTTTTGCATTATGGAAGATCTCTTTTGCTTTCGCTTCTTTTCCACAGAATAAAGCGATTGCAGCTGTTAGATTTTCGTAATAGGTTTTATGGTTATTCTTTGTTTTATATTCTTCCTGTCCGTTCTTACTGGTTTGTAACCAACCAAGAAACTGTTCAAACCAATCATGAATCCCTTTCGCAGTTTCTTTGTTCATCGATTTTGAGGTTTCCAGAATACTGATCGCATCCAGTAATTCAGGCACTAGATGAATATCAATGATTCCAATGCCTCTCCCGGTATCAATACCCATGATCACCTGTCCATGGTTCAGATTGGGTAGCATATACGTGGCCGTATCCATAAACCAGAACTTACACAGTTCCGTTCCTTTCTTCGCATAACTTTCATTTTGCGTAAAATAGTAGGCCCAGGATAATGTGGTTACATACTTGATCAGGTCGTCAAACCCTTTGTGATCGGTCACTTTATCGTTATCCGGATTTCTTTGTCCGTCTTTTCTGATATAAGGAATCCCATTGGGTTTGGATGGATCGGGCCAGAAGTATGCGGCCATACTCATATACTCATGCGGATTGCCGCAGGGTGTGGCTACTTTTTTCTCAACCACAGATATGATCTTCTTATCCATCAATTGATCTGCCTTTGCTGACAGTGAAATAATATCCTTCAATATCAATGGATCTTTTTTTGCATTTGCTTTTACGGCTGCTACCTGTTTGAGTGATACCGAATAAAGTTTAGGCGATTGTGCAGATACGTCAACCAACAAAACCAGCATCAGCAATACGGGGAACCCTTTTTGTAAACATTTCATAACAGTATCCTTCATAAATGACAATAAAAAATCCCCCATCGGGAGATCCTGTGATAACTTTTTACTTAAAAACTGACATTATTTGTTGACCTGAAATTTTCCTGATTCCACAATCCTTCCGCTTTGATCGCGGAGCTGGTAAATATATAATCCACGGAAATAATTATCATCCAGATTGATCGTAAGCTTGGAATCACTGATCCTGACCTCATTCATCTTACGGCCGATAAAATTATACACCTGCAATGAGTAGGTCTTATCAACGGTTTTTTCAAAAGTGAAATTGATATAACTGGTGGCAGGGTTGGGAAAGAAATGAGCGAGTTTGGTGCTGTCATCCGTAAAGTCGGCATAGCCCGATCTATCAGCAACATAACTGTTGATGATGAGCGTAAATACCACTAAGAGGGACAAGTAGACCTTTCTCATGTTAAAATTTCTATACTAAAGTACCCAATCTATCCGGTTTAGACAAATTACCGGCCCCTATTTTAACATATATCGTCCTCAGAATCAGGGCAAACAAAGTGTTTTGGGCTGATTCTGTTAATGTTGTGAATTGTCAATAGTGAATGGTGAATGGGTTTGTAAGGATCCCCCCTATCTCACCATTCACCATTGACCATTCACACTATGCCAATCCTTCCAAAGTTTGCTGGATAGCGGCAAAATCAGGCAGATCGCCTGGTGTAGG
>CANGOX010000038.1 GCA_947455605.1 Chitinophagaceae bacterium
ATACCTGAAACAGGTGTACATGGTTATGTAGACTAAAATGGTAACATGAGAAAATCAAGACCAAATAGCACCGTGTAATACCGGGGCTATTTGGTTTTTTTCAAATACCTGGTCCATATTCAAAACTTCCACAATGGCCAATTATTGATCATTTATGATATCTATCCTATTCGTTGTATTCATCCTGGCCCTTTTTCTTGCCAGCTATTTATTAGCCCGCAAAGACGACAAAATTCTGGATCTGCAACATCGTGTGGAATTTCTTGAGCAGAAAGTAAATAAGAAACTCGTAAGCCGTTTGTTATTTGTGGAACTCAAGTCTGTGAACAGTGTACTAGATACTTTGAATAATTGCTTTTATCAGATTGATAAGAACGGAGATTACGATGTTGATACCGAATACAGACTGGATGATGTAAATGATGAATGGTGGGAATCCTTATCGTTGGGCGATCTGGAAGTGGTGAATAAGATCGTAGTAAAACACAAAGACAAAAGCAGTTTAGACTAAGCTATGGCAGAACAGCGCTTTTATAAAATATTCAGCCCCATCAGGGATTTCATTAATGATAGCCGCGCTACAGGCATCATATTGATTGCCTGTACAGTATTATCCCTGCTCTTCTCCAATCTTGGTTTCAGCCAGCATCTGTATACAGGTTTCTGGGAAAGAACCATTCATATTACCGGTAACAGTTCGATCCATTTACCTGAATCCAATCTGCTCATCATTAATGATATTCTGATGACGTTGTTCTTCTTTCTTGTGGGCATGGAGATCAAACGTGAGCTCACTATTGGAGAACTGGCATCAATCCGTAAATCATTATTACCCGTTCTGGCAGCATTAGGTGGCATGATCTGCCCGGCCGTAATTTTCTCTTTTTATAATTTTCATACACCCGGTAAAAGCGGATGGGGTATTCCGATGGCTACCGACATTGCTTTTTCCTTAGGTGTACTATCACTGCTTGGCAAAAAGATACCGGTACAATTAAAGATATTTCTGGCAGCATTAGCCATCATTGATGACTTAGGTGCGGTTATTACCATTGCCATTTTCTATACGGCAAAACTCAATGCGATCTATCTGCTGTTTGGCGCGATAGCCGTTATTGTATTAATTGCCCTCAACCGTTTGAAAGTAGAGAACCTTTTCTTCTACGCCATTCCTGCAATCATACTCTGGTACTGTATATTTAATTCAGGTGTGCATGCCACTATTTCCGGTGTGATTGTTTCCTTTTGCATGCCTTTAAAGAATCTGGCTAAACTGGAACACATTCTCTATAAGCCGGTCAATTTTATCATCATGCCGTTGTTTGCGCTGGCCAACACAGCCATCATTTTACCGGAAAGTATGAGTGATGTATTTACCTCTTCAATAACTCCCGGCGTAATGCTGGGTTTGATTCTTGGCAAACCACTCGGGATCTTCTTTTTCTCCTTTATTGCCATCAAACTCGGTATTGCTTCTCTCCCGTCCAATACCAATTTCAAGCAACTATGGGGCATCGGCTTATTGGGAGGGATCGGATTTACAATGTCCATTTTTACCTCAACCCTTGCCTATACGAGCGAAGCCATGCAGGTGATCTCTAAAGTATCCGTAATGGCCGGATCACTGGTAGCAAGCCTTATCGGTTATTCATACCTCTATAATTTCAAGAATGCTGCCGATCTGAAACTGGAACATCCTCCTAAAAAAGCAAAGACCTTCCAATTTACCCCCGGACTAAAAACGGCATAAGTCTGAGTTTTTACTTACGGGTGCATTTTATCATTTATCTTAGTTACCTGTATTAAGTTAACTAAATGAAACTGCTGCTCAGGGCGCTACAATATATATACTGCTGCTATGCCTTCCTCACCTTTGTACTGGTAATGTTTCTGGTATTCCCATTTGTGATGCTCTCACTACTGTTTGGGAAGATCAACGGCGGAAACATGATCTACCAACTTTGCCGTTTCTGGGGTAATGCCTGGTATCTGTTGATTGGCATACAGCACAAGGAAATTTACGAACACCCACACGACCGCAGCCGTCAATACATTTTTGTGGCCAACCATATTTCTTATATGGATATTCCGCCCATTGTAATGATCGCACATCAGCCAGTTAGGGTATTAGGCAAGTATGAGATGGTAAAAGTGCCTGTATTTGGCTGGATCTACCGCGCTGCTGTTATTTTGGTAGACAGACGCAATTCAGATACCCGTTCCAGAAGTGTTCGCGCATTAAAATCTGCCCTTAAACATCATATCTCCATCTTCATCTTTCCGGAAGGCACATTCAATGAAACAAAAAAACCTTTAAAAGATTTCTTTGATGGAGCCTTTCGCATTGCCATAGAAACACAAACCCCTATCAAACCGATTTTACTGGTAGATACCCTCGACCGCCTTCATTACAAAGGATTATTCGAATTAACACCGGGCATAAACCGCGTAATATATCTCGAAGAAGTGCCGGTGGAAGGCCTTAATATCAACGATATCCATGCTTTGAAGCACAAAGTATATCTTATCATGGAAGAAGGACTGAAACGTTACCGTAGCTACCCATCTGCTTAAAGCTTATTTTTGAAGAAATTCCGCTGATTTGTTTGTTGAAGTCATTATACCCTTAGCCCTTCCAAAAAATTATACCTGGGCCGTACCAGAGCATATGCAGGCTGCTGTTCAGCCGGGTATTCGTGTGGAAGTGGTTCTGGGAAAGAACAAACGGTATGCAGGTATCATCAAAAAAATACTGGCAGTCAAACCGGAAGCTTTTCAGCCAAAGGATATCCTGAATATACTCGATACAGAACCCTTACTCTACCCGCAACAATTACAACTCTGGGAATGGATCGCACAATATTATATGTGCAGTGAAGGAGAAGTGATGCAGGCCGCTATCCCATCTAACCTCAAACTTTCCAGTGAAAGTATCCTGATCTGGAACGAAGAAAGAAGCTACGATTTCAGTGATCTCTCCGATACAGAATATGTGATCGCAGAAGCACTCGAAATGAAAAAGGAATTGCGTTTGAGTGAAGTACAGCAATTGATCGATTCTTCCAACACCTATCCCGTTATCAAAAGATTGATAGAAAAAGGGGTTTGCCATGTATGGGAAGAATTGAAAGATAAATACAAGGAAAAAACTGAGACCTATATTACGTTGAGCCCATTGTATCATGATGAGAGCAAATTGGCCGATCTGCTCAACAACTGGAGCAAAGCACCCAAACAAATGGAGCTGTTGCTCGCATACCTGCACCTGGTAAAAACAGAAGGTGAAGTAACCCAACCGCAATTATTGAAGAAATCAAATGCCAGTGCCGCACAGTTAAAAGGATTGTGTGATAAAGGAATTCTTATTTCAGAAAAAAGAGCAGTTGACAGGATCCGCACACTACCCAAAAACATACAGATTGATTTTACCTTATCGGAAGTACAGGAAAAAGCTTTACAGGAGATCAGATCAGGGTTTTCTGAAAAGCCGGTATGTTTATTACATGGAGTAACCGCCAGTGGCAAAACAGAGATCTACACCAAACTCATAGAGGAAGTGATCAAAGAAGGAAAGCAGGTATTGTACATGCTTCCGGAGATCGCACTTACCTCCCAGATCATCCGGCGCTTACAAAAACATTTTGGGGGATATATTGCGATCTATCATTCCAAATTCAATCCCAATGAAAGGGTAGAAATTTGGAATAAAGTAAAAAGCGGTGAAACCAAAGTGGTATTGGGAGCGAGGTCTTCTTTGTTCCTGCCTTTTAAAGAACTCGGCCTGGTCATTGCAGATGAAGAACATGATGCATCCTACAAACAACAGGAACCCGCACCCCGTTATCATGCAAGGGATGCGGCAATCTATTATGCTTCTCTGTTTAAAGCAAATGTATTATTGGGCAGTGCCACCCCTTCCATTGAAAGTTATTATAACTCCGATCAGCAGAAATACAACCTGGTAAAACTGGAAGAAAGGTTTGGCCAGGTTGAGTTACCGCAGATCAGTATCATTGATATTAAGAAAGTACCCAATAAAGAAAAAGGAAAGATCGCACTCACCCCTGCCCTGATCAGCGCCATCGATACGTCTTTGCAACAAAAAAAGCAAGTGATCCTTTTTCAAAACCGGAGAGGCTATTCACCTTACCTCATCTGCAATACCTGCGGATGGATACCACAATGCCAGCATTGTGATGTAACCCTTACCTATCATAAGGCAAAGAACAAGTTATCCTGTCATTACTGCGGTACCTCCTACCCCGTGATCAATACCTGTGCAGCCTGCGGCAGTCATGATTTTACACAAAAGAATTTCGGAACTGAAAAAATAGAAGAACTCGTTTCGGAAGCTTTTCCGGATGCAAAGATCGCGAGAATGGATTACGACAGTATCAAGGGCAAGAACGATCATGATGCCCTCATCAAATTATTTGAACAGCAGAGAGTGGATATATTGGTGGGAACCCAAATGGTAGTTAAGGGATTGGACTTTGAACACGTGAACCTGGTTGGTATTGTAGATGCAGATGGCATATTGAACTTCACCGATTTCCGTGTCAATGAAAGAGCTTTCCAGTTGATGGAGCAGGTAAGTGGACGTGCCGGCAGAAAAGATGGGAAAGGAACGGTATTGATACAGGTTAGCAATGTTCATCACCCAGTACTGCAGTTTGTAAAAGAACATAATTATAACCACCTCTATGTTTTTGAATTGGGGAACCGGAAACAGTTTGACTATCCACCCTTTACCCGTTTGATCCAGGTTACTTTCAAACACAAGGAAAAACATATTGCAGAAGAAGCCGCCAATATTATGTTACTGGGACTGAAAGCTAATTTTGGAACAGAATCAAACGGGCCTGCGCAACCGGTGGTAGAGAGGGTTCGCAATCAGTATCTATGGGAGATCCTGATCAAACTACCCAAGGATGCCAAACGCATCAACCAGTGCAAAAGAGAAATTCAACAGCAAACGATCATCATACAGTCCAATAAACGATATCGCAGTGTAACCATCTTACCGGATGTAGACCCTGTTTAAAAATGACTATACAGAAAAACATATCGCTCAGGCCCTTTAACAGTTTTGGCATAGATGTGCTGGCAAAATATTTTGCAGCATTCTCTACAGCAGAAGAATTGAGGGAGATAGTAGCGCAACTAAGCAATGAAAAAATGCTGTTACTGGGTGGAGGAAGCAATATTCTATTTACCAAAGATTTTGATGGTGCCGTAGTAAAGAATAATCTAAAGGGGATTGAATTGGTTAATGAAGACACAGCATACTATTATGTAAAAGCACAGGCTGGTGAAAACTGGCATGACTTTGTAAAATATTGCATCAACCATAATTATGCAGGTGTTGAGAACCTGAGCCTGATCCCCGGTAATACCGGGGCCTCCCCAATACAGAATATCGGTGCCTATGGTGTTGAGATCAAAGATGTATTTTATGAACTGGAAGCCCTTCACCTGAAAGAAAATTCATTGCAGAAATTCAGTTCATCCGATTGTGCATTCGGGTACAGGGAAAGTGTATTCAAAAAACAATATGCCCATCAATTTGCCATATTGAATATCACTTATCGTTTGCGAAAGCAACCCTTGTTCCATATCAACTATGGTGCTATAGAACAGGAGCTGGAGAAAATGGGTGTACAGGATCTAACTATTCAGGCCATCTCCAACGCGGTGATCCGGATCAGAAGCAGTAAGCTACCGGATCCGCAGATAACCGGTAATGCGGGCAGTTTTTTTAAGAACCCGGTGATCACCCATGCACAATACGAACAATTAAAAGAAAGTTTCCCCTCAATACCCGGCTATCCTGCACAGGAAGGTTTCATTAAGACCGCTGCGGGCTGGCTGATAGAACAATGCGGCTGGAAAGGATATCGTAAGGGCGATGCAGGCTGTTATGATAAACAGGCACTGGTGCTGGTTAACTATGGAAATGCCAAAGGACAGGAAATATTTGATCTCTCCGCATCGATCATTCAAACTGTGATGGATAGATTCGGGATCCTGCTTGAAAGAGAGGTCAACATCTTTTGACCACTATCAGTAAACTCCTTCAAAAACAAAGAGGGCTATCTCGCGATAGCCCTCTTTTACTTACTAATCCAGTTAGTTAACTATTAATAGTATTTCAGTTTCATTTCTACGCGACGGTTCAATTCGCGGCCTTTTGCAGTTTTGTTATCAGCAACAGGCTTAGAAGAACCATAGCCTTCAGAACTCAATTTTGAAGCATCAACACCTGCTTTGGTAGTAAGATAATCAAATACAGCTTTGGCACGTTCTTTACTCAAAGGCTCATTGATCTTATCGCTTCCGGTATTGTCGGTATGTCCTTCAATATCCAGTTTCAGTGCAGCATCTTCTTTCAGGATAGCTGCTACATCTGTTAAGGATTTGAATGATTTAGACAACAGTTTTGCTTTACCGGTTTCAAAGAAGATATTTTTTGCACTTGCAGCTACTTTTTTAACCACTTCTTCTTTTACAACAGGACAACCATTGTTTTCTTTCACACCCGGAACATCAGGACATTTGTCTTCTTCATCATTGATACCATCTTTATCTCTGTCAGGAACAGGACAACCCTGGTAACGGGCAACACCCGGAACATCAGGACATTTGTCTTCTTCATCATTGATACCATCTTTATCTCTGTCAGGAACAGGACAACCCTGATATTTAGCAGTACCTTTTACAGTAGGGCATTTGTCATTGTCATCGTTGATACCATCACCATCTGTATCAGGAACCGGACAACCATCATATTTGGCAACACCGGCAACAGTAGGACATTTATCCTTGCTGTCAACGATACCATCATTATCTGTGTCTTTTTCAACAACAGGTGCAGGTGGTGGTGGCGGCGGCGGTACAACAACCGGTGCTTCTTTCTTTTCTTTCAAAGGAGAAGCGATACCGATAGAATAGTTCAGGTGGTTAACGGCGAGTGAAGAGACTTTTGCATTGTAGTTAAACAAAGTATTCACATACGTACCTTCGCCCAGGTTAAACTGTAAACCAAAACCTGCGGGTATATACGCAGCAAAATAAGTTCCTGCATACATAGAAGCACCCAGTCCGATATGGAAATAAGGAACTGCAAAATAATTGTCTCTTAATAATTTGATGTTCAATCCTGCAGAAGTCTCCAACATGAACTTGGTGTCGGTAGAAGCACTAACTCCTGAATTGTAGGAGAAAGGGAATTTAGTATATGATCCACCGAGAGAAGCCACAAAATCAACATGCTCGGTCAAACCTTCATAATAGGAAAGGCTTAAACCAGGTGCCATGTTTTTAACTTTTGTCCACTGGTTATTAGCCAAAACAGAAGACAGTGAGCTATGCTCGATCAGACCCCATGTGTTAACATCTTTCAGGAAAAAATTGACCCCTAAAGTTGGTCTTTTCTTTAAGCTGGGGGTAGTTTGAGCAAAGGATCCTGCTGCCAACCCAATAGCTATCAGGGAAAAAAGGAATTTCTTCATAATACGAGTTTTAGTAGTTGTGCAAAAATACAGGCAGAAACTGACTTATAAAAATTATGACAAGTTTATGTTATACCCATTTATTCTACAATTACTTACGGGTTCCTTTGGGTACGGTCTCAACTTTTACTTTTGTAAGGCCGTTTTTAAGAAAATCCAGCCGTTTAGCCGCGATTCTGCTGAGATCCACGACACGGCCCTTCTCCTGCATTTTGGGATGCATATGGTCGTTTATGCGCAATATGATGCTTTTGTTATTTTTCAGATTGGTTACCCTTACCCAGGTATTCAGTTTAAAATCATTGCTTGCAGCAGATAATTTGCTGTTTCGGTAGATCTCCCCTGTAGAGGTTTTGGTACCATCCAGTTTGGTACTGTAAAAACTGGCAATACCGTAGATCACCCCATCCTCCTTTTTTACACTATCGGCCAAAACCGAATCTTTAGAGATTTGCAGGCTTGTATCCGGCCTGATAGCCAGGGTGTCAGGCAGGATGATTAGCGATGGTACGGTATCAGTTCTGGAGATCAGCCTGATCTCTTCCACTTTTACCTTAGCCAGACCATTATCAATAAAATCAAGCTGCTCAGCAGCGGTGCGGCTCAGATCCACTACCCGTCCCTTCTTTTTCATTCTGGGGTGCATCCTGTCGTTGATCCGGACGATCACCGTTTTCTTATTTCTGAGATTGGTAACCAGTACCCAGGTATTCAACTTGAAATTATTACTGGCTGCCGTAAGTTTGGCATTCCTATACCGCTCTCCGGTAGAGGTTTTTGTGCCATCCAGATTGGTACTATAAAAGCTGGCAATACCGGTTACCGACTTTCCGGTGATCCGAAAACTATCTGTAACAGTCTTCACTTTAATTTGAGGAATCGGTTCTTGTATCACTTCAAATTCAACTACCGAATCATATAATTTAGAATTAGTTACAAGTGTTTCCTCAATTTTAATATTAGCTGTTCCGGTTTTCAAAAACCCTAATTTACCAACTGCAGCCCTCGTCAATTCAATAACGGCTGCACCCTTCTTTTTGGAAGTGCGGTCGGTAATCCGGACCAGGGTAGATTTCTTATTACCCAGGTTGGTTACTTTAACCCAGGTATTGAATTTGAACTGGTTACAGGCAGCCGTAAAATCAGCATTATTCAGTTTTTGGCCACTGGCAGTTTTCGTGCCATCTGCTTTGCTGCTGTACATCCCGGCTTTGCCCAATATGGGTTTGCCCTTTATTTTGAAGGAATCAATGGAAAGTGGGAATGAAACAGCGCTGTCGGTTTTCACCAACAAACTGTTCTGTTGTGCCTGTAAAAGCCCACAGAGGTTAAGAAATAATATCAGACAGATGATCTTTTTCATTCTTGAATATGTAATTTGAACCATCGATCCTGCTCTATCCACAGGGGTAAAATAGGCAAAGCTGATGGATAAAGGCTGTTTTTCAATGATTATTTTGCAAAACTAAAACCGCACAAAGTTGCCAAACACCGTGCCAAAAGCTGTTATACATTTAATTATTAATTTTCATTGATAGTTTTTAATTATTTGATTATCAATAATTTAATGTTATTTAAATAAATATATTCAGGATACCCTCTTTATGAAGAACGCCTTTTATGCATGCCTATTCCTGTTTTTACTTACTGCGGTACTGTCATTGACAGCTCAACCACCAGCAACCGCCATTTCCGTTAACACCGGCGGCAGGGAACAGAACATCTGGATCCATAACCCGGTAAATAAAACTGTGGTCCTGATCAATCTACCCGATAGCCTAACCCAACTTACCCCCAAAAAGAAAACCTTATTGATCATATTCGCCCTCCCTAACGGGAACAGCATTGAATGGACCATGGGTAAAAAGATGGAACCGGGCGATGACTGGCATTATGATATACAACATATCGCTGCCCAAACACGCTACCTGAGACAGGTAATGAGCGATCACCATATCATTGTAGCCTATATGGCCAATGAGTTAAAAAGCTGGCCAGCCTGGAAGAAACAGCAGCCAAACGGTCCAAAAGAGATCAAGCGGATAGTGGACTCGCTGGCAGGGATGTTTGCCCACCTTCACCCGGATATAATGCTGAATAGCCACAGTGGAGGGGGTAGTTTCCTGTTTGGATACCTCGATGCCGTAGACCGGATACCCGAACAGGTAAAACGGATCGCTTTTATTGACAGTGATTATGGCTATGAGGACTCCCTCCATAGCACCAAGCTGGTAAACTGGCTAAGTAGCTCAAACAAACATTTTTTGAATGTACTGGCTTATAATGACAGCGTGGTTATTTACAATGGCAAACCTCTGGTAAGCCCAACAGGGGGAACCTGGTATCGTTCTAAAATGATGCAACGGAAACTTAGTGAATCATTCCCCTTTAAGCAAAGTGCCGATACGGCACTGATTTATTATAGCGGATTATCAAATAGAATCAGTATAACATTGAAAACCAACACTGAAGGTAAAATATATCATACAGAACAAGTTGCCAGAAATGGCTTTATTCATACGGTAGTAAGCGGTACAAAATATCAGAAAAAAGCTAATTATCGTTACTGGGGAGACCGTGTTTATGAGCAACATATTCGTCCATAGACCATGGACTATCAACAGTTCTTACTGAAACTTGGCTGTCTTTTCCTCGCCTGTAATATCACCTTTACTGCGGATCTGTATCTGTACACTGGTGATCCACTCGTTGCATTCGCGGGAATAGAGATGTTCGTTGATCGCATTGATCAGGTTCATCACTTCTCCATACTGCCCCTCCACTACTGTGGCAAAGGGACCGATCTCGTATTTGATACCTGAATGCTGGATAATGGCAATGCCCTCATCTACCCATTCATAAGGATGCCTGTCCTGTACCACCGGCAGGATCTGAATAGAGGCATTCACGATGAATTGATGCATAGGGTTTAGATTTCAGTTACTTCTACCACAGCATCCAGGTTTAGGGCACCATGGATATGTGGAAAAACCTCGTTGATGGAGCCAGCCAGTTCAAAGATCAGTGGTCTTTCGATCTTACTCTTTTCGATCTTAAGTTTGACCAGACCGGTCTTTCCCTGATAATACCTTTCCAGCACACCGGCCACCTGTGGCTCAGTACTGCAGTGAATAAACCCCTCTGTGGCCAGGGTATCTGAATCGTAATGACCCAGTTTCTCGGCTTCTGCCCATTGTTGCTTTGTGGTAACGTGGTATATGTAATCGGATTCCATGTTTTTTCTTATATGTGATGATCGAAGTTCGTGAGTTGTGCGTTGTCAGTCGTGAGTAAAAACCTAGGCTACACTCACAATTGACCACCCTCAACTCACGCTATAACAGGTTTAATTTTTTGTGCAAGCAGCATCAAATCGGCCAACACCATGGCTGTAACCGCTTCCAAAACCACGGGCACCCTTAGTGCGATACAGAGGTCGTGACGACCTTTTACGGAGAAAGCTTCCATCGCGTTCGTATCCCAATTCCAGGTATTTTGTTCTTTAGGGGTTGACGAAGTAGGCTTTACAACTACTCTGTAAATCAATTCATTACCATTTGTAATACCTCCTACTATTCCACCGGCATGATTGGTGCTGGTTTTACCGGTTGTATCCAGTATTGGATCGTTATGATCTACCCCAAACATCTTCGCAGCTGCAAATCCGGCACCAAATTCAACCCCTTTAATGGCTGGTATGGAGAATACGGCATGGGCCAGCAATGACTCCGCAGAGTCGAAGAAATGTTCTCCCAGACCAACCGGCAATCCCGTAACCTTACACTCTACAATTCCACCGATACTGTCTTTGGCTTCAATGGCCTTATCCAGTCCTTTCTCCAGATCGGTCTCTCCTCCTATTTCCAATATGGTTGATTTGACCTCAATTCCGCTTAAGAGTTTTTTCGCGATCACACCGGCTGCAACCAGACAAACGGTTAGTCTTCCGCTAAAATGACCACCTCCCCTGAAATCTTCAAAGCCCCCGTATTTGGCGTGCGCGGTAAAATCGGCATGCCCCGGACGGGGTACAGACCGCTGTTTCTCGTAATCACCGCTACGGGTATTCTTGTTTTCAAAAAGGATGGTAATGGGTGCACCGGTAGTATGCCCGTTAAACAGGCCGCTTTTAAAAATGGGGATATCGTCTTCTTTTCTTGGCGTGGTACCTTTTTGTACACCTCCTTTTCTGCGTTCAATGTCTTCCAGAAAGTCTTCCACGGCAAGGGGCAGGCCTGCAGGGCAACCGTCAATGGTAAGCCCGGCGCATTCGCCATGCGATTCGCCGAAGATATGTATGCGGAATATGCGACCGAAACTGTTCAAGTTGGTTGGTTTATTAGTTTATGGGTTTATTAGCACAGCTCCTAACTGTTGGAGGTGCTGGTAGAAATCGGGGTAGGATTTATTGATGGCTTCAGCTTCTTCTATGACTACTTCGTTATCTGCTTTTAACGCAGCAACGGCACAGGCCATGGCTATCCGGTGGTCGTGGTGTGAATGAGTTTTCGCTCCTTTTACACCGTTTCCACCTTTTACCAGCATCAGATCATCCTGCAGATCGATTTCAATGCCCAATTTAGCAAACTCCTGCTGTAATGTGAGGGATCGGTTACTTTCTTTATGCGTAAGACGCTTCACACCCTCAATTACGGTTGTGCCTTCACAATAAGCAGCTAATGCCACAAGAGGAGGAAATAGATCCGGGCAATCATTGGCATTGAAATGAAAGGCTTTCAACGGCAAGGGCCCTATTTCGATCTGGTTGGACTGAATTGATAATTGACAACCACAATCGGATAATGCCTGTAAAATGGCTTTATCCGCCTGGGTTGAATATACATCCAGGCCTTGAACCGTGATGGGGCCGGCTATTGCTCCGGCAACCAGTAAGAAGGCTGCTCCGCTCCAATCTCCTTCAACTGAATAAGTGATTTTTGAATTTTGGGATTTTGGAATTTTGGAATTTTGGAAAACGAATTGTTCGTGGTTTCTGTTTTCTACCTCCCAGCCAAAATGTTTCATAACCTGGAGGGTGAGGTCTATATAGGGTTTGCTTTTCAGGTCTTTCACGGTGATGGTTACCTCTTTGGCTCCGGCTGCGCCGTAGGCCATGAGTAAGCCGGTTAAGAACTGGGAGCTTAATGATCCGTCAACTTCAATATTGGCAGGCTTTATCGGACCCTGGATCTGTAAAGGAAGTTTGCCATTATTTGATTGGACCTTTACACTCAGTTTAGGAAGAATCTCATCAAAAAAATCCATTGGTCTTGTGAGAAGGCTACCCGTACCGGTTAGCGTGATCTGATGATCACTCAATGCCGTTATGGGGGTGAACATTCTGATACCCAAACCGCTTTCTCCACAGTTTACTTCGTTGTTTTTGGGATAGATCCCTTTTGACGTAATGACCAGATCACCGTTTTCCGCATATGCAATCGTGGCGCCTAATTTTTGTATCACATCGATCGCAGCCAGATCATCATTGCTTTTGCCGGGGTTGGAAAGTATGGTTTGTCCATTCGTAAGTAAAGCGGCGGCACAGGCCCTTTGCATGCTGCTTTTACTTGCGGCTGCATGAATGGTTCCTGATAATTGAGAAGGTTGTATGGTTACGATCATTAGTAATGGCAGGAGATCAGCAAGGGGTTGCCGGTCTTTTAGAATTGTTTGAGAATGTCCTGCAACTGAACCAGTAACAATGGCTGTATAACGCCTTTACCTGTTTTAGAGAGCAGGATATAATTGATGCTTACATTATCTTTCTTCTTATCCTTCATCAATACTTTGAAGGCTTTTTTGGTATCAAATTTTGCAAATGTGGGCAGGCCGTATTTGCTTAACAGGTTTACCACCTCTGCTGTGCCGGTAAATCCTTTGAGTTGTTGTGAGATTACCGAGGCATAGGTCATTCCGATACTGATGGCTTGTCCGTGACTCAGTTCATACATATTCTCGATCGCATGCCCGAGGGTATGGCCAAAATTGAGTAGTTTTCTTTCTCCCTGCTCAAACTCATCACCTACTACTACTTTGGTCTTGATCAATACATTTGTTTCGATCAGTGATGCAAGCAGTTTAGGGTCTCTTTGAAAATCAGCCAGCTTATGTTGCTGTAATAATTTGAACATGGCTGCATCCTTGATACAGGCATGTTTAATGATCTCTGCAAACCCGTTCTGCCATTCAGTTTTAGGTAAAGACTTCAACAAAGAATGATCGAACAAAAGGAATTTGGGTTGGCGTATCAGTCCTACCATATTCTTATACAATCCCACATCGATACCATTCTTTCCTCCGATAGAAGCATCTACCATAGCAAGTAAAGAAGATGGCACAAAGCCAAATGCAATTCCCCGCATATAGATACCTGCAACATAACCGGTAATATCAGTAACCACTCCGCCACCCACTCCTATCAGCGTTGTTTTCCTATCTGCTCCAAATGCGATAAGTTGTCCGATCACACCATCAACCGTTGGCTGTATCTTATATTCTTCGCCTGGTTTAAGTACAATGGTATTCCACCCTTTAAACTTTGCTTTGTGTTTGGCAAATACATGCTCGTCGGTAATGATCACCGCATTATCTTTTGATACCAGTTTTTCAAGCTGTGAAAAATCGGCATCAAAGTAATAATCAACCGAAGTTGTTGAGAAGGTAAAGGTTCTTTTTTTCATGGAAGGATCAGCGGATTGCGGATTATCGGATTAACGGATTGGAAGAAAAGAATCCGCCAATCCGTTATCCGCTAATTTGCTAATTATGAATTCATGATCTTGTTCTGGTGATTGATACTTTCCATGTGCACTGCATCAAAATACTTGGTCACAAACTCTTTGCTCAGGCCGAATTTTTCGCCTTTGGCAAAAGCTCTTTCGAGAATGGAATTCCAGCGATTGGTTTGCAGAATGGTGATATTATTGTCTTTCTTGTATTTACCAATGCTTTCGGCCACTTTCATACGCTGGCTGAGGATCTGCATCAATTCATCATCGAGGTTGTTGATCTGCTGGCGTAATTTTTCGAGGGCTGCATGGTATTCTTCAGAAGCCACATCTTCTTTTCTCCAGCGGATACTGCTGATCATTTCACCTAATTTCTCAGGGGTGATCTGCTGTTTGGCATCGCTCCAGGCATTATCCGGATCGATATGACTTTCTATGATCAAACCATCAAAGTCAAGATCGATAGCGGTTTGTGCTACTTCCTGCAAAATATCCCTTCTTCCACAAATGTGTGAAGGATCATTGATCATTAATAATTCAGGGTAACGGCGTTTCATTTCGATAGCCAGGTGCCACATAGGAGCATTACGGTATTCTGTATTACCATAAGAGCTAAAACCACGGTGGATCAAACCAATATTTTTGATACCGGCTTTGGCCACACGTTCCATCGCACCGATCCATAATTCCAGATCGGGGTTGATCGGGTTCTTAATTAATACGGGAACATCCACACCACGCAAAGCATCTGCCACTTCCTGCACACTGAAAGGGTTAACCGTTGTACGGGCTCCGATCCAAAGTACATCTACACCAAAATGCAAAGCATCTTCCACCTGTTTGCCGGTGGCTACTTCTACGGCAACGGGTAAGCCAGATTCTTTTCTTGCGGCCTGTAACCATGGTAAACCTTTGGTACCGATACCTTCAAAACTTCCGGGACGGGTACGGGGTTTCCAGATACCTGCACGCATGATATCCACTTTACCTGTTGCAGCTAATCGCATAGCTGTTTGCATTACCTGCTCTTCTGTCTCGGCACTGCAGGGACCGGAAATGATCAGTGGACGTTTTTTCAATAAAGCTTCCACAGATGTTGCTTGTTCGATTGCTTGTTCCATTGTATTCGAAGACTGGTTTATTGGTTTACTTGTTTATTGGTTTATTCGTTTATTGGTTTATCCGTTTATTAGTGCAGGACCAATAAACCAACAACCAATAAACCAATAAACATTTTATTCTCCTCTGCGGGGTCTCTTCACAAATCCTGCAGGACCGCCGCTGTCTGCGTCGTTCATACGGATCCTTCTTCCTTTATAATTCTTTCCATCGAGTGAACGGATCATTTGCTGGGCAGCACCTTTGTCGATCTCTATCCAACTGTTCATATCCTTCATATCAATTTTTCCAAGAACTTCTTTTTTCAAGTCGCTCATATCCAGGATATACTGTAAGAAGCTGGCTTTAAAGAAACCGTCTTTGGTTCCGAGGTTTACAAACAAACGACTGTATCCGCCGCCACGAGTGTATTCTTTCCGGCTATCTCCACGATCACGGTCTCCACGTCCTTCGCTTCTCTCGTCTCTTCTTCTTGGCTCACTTCTGTCGTTGCTATCCCTTTTACTGCGTTCTCTCAGATTCAGATCTTCTGAATTCTCATAGTATTTGAGGAAGCGGTCAAATTCCATGGCTGCGATACGTTTGAGCACTTCTTCTTTACTGATATCGGCAAATTTCTCTGCCAGCATCGGTACATAGGTTTCATACTCACTGTTGCTGATATCGGTAGACAGTAATTTATCCATGAAATGGAAGAACTGTTTCCTGCACACATCCTTACCACTCGGGATATCCATTTTATGGAACTGCGAGTTGTTGATGCGTTCGATCTGTTTGAACTTATACATCTCTTTCGCGTGAACGATAGATACACAGATACCTTGGTTTCCGGCACGACCGGTACGGCCGCTTCTGTGTGTATAGATCTCAACATCATCAGGTAATTCGTAGTTGATCACGTGTGTGATACCCACAACATCAATACCTCGTGCTGCCACATCGGTAGCGATCAGTAACTGGAGGCTCTTATCACGGAACTGTCCCATTACTTTATCACGCTGCTGCTGTGTAAGATCTCCATGCAATGCATCGATATCATATCCTTCCCGGGTTAAACGCTCAGAAATTTCCTGTGCATCCAGTTTGGTACGGGTAAAGATGATACCATAGATCCCCGGGTTAAAATCGATGATCCTTTTTAAGGTTTCATAACGATGTTGTGCCGTAGTAACATAGTATTGGTGATCGATGCTTTTATTAGCAGTGTTCACTTTACCTACCGTTACCTCTTTCGGATCTTTCATGTACTTCTTGCTCACCTTTCTGATCTCCGGTGGCATGGTTGCACTGAATAACCAGGTACTTTCACGGGCAGGGGTGTTCTTGAGGATGAATTCGATATCATCCTGAAAACCCATGTTCAGCATTTCATCTGCTTCATCCAGTACTACATATTTGATCTGTTCCAGGTTGATCGCTTTTCTTTCGATAAGATCGATCAAACGTCCCGGGGTAGCTACCACGATCTGTACGCCCCTTTTCAGGTCGCGTATCTGTAAACCGATCGAAGCTCCTCCATACACAGCAACCACCGAAACACCTGTCATGTATTTTTTAAAGAGCTCAATTTCCTTTACGATCTGCAGGCATAATTCTCTGGTTGGACAAACCACCAGTGCCTGCGGATACTTAGCTGCCGCATCAATAATATGGAGCAATGGCAGGCCAAAAGCCGCCGTTTTCCCTGTTCCCGTTTGCGCAAGGCCAATAAAGTCCTGTGTGCCGCTCAGCAATACGGGTATTGCCTGTTCTTGTATTGCGGTTGGGTTCACATACCCCAACTCGTCCGTTGCCTGAATCAACCTAGCATCAATTCCCAACGCTTCAAATGTCGTCATGTATTAAAAAATTTGCCGCAAAGGTACTTTTTATATGCCTCTTTGGCGGTTTTTTGTTTGAAA
Organism: Chitinophagaceae bacterium; assembly: GCA_947455605.1. Classification (GTDB taxonomy): domain Bacteria; phylum Bacteroidota; class Bacteroidia; order Chitinophagales; family Chitinophagaceae; genus Sediminibacterium. Next base: position 17,260 of record CANGOX010000038.1, read on the forward strand.
TCCAACGGTGGCGTGTATTTCGGCTCTTTTGCATCACACACTTGCACTTTCAGTCTGCTTATCGGCATTGATAACCGGATTTGCGGATTACGGATTCGCGAATTAGAAAAAAGCTAATGTTTTACAATCCGCGAATCCGTAATCCGCCAATTCGTTAATTATTTCAAAATCCGCTTGATCCCATTCGCATTCTCTATCAATTCCTTCAAATAATCATAATTCTCTTTTTCCAGACAGGCTTTGAACTTGCGAAGCTGGGCAATATGTTCGTTGAGAACATCCAGTACATTATCGCGGTTCTGCATAAAAATGGGCACCCACATGGCCGGGTTTGATTTGGCCAAACGTACCGTACTCTCAAAACCACCGCTCGCCAGCTCAAAAATGGCATCTTCTTCCCGCTCTTTCTCCAAAACCGTGTTGGCCAGGGCAAAGGAAGTGATATGTGAAATATGACTCACATACGCCACGTGCACATCGTGTGCTTCCGCATTCATGTACACAAGGTGCATGCCCAAGAGATCATATACTTGCTCCACTAAGGCCACTGCATCTGCATCACTATCTTCTTTGCTGCAGATTACTGCAGCTTTGTCTTCAAATGCTCCCTTTACGGCAGCTTCCGGACCACTGTACTCAGTTCCCCACATTGGGTGAGTTGCCACAAATCTTCCGCGATGCGTATGGTTTGCTACAGATTCGCAGATCGTTTTTTTGGTGGAGCCTACATCCATTACCACCTGCTTATCGCATAAGTCCAGTACAACCGGCAATAAAGCTTCCGCTGCATTGATAGGGGTAGCCAATATGACCAGGTCGGAAGCCAGTACCGCTTCTTTCAATTCTTTGATCTCATCTACCAAACCCAGTTCCAATGCTTTTTTGCAGTGCACCGGGTTGGCATCTATACCAATTACCCTGTCGGCAAAGCCTTTCTCTTTCAATGCCAGAGACATTGAACCACCGATGAGACCGATACCTATGATTGAAATTGTCATTTTAATTAGTAATTAGTAGTTAGTAATTAGTAATTGAAGAATTTGTAGCCATTATCAGTTTTAATAATTATTAATTACTAACTACTAATTACTAATTCGCTTTATCGCATCTTCAAATTTTTCAACACTTCCACACAAGCTAACCCTTATATATCCATCGCCTGCATTACCAAAAATTCCTCCGGGCGTGATAAAAACGTTCGCATTGTATAATACTTCATCACTTAATTCATAGCCTGTTTTGTACTTAGCCGGGATCCTGGCCCAAACGAAGAGACCTACCTGCGTTTTAGAGAATTCGCAATTGAGCAGGGTAAGCAGCTCAAACACTTTTTCTCTTCGCTTTGCATAAATGGCATTGATACTGTTGTACCAGTCCTTATCCAACCCCAATGCCTTTGCAGCTGCGAGTTGTACGGGCAGGAACATGCCGCTATCCATATTACTTTTGAAACGGATGATCTCATCTATTCTTTCTTTGGCACCGCAAAGCATCCCTACACGCCAGCCGGCCATATTCTGGCTCTTGCTTAATGAGTTGAGTTCGATCACCACTTCTTTTGCACCTGCTACACTTAGCAGACTTTCCGGTTTTTCATTGAGGATAAAACTGTAAGGGTTATCGTGACAAACCAAAATATTATGCTTTTTTGCAAATGCCACGATCTTTATAAACAGGTCTTTTGTGGGTAATTGTCCGGTGGGCATATGCGGATAATTAACCCATAACAATTTCACTTTACTCAGATCTGTTTTTTCCAGTGCCTCAAAATCGGGCCCCCAGTTATTGGCTTCTGTGAGTTCGTAAGGAACTGCTTTACCTCCGGCGAGTTTTACTGCACTGCTGTAAGTTGGATATCCCGGGTTAGGAATCAGGGCTTCATCGCCTTCATTAAGATAGGTCATGCAGATATGCATAATTCCTTCCTTACTCCCTATCAAAGGCAATATTTCTGTATTAGGGTCAAGGGTAACCTGATACCATTTGCTGTACCAGTCTGCAATGGCATTTCTTAATACAGGTGAGCCTTTATAACTCTGGTAGGCATGTGTATTGGGTTTGGAAGATTCTTCCTGCAATACTTTTACCACATCTGGATGCGGTGGCAGATCGGGACTGCCGATGCCAAGGTTGATGATGTCCTTACCTTGTTTGTTCAGCTCTTCTATCTCTCTTAACTTTTGTGAGAAATAGTATTCGCCAATACCCTCCAGTCTTTTAGAAGTAGTGATCTGCATATATTATCCTTTTACAACTTTTCCTTTTTTATAGATACCGAAGATCTTTACACTATTGGTTAATGATTCAATGGAACTTAATACGGCATCCAGCTGTTTTCTTGAATCAAATTCCAGATCGGCATAAAATCCGTATTTAAAATCACTACCGGGTATGGGCATGCTTTGCAGTTTGCTTAGATTGATACCTCCCTCTGCGATCTTTGTTAAAACCTTTGCCAGTATGCCTTTTGAGTGATTGGTCTGAAAATACAGCGATGCTTTGTCTGCATCAACGGTTTCCGTTGCTTCATTTTCTCTTTTCAATACCAGGAAGCGTGTCACATTATTCTTCAATGTATGAATATTGGGGGTGATCACTTCCATATCATATAATTCTGCCGCCAGTTTACTGGCAATTGCAGCCGCATGCTTGCTATGTTTCTGGTGAATATGTTTGGCACTTAATGCCGTATCCTCTGTTTCTACCAGTTTCCAGTCGTGCTTTTCCAGATAATCAAGACATTGTAAAATAGCCATCGGATGACTATGTACTTCTTTGATATCCTCCAGTTTTACCCCCGGGTTTACCAACAGGTTCTGACTGATGGATAAATAGACTTCCCCGATCACTTTGAGTTTACTTTTCTGTAACAGATTATAATTGGGAAGAATACTTCCTGCAATCGAGTTTTCAATGGCCATGATTCCCCCGGCAGATAGCTTTTTATCAGAAGAGATCCTGATCAGGTCACGAAAAGTATCACAGGGTATCACTTGCACCTGTTTGCCAAAGAAATAACGGGCCGCTACCTGGTGAAAGGAGCCTTCGTAACCCTGGATGCAGATTCCGGAAGCATCATCACCCCCCAGCCCTCTGAAGGGGGAGTTAGATGTAGTATTTTCTATTTTATTTCCTGTTGTCTTCATGATCCTCTTTTTTATTCCCCCTTTAGGGGGTGGCGTAGCCAAAAAAAAGTCCCGGCCTTTTGGCCGGGACTGTATGTAAAGTTTTTTTTGTTTATGCTTTAGCAAATACTACCCGGCTTCTTTTTTCAAAGAAGTAGTAAAAGAAAAAGTAAAAAGTATTTGCAATGATTGTTTTCATTCTGAATCAAATATAAGCAGTGAATTCAATTCAAAAATCGAATTTGAAAATTTTATTTAACTAACATCCTTTAGTATTTCAAATACAATTCCCTCTTGAGGGGGTTTAGGGGGGTAAAAAAAGGGGCCCTCCGTGGAAACGGAGCGCCCTCTAACGATTGCTTGCCATATGAAAAAAAGGTAATAAGCTAAATCTGACCGGCAAGGTAAGTCAACACAAAATCTGACTCTCGTAGCTTATAAAAATTACATCTTAGGTTTGGTAGTATCTTTCTTGGTAGTGTCGGCAGCCATTTTAGCTGAAGTATCAGCTGACATTTTAGCTGTAGTATCAGTAGCAAGTGTATCTTTTTTAGCTTCTGAATTAGCACCTGAGTTACATGCTGCGAATGCGCCTAAAGCGACAACGAATAATACTTTTTTCATTTTTTTGATTGTTTTGTTGGTGAGTGAATTTATTATTAATACCAGGAGGAGGTAAAAGGTAACCCCGGGTTCAAATATTTTTTAAAAAATAATTTTAGGGCTATTTTGGGTTACTTTTACCCCCCTAATAGTATTAAAAGCACAGATAGTGAAAGCCGATACTAACGAACAAGCATTATTGAAAGGACTGGCGCTGAATGACTCAAAGGCCATCGAGACCATTTATAAGGACAATTTTGCGATGGTTCAGGCTTATATTCTGCAAAATAACGGCTCGTATGATGATGCGAGGGATATTTTTCAGGAAGCAATGATTGCGCTGTATGAAAAAGCACAAAACGAATCATTTGTCTTAACCTGTCAAATTAAAACCTATGTATACTCCATATGCAGGCGTTTATGGCTTAAACGCTTACAACAACTTGGTAGATATTCGAACCAGGTGGATAGTCTGGATGAAACAGTTCCGGTTGAGGAAGACCTGGAAATTCACGAAAAGCGCAATGCTGAATTTGCGATAATGGACCGGGCGATGAACAGTTTGGGGGAACCATGTAAGAGTTTGCTGGAAGGGTATTATTTGAAGAAAATGGGAATGCAGGAGTTGGCCGCCGAATTTGGCTACACCAACGCTGATAATGCCAAGAACCAGAAATACAAATGTTTGATGCGCCTGAAGAAATTATTCTTCTCGCAATATAATATCGGAGATTAATACCATGGATGACATTTTACTCTTAGAAGCGATCGAAAGATACCTGATCGGCGACATGAATGCCGCTGAGAGGGAATATTTTGAGTCGCTTCGGAAAAACACCCCCGAAATAGACCAGATGGTGGTAGAACACAGCATGTTCCTGCACCAGATGGAATTCTATTCAGCTCACCGTAACCTGAAACTCAGTTTACATGATGCCCATAACAAATTGGTAGAACGTGGTGATGTATACGAAGGCGGCGAACTGACTGCTAAAGGACGCGTGATCCAGTTGTACAATAAATATAAAAGGGTAACCGCTATTGCGGCTTCTGTGGGCGGTGTGATCGCTTTGGTGATCAGTGGTCTGGCCATTTATTTCTCTCCGGTTGTAAATGGTAACCAGATAGAGCAATTAAGCAAGCAGATAGAAGTGATCAAGAAGAACCAGCAATACCAGGGTACTTTGATCAATGAAGTAAAAAGCAAGATCCCGGAAAATGCAAGGCTTATCAGCGGCGGCTCAGGATTTCTGATAGATGCCAAAGGGTATATCATTACCAATGCACACGTACTGAAAGGTTCCGGCGCTGTGGTGGTTAACAGCAAAGGGCAGGAATTCAATGCCACAATTGCCAATATAGACCAGGAGAAAGATCTGGCGATCCTGAAGATCAACGATGGCGATTACGAACCCCTCAGTTCACTCCCCTACAGCATTCGCAAAGGGAATACAGAACTTGGTGAACAGATCTTTACCCTTGGATACCCACGTAACGATATTGTATATGGCGAAGGTTATCTGAGTGCCCGTAGCGGTTATAACAGCGACTCATTATCTTATCAGGTACAAATCAGTGCCAATCCGGGTAACTCTGGTGGGCCTGTATTCAATAATAATGGAGAAGTGATCGGGATCTTAAGTACCCGTCAGGCGCAGGCAGAAGGTGTGGCATTTGCGGTAAAATCAAAGAATATTTATCTGATGGTTGATGAACTCGCCAAAAGTGATACCAATATCGAAAAGATCAAATTGCCTCTCCGCTCCTCTTTAAAAGGTATGGAAAGAAAGAAACAGATCAGCAAACTGGAAGACTGTGTTTTCTATGTGAAAGCGTTTAGCAAAAAGTAATCATTACAGTTGATTGATAAAAAAATAGCCCTGCAGTATTGCGGGGTTATTTTTTTGGGCGATAGATTCTTTTTATAAGGTACATAGCTGGGAAGATGAGTAGAAAAACATAGCGAGCAATAAGAGAAGTTGGATACCAATCAAACAGGCAAAGCAAAAATCCGGATAAAAATATTATCGCTACGGTAATGCTTCTTACTCTTGACATCTTCGCGTTTATAGGATCATGTACGATATGGGAGATATTTCTTTTCGGGTTAGTTATATAACACCAAAGAAAATAAAGAGATAATCCAATCATGAACAAATTAATAGAATACAGCATCCAAACACTATCAAGAGAGAAATATTTGGAAACCAAAGCACTACTAAATGGCATCAATACGATCCAGAAAAGCATATGAAGGTTGAGCCATAATAAACGTATCGTGTAGTTATTTACATAACCAAAAAGCCGGTGGTGGTTTGTCCAGAACTGGCCAATAATCGCAAAACTCAATGCAAGGCCTAAAAAACCGTTATACGTATGATTGCGATTAAAAGATTCAAGAAGCGTTTCCTTTCCTTCTAATTCAGGAACTTTGATTTCTATGATCAATAAAGTGATCGCGATGGCAAATACAGCATCACTGAACAGGATCAGTCTTTCAATCTGAAATTGTTTACGGTTCTCAAATAGATCATGGGAATCATGCGACATATTTCACTATTTAAAAAGGAAATTACATAAAAAAGGAGAAGCGGTTGGCTTCTCCTGTATAATTTTTATTCTGTTATTTTATGCCCATAAAGCTGAAGGATATTCACCCGCAGCAACCAATGCATTAATGCTGGCCTGTACGCCGGGTGCATCTTCTTTATACGTAACCCCAAACCATTTGGCTGACGTAGGGATCACTTTTACCACACCCTTGCCTGACTGGATAAAATACTTGGTGGCGGTAGGTATAAAAAACTCCGACTTGGGTTCATTCATCCTTTCATCGAGGAATGTATTGAACTGCTCTTCACAAAGATCAATAAAGCCAGGTGCGAAACAGAGGTAGTTCATGCTTACCAGGCTGTCTTCTGATACTTCATGAGAGCCGGTATTATCTTCGTAAAACACTTTACCGTTGGTGTGCCTTGTTATGCTGGTGCGCTCATTGATATCTGTTAAGTTATGATCGGCATCCACTTCGCAAACACCACGACTTACGCTTCCGTTATCGCTTAGTGTGTTCTTTAATTCATACCCAACAATACAATAGGTCTGCTCATTACACTGGGTGGTTAAGAAATGAAAAGCTTTGGAAAATGCATCACGGCCATAATAATCATCGGCATTGATCACTGCAAAAGGTTCGTTCACTTTGTCTTTACAACATAGTACTGCATGCGCAGTGCCCCATGGTTTGGTTCTGTCGGCGGGGATAACACGTCCTCCTGTAAAAGAGGTGAGATGCTGGTACACATAATCTGTAGCGATACGTCCTTTAAGCTTGGGTTCAAAGATGGCTTTGAAATTTTCCGCAAATTCTTCCCGTATAATAAATACTACTTTACCAAATCCTGCACGGATGGCATCGTAAATGGAATAATCCATGATCGTTTCACCTGAGGGGCCAAAAGATTCGGTTTGTTTCATACTTCCGTAACGGCTGGCCATGCCTGCTGCTAATATGACAAGGGTTGGTTTCATCTAATAAGTTTAATATTTGCAAAGTTAAGCATTCACCAAATGCTGAAAAAGGATAGCATGAAAGAATATTTACCAAACTGCAGGATACAGGAACTGGCCAACTTTTCAAAAAGTGGGGTACATGTGGATATGCTTCGGCTCGACCTCTTGCATCCTGTTGTTAGCGGCAACAAATGGTTTAAGCTGCGGTATTATCTTGAAGAAGCGCGTGCCACAGGTAAAACCAGGATCGCAACTTTTGGCGGTGCGTACTCCAATCATATTGTAGCTGCTGCTTTTGCAGCAAAAGAAGCCGGATTGCACAGCACGGGATATATACGGGGTGATCAAACTACGAACCCCAGTCCTACCCTTTTACAAGCGATGGAATTGGGAATGAAAATGGCATTCGTAACTCGTGAAGCCTATCAGGATAAAGAAAAGATCATAGAAACCAGCCATAGTCCGGAAACCTATTGGATTCAAGAAGGCGGATACGGTGAAACAGGAGCAAAAGGTGCCGCTACAATCCTCGATATTCCCAATATTGATGCCTATACGCACATCCTATGTGCAACCGGAACAGGAACGATGATGGCAGGATTGGTGAAAGCCGCCAAAGCCGGTCAGGAGATCATTGGGGTAAGTGTTTTGAAAAACCATCTTTCCCTTGAAACAGAGGTACGGGCCTTATTGAATGTTGCAGAAAATGAAAAAACATTCTCTTTTATACACGGTTATCACTTTGGCGGATATGCCAAACATCCGCAAACTTTGATTGGCTTTATGCAGGCTTTTTGGGAAAGATGGCAGATACCCACGGATATTGTATATACATCCAAACTTGTGTTTGCAGTAACTGACCTTATCCAAAAAAATCATTTTAGTCCCGAAAGCCGTTTACTGATCATCCATAGCGGCGGATTACAGGGGAACCGGTCTCTTCCGCCCAACACATTCGCTTTTTAATTGCCCAACAGAATTTATATTTGTACGGAATGAAGCAATTTCTCTGTTTTTGTTTTGGCGTATTGGGGATAATATTCTCAATTCAAGGTGTTGCACAAAATGTGCTGCCCGATTTTTCTGCGAGGGAATTGACCAAAGGCAAAATTCAGATCAGCTGGGAAAATCCTTTTCCAAGTTGTATTCAATTGGCAGTTCAACGATCGGCAGACAGCAGTAAGGATTACAGAACGATCTTTTCCTCACAATCGCCCGAACTACCTGCCAACGGTTTTGTAGACAACAAACCTTTAACCGCTGCCAGATCTTATTACCGGATCTTTTATGTATTGAAAGGGGGCGATTATTATTTTTCGAAAGTTCATGTAGTGGAAACTATTCCCATAGCAACTATTCCGGAAAAACCTGCTGCAAAACCCTTACCAATTCCCAAACCCGAGAAGCCGAAAGAAGTAATGAAAGTGCCGGCTGTAAAGATGGATATGGTTTCCATCTACCTTAAAAAATCGGAACTCTTCCGTTTTACACGTGTTGAATACCTGCATTTCAGAGACTCGATCAATAGCAAAACAAAAGATGCTTTACATAAGATCAATGACCATGCAGTAGAATGGAAGCCTTCTAAAAAACCCAATAAAAAAGAATTGACCATTGTGTATGGGCCAAATGGCGTTTTGCGAGAATTGAATAAAAAGAGTTATTCAAAATTCAAGGATTCTGTTTTCTCAAAAACCAAAGACAGTTTAACCCGTGTGGATGAATGGCATGTACAATTCAGGCCTTTTGTACCAAAAGCAAAGGAATATATCGACATATATCTCAATGATGGTTTTTTAATGGAGGTAGAAACAGGTCTTTATAAGAAATTCAAAGATTCGATCGCGAATAAAACAAAGGATACGGTTTATTCGATCAATAAGAACCGTTCAGACATTCATCCGTTTATTCCCAAACCAAAAGAATATATTCAGATATACCGGAATGACAGTCTGCTGGTTAGGCTGGAAGCTGCATTATATAAGCGTTTCAGGGATTCTGTTGCCGCAAGAACAAAGGACACGATTTATTCCGTTGATAATAACAGGGCAGATATTCATCCTTATGTTCCCAAATATGTATGGAAGCCTTCCGTATATGTATTTACCAATACACAAGGTTATGTAAGCATTGTACTACCGCAATTTAAGCAGCATAAATACCAGATCATCTTTTACGAAGAAGATGGTTCAGAACTCTTTCGTATCAAAACCATTAAAGAGGGAGAACTTGTACTGGATAAAGCCAACTTTTTACACGCAGGCTGGTTTCATTTTGAACTGTTCGAAGATGAAAAGCTGAAAGAGAAGAGTAAGTTCCAGTTATTGAGGGATTAACCAGTGAGTTGACAGCTGAATACTTTTTCGAAATTATTTTTAACTTTCTGTTTTACTTCTTCAAATGGGATTTCTCTACCCAGTTCTTTCTGCATTGTGGTTACCTGTTTGTTCTCAATTCCGCAGGGAACAATAAAACCAAAATAGTCAAGATCTGTATTTACATTAAAAGCAAATCCATGCATGGTAATCCAACGGCTGCATTTGATACCCATAGCACAGATCTTTCTTTCTTTCCCTTTTACAAATGGATCTAGCCATACACCGGTTTCTCCCGGGCTTCTCTCCCCTTTCAATCCATATTCAGCCATAGTTAAGATGATCACATCTTCCAGGCTGCGAAGATACCAACCCAGATCGGGTTTAAATTTTTCAAGATCCATGATCGGATAGCCTACCAATTGTCCGGGCCCGTGAAAAGTAATATCACCACCCCGGTTGATATGGAAATAATCAATCCCTCTTTTTTCTCTTTCTGCCTCGCTGATCAATACATTCTTCTCGTCGCCGCTTTTACCCAGGGTATACACAGGTGTATGCTCCACAAATAATAAATGGCTGATGGTGGGCACCTGATCAGGTGTGGTATCTATGCCCGATAATCTGGAAGCCAATTTGATATCTGTATTCTTTTTCAGCAGGGTTTCCTGGTAATCCCATATCGCCTTGTAGGGCCTGAAACCTAGATCTTCAAATTGAACTTCCTTTTGCATGGGGCAAAATTAGGAAGAATTTGGTCGATAGACCATGGTCCATAGACCATAGATAACTTTAACAGAAGGTTCCTGCTATGGTCTATCGACCATGGACCATGGACTATCCCTCATAAACCGCTATTTTTGCCGGATGCAGGATCAGGAAGACGATATAGAAATATCCACAGACGAGGTATCTGAAGCCTTATATGAACGAAAGACCTTTAAGATTGATAAGGGCCAGGAACCCTTACGCATCGACAAATGGATACAGATGCATGTGGAAGGTGCCACCCGTAACAAAGTGCAGCGTGGAATTGAAGCGGGTTTTGTAACCGTGAATGGAAAACTGGTCAAGAGCAATTATAAGATCAAGCCGGGTGATGAGTTATTACTGATGAGTCTGATCAACCCCGAGCATACCATTTTAAAACGTGAAAACATTCCGCTCAATATTGTTTATGAGGATGAAGCATTGATGGTATTGAATAAACCAGCCAATATGGTGGTTCATCCCGGCGTAGGTAATTTCAGCGGCACTTTATTGAATGGGGTTGCCTATTATCTTGAACACCAGAATCCGGATATAGATGAAGATGCACTGCCTCGATTTGGATTAGTGCACAGGATTGATAAAAATACTACGGGTTTGATTGTTGTGGCCAAAACACCGGATGCCGCAGCGCATCTGGCCAAGCAATTCTTTAACCATACTGTTAAAAGAAAATACACAGCACTGGTCTGGGGTGATGTACTGGAAAATGAAGGAACGATAACCGGCCATATTGCACGTCACCAGCAACACCGCAAGATGTTTGATGTGTATCCTGAAGGCGAGATAGGCAAACATGCGATCACGCATTATAAAGTGCTGGAACGTTTCAACTATGTAACACTTGTACAATGTGTACTGGAAACGGGCCGCACCCACCAGATACGTGTGCACATGAAACATATTGGTCATACTCTTTTCAATGACTGGGAATATGGTGGCGATAAAATTCTGAAAGGCACTATCTATACCAAATACAAACAGTTTGTAGACAATTGTTTTGAAGTCTGTCCGCGTTGTGCGTTGCATGCGCAAACATTAGGCTTTATCCATCCCATTACACAGAAAGAAATGCTGTTCGAATCCAATCTGCCTGATGATATGCACAATGTGATCGATAAATGGCGGAATTATGTGAATACCCGAAAAGAATAACCCCTTTTGTATTGTGCCGGACGGTATTTGCTATGAAAAAATCCCGCTTATATTTGCTGATAAATTAGAACTATGTCAACAGCCATACGCCACAACTGGAACATAGAAGATATCCAGTCTGTTTACAATACCCCCTTACTGGAACTGGTTTTTAAAGCCGCTTCCATACACCGGGAATTCAACGATACTGCCGAAGTGCAGGTATGTACTTTATTAAGCATCAAAACAGGTGGCTGTAGTGAAGACTGTGCGTATTGTCCGCAGGCTGCCCGGTATAATACCGGTGTAGATGTGCAGGCTTTGCTGCAGAAAGACGAAGTATTGGCCTATGCCCAAAAAGCAAAAGATGCAGGCAGTACCCGATTTTGTATGGGTGCCGCATGGAGAGAAGTGAGAGATAACCGTGATTTTGACCGTGTGCTGGATATGGTAAAAGGTGTGAATGAAATGGGCATGGAAGTATGTTGCACACTGGGTATGCTGACCGAACACCAGGCACAAAAATTAGCAGAAGCCGGTTTGTATGCCTACAACCATAACTTAGATACCAGCAAAGAACATTACGAAGAGATCATTACTACCCGTACTTATGATGACCGTTTACAAACACTTGAGAATATTCGTAAAGCAGGTGTAAGTGTTTGTTGTGGAGGAATCATTGGTTTGGGAGAAACACACGAAGACAGGATAAAGATGCTTCACACATTGGCAACCATGCCGGAGCACCCAGAGAGTGTGCCGATCAATGCATTGGTGCCGATTGCCGGAACTCCATTGGAACGGAATACCAAAGTAGATATCTGGGATATGGTTAGAATGATCGCTACGGCACGAATATTGATGCCTAAGACCATGGTGAGATTGAGTGCCGGAAGAACAGATATGAGTATTGCAGAACAGGCTATGTGTTTTATGGCCGGCGCCAACTCAATTTTTGCGGGTGATAAATTACTGACCACACCCAATCCGAGTTTTGAAGACGACAATACTATGTTTCAATTACTGGGATTAGAACCGCGGGCAGCTTTTAAAGAAGAAAAGAAACAATACC
>CANGOX010000039.1 GCA_947455605.1 Chitinophagaceae bacterium
AAAATCAACATGTACCAATCCGAATTTGGCATGGTATCCTTCCGACCATTCAAAATTATCCGTTAAGGTCCAGGCAAAATAGCCATTCACATGGATGCCTTCCTTCTTCGCTCTTAATAGTGCCGCAAGATATTGTTGAAAATAATCGATCCTTTCAACGTCATTCACCACACCATTCACCAGCTTGTCTTTGAAGAAAGCGCCGCCTTCTGTGATAATAATATTTTTAACCCCCACATATTCCGAAAACCGTTTGATCATCCGGTAAAAACTATCTGCATTGATCTCCCAACCCATGGCAGTATGGGGAACGTTTCTTTTTACAGCTTTCACTTCCGATGCCTGTATAATGGGCATTACTGCACTATGCTTTACCGTAACCGGAAAATAATTCTGCAAGCCAATAAAATCGAAGTCGAACTGCATCTGCCTTGTGTATTTCCATGCTTTATTATGGATATGCAGTTTCTCCATCAATACAAATTTGTCATCCGGATACCCCTTCCCCAGTATGGGTTCTATAAAGAGCCTGTTCATTAATATATCTACCCTGTTGGCAGCTTCCACATCTTTTGGATGTAAGCTATATGGCATCACTTCGCTGCAGGATAATGCGGTTCCTATATGGGCATTACGTACGAGGGCTCTGATGACCCGCCCTCCTTCTGCCTGTGCCATCACTGCATGATGAGCGGCAGGAAGAAAATTAGATAAACCGATCTTGCCCGGGGCATGTTTTCCCAGCATATATCCCAAAGAGGTAAATCCCATGGGTTCATTTAAAATGATCCAGTTCTTAACCTTGTCGCCATATTCACCCGCACAAACCGTTGCAAAACGGCTAAACCATTTTACAATTTTGTGTGAGGTCCAGCCACCTTCCTTTTCCAGCGCAAAAGGCAGATCCCAATGGTATAGGGTAATGTAGGGGATGAGATCCAGTTTCAAACACTCGTCGATCAACCTATGGTAAAAAGCGATCCCTTCTTTATTGATGCTCCCGGTTCCATCCGGTATGATCCTGCTCCAGGAGATGGAAAACCGGAATACTTTAAACCCCAAAACTTTTACCAGAAGCAGATCATCTTTATAACGATGATAGAAATCGCAGGCTTCATAAGGCTTGTCGCCATTCTTGATTTTGCCCTGCCTCTTTGAAAAAGTATCCCAGATAGAAGGTCCTCTGCCACCTATGGTATGTGCGCCTTCGTTCTGGGCGGCCGCCATAGCTACGCCCCAAAGAAATGCATCTCCAAAATCTTCAGCATGTATGTTGTTGCTGTGGGTACTCAATTATTCATAGTTAAGAGAAGGGAAGCCGGCATACGTATAATCTTGAATATAGGCTTCTTTACGGATAGATAACCCTGTTTCAACCACTTTTGAAACAATGCTTTCCGTTGAATGCGAAATGACCAGTTTTGAAACGGTTTCCGCATTCATCCAATTGTTTACTTCGCGGGTAAAATTATCGTCGATCGTATTCAGCACCGGAACATTGAATTTCCGTAAAGCTGCGGCATTGCATAATTGCTCATATTGGCCTTTAATAGGCAGGCACATCAGTTTCTTGCCCAGTACCAGCGCTTCTGCCGGTGTTTCAAATCCCGCACCGGTGATCACTCCGGTAGCATGTACCATACTTTTCACAAATGCATCATTATCGATCGGCAGCAGGGTGATATTGCCATTTACAGTTTTACACTTTACTTTTTTACTAAACACTTCAAATTGCAGATCGGGGATCTTCTTTAGTCTGGAAATAACAAATTCATCACTGTAATGAGAAAGATAAACGGTTATATACCCTTGATCAGATGGATCTGCCTGCAGGATCTTTTCTTTTATGATGGGAGAGTAAATAAAGTCATCATATTGCTCAAAATGCAGACCGATGTATTTGCTGGCATTTGCATAGTTCTTTAAGATGCACTCACCGATCAGATCTTTTTTCGCAGGCCTTGGGGTGAGATCACTCATAAAACTTGCCTGGTGTCCGAAATTGACCGAAGGGACATTTTTGAATTTGCAGGCCAATGAAGTAATGCATTCAAAATCGTTAAGAACGATATCGTATTTTTCTACAGGTAGGTCTCTCGCAGTAGTCAGGGTTTTAAAGGGTGAGAGGTTCTTCAGCATTTTTACATAATCCAGTCCGCCACGATTGCCATAAAACAGGCTCACCCCGCTGCTTTTATATTTAACGGGTAAGGATACCGGTAAATTACTGTTGCTTCCGCTTAAAAAAATATCCACTTCCCCATACTGTTGCAAATGGGGTACCAATTCCATTGCCCTGGCTATATGGCCATTTCCGGTTGCCTGAACTGCATAAAATATTTTCATACCTGAAGAGATAAGGAATTAAGAAAAAAAGACACTTCGTCTGTTACAACATCCAGTTTGGGTCTGCGTTTTTGTAAGATTCTTTCACTCTCAGATTGTATCGCAAAATCCTTTTCTGCATAATGGAAGATCTTCCATTCTTTGTTTTGGTATTCAAGGGAGGTGAGATTCTCTATCCAGTCGCCGCTGTTCATATACACCACTTTTCCTTCCTTGGTTTCTATCACTCTTTTTTGTGGCTGGTGAATATGTCCACAGATCACATAATCATATTTTTTTCCGATCGCTAATTCAGCAGCTGTCTGTTCAAAATTTCCGATCCAGGAAACTGCTTTTTTCACGCCATTCTTTACTTTCTTGCTTAAGCTCATTTTCTCGCGGCCAAAAAGTTTTAAACAGGCATTAATGAAACGGTTCAATAAAATCAGAAGATCATAACCATGTCCCCCTAATTTGGCCAGCAGTTTGGCACTTCCCTTAGTGGTGGCATCAAAAACGTCGCCATGAAAGATCCAGGTCATCTTGCCATCCAGTTCGATCACTACTTTATCGGTCAACTGAAAATTACCAATGGATATGTCGCTGTAACGGCGCATCATTTCATCATGATTGCCGGTTATATAGATCACACGGGTTCCCTTACTCAGCAGATTCATGATCTCTTTTATCACCTGCATATGACTTACCGGAAAATATCTTTTACTGAATTGCCAACCGTCTATGATATCGCCATTCAGTACTAAAATGCTGGGAGAAATACTTTTGAGGTAGTTAACAATTTCTGTAGCATGACAACCATAGGTGCCGAGGTGGAGATCACTCATTACAACCAGGTCAACAGAGCGTTTTTCCATTTATTGCGTTTTCCAAAATTCCAGATTCAATGTGATGGGAACATTAAGTCAGGGTTAAGGAATTGTCAACTCTGGGTTGTATTGAAGCACAGAATACAGCTCAACCAGCTGATGATCAAGTGAGTTAAGATGCAAATAAACCTGTAGAAGAAAAAATGAGCAATAGGCTTATTGCTGGTATAATACCGGATTTAGCGGGGTATTGATCACTTCTCCGATCTTAGCCCCGGGGCACCAGGCTTCCCAATCTGCCACCTGGTTTTCGTTTTTGGGCTCCATTAGGGTCATGTCCTTATCCATATAGATAATGGTCATCACTTTACGCATTTGTTGCGTGCTATTGGGTCCTGCACGGTGAAATATCCAACCCATATGAAAACTGATTTCACCGATATCAAAGGGTTCTACTACTTTGGTGAAATCATTCAGCGTTAATTTTTTCTGTATCACCGCTTCACTGTCGTCACTTATTTTCAATGTGCGGCCCTCTTCCAATGTCTGGCTTTGTGCACTGAACTCTAAGGGGCCCAGTTCCAATCCGGTTTTTTGTAATGGGATCCAAACTGTAACGGTCTTCTCTGTGCTAACCGGCCAGTAATATTGATCCGCATGCCAGGGAGTGAAGCCGCCACCGGGTTCTTTAAAAAGTGCCTGATCATGATACATTCTTACCCCATTCACACACATGAGTTCTGTGGCTATTTTCGCAAGTCTTTTACTGAAAACGATCTCTTTTACGGCTTCGGATGTTCGCCAGATATTCATGATCTGTAAAAAGGCTTTTCCGTAAGTATCCCTTTTTTCGATATCGATCGTGGGTATATTCAGTTTGTCTATTTCTGCAGAGATCACTTCATTCATGTATTGCACCAGTTCGGGTGATAATACATTCTTGATCTTGATATAGCCATTCAGTTGAAAGAAATCGATCTGTTCCTGTGTAATTGTAAAGGGCTGATTAAGCGCTGCTGATATTTTTTCTGAAGACAATAGCATACTGAAAGATTAACGGTAAGCATACATCATCGCCATACTTTCTCTGGCCATTTGCTGGTTGTACTCAAACGTGAGCCTTCGGTGATTGATGGTGTCTATAATCGTTCCGATAAAACAAAAGCCGGCAGTGAAGAGGAATAAAATACCCATCACATTCTGCCTAACCATAAAACGCTGAACTCCGGCAATGCCCACATAACCAAAAATGCAACCGATC
The DNA here is from genome assembly GCA_947455605.1 of Chitinophagaceae bacterium. Lineage (GTDB taxonomy): Bacteria > Bacteroidota > Bacteroidia > Chitinophagales > Chitinophagaceae > Sediminibacterium. The sequence goes on from CANGOX010000039.1 coordinate 4,414, forward strand.
AACACCTGGTCAGAAGTTCTTCTCCTGCCATTGTAGGCTGAAGCAAAATTTACCAGTTCCTGGTCGTTCAATTCATGTGTAAGGGACTGCAGATAAACCAGTTCTTCGCCATCAATGGATGGGATCATGGTTATGAGATTTGGTTTCATAAGCGTTTTTTTGGGTGAGTGTCAGCTGTTTGATCCTGATAAATATAATGATAACCGCGAAGATTCCCAATGGGTGGTGATGAAAAGAAAGGGGTAATTGTAGATGAAGGGCATAATGAATTGAATGCCCGATACCACAACCCGGACAATGCCCCAATCCCAGCAGTGTTGATGGACATAAAGAAATCGCTGTTGTTGTTTCCGGAAGTATGTACAATACAATCAACGCGGCAACCCAAAAAAGCAGTTCAAAGTGGCAACGAAGCCGGTTTGCTAATTGACCGATAGTAAGGATTTTCTTTTTGGACATCTGTAAACGGAATATACTATTTACCAAACGCACCAATATTACTACTGAATATTTTTACGGCAATGGCCAGAAGAATCACACCGAAAAATTTGCGTACCGCCAATAAACCCGCTGGCCCCAATAAATGCTCAACAAATTTTAAAGATTTCAACACAATATATACAACTATTAAGTTGATAAGAATTCCTGACAATATATAGCCCTCATCATAATTCGCTTTTAACGACATGATGGTAGTTAAGGTTCCGCTTCCCGCAATAATGGGAAACGCAATTGGTACTACCGTTCCGGATTTTGCATTTGTATCGCCTTTGAATATTTCATGGCCCAATACCATTTCTAATCCCAATAGAAAGATCACCACCGAACCGCCAACGGCAAATGAGCGCACATCCAGCCCTAGCATGCCTAAAAAAGGTTTGCCCAGATATAAGAATAGTATCATCAGTGCCCCCGAAACAATAGTAGCCTGAACTGAACGTATGGCCCCCATCTTCTCTTTCAAAGAAATCAGCAAAGGAATAGATCCCACAATATCAATCACCGCAAACAGGGTAAAGGTTACCGTGAGCAGCTGGTCGAGGTGGAAGTTCATTGAGTGGGATTTTATTAAAGTTAATGATTTTGTTTTCGTCAATCGTAAGACGTGAGTAAGGAAATGATTTTCAAAACCCACTCTCGACTGACTACTCACTACTCACGAGTAGGCCTATGCCACTCTTTCCCAGCCAATGAAACATTATACAATATCTCATGCTTATAGTCACCATTCTCCGGATACAGCTTTACCACACAACCATAATGGCAACTGAACACATCAAAGGATTCTTTAAGGGGTGTGTTGGTAATATGCGCCAGTATACTTCTCAATACACCACCATGTGCAACGATCACAGCAGGTTTGGATTCCAGTGCGATCTGTTGAAAACGGTTGATCACCCGCTCATGCATCTGAAGATAACTTTCTCCTTTGGGTACTATAATATTGATAAAATCATCTAACCAGGGTTGCATTTCTTCTTTGGGGATCTCATTCCATACCTGCATCTCCCAGGTACCGCAGTTCAGTTCCATCAGGTCTTTTTGCAGTTCAATATTTTTTTGAGGGAACAGGGCTTCGGCTAATTTGCGGCAACGTTGTAAGGGGCTACTGTAAACCGTTGCAATATTTTCGGGTAGATAAGGCCGTATACTGGCTACCTCTTCTTCAAAACTATCCGTTATATCCAGATCGGTTTGTCCGTAACAGATGCCCTTGGCAACATTGGGGGTGGTATGTCTGATGAGATAGATCTCCATTACGCGAATTACACGAATTATTGTGAATACCGGTTACGGATAGGGAAAATAATTGCCACAGACCACATAGAACCTCACTGAAATACTCTGTGGTAATCTGTGGCAAAATACTACATCCGGAAAATATGATTCCGATGGAGTTTATACTGAAACTGCAAGGTTTGCAGGCATTCGGCACACAAACAATCAGTATATTTTCCTTCTATGAACACACTTTCTTCATAACTAAGCGTTACAGAACTGCACTGGCATGCTGCAATATTGCCCACTTTGCATTCAAAGATTTTGCTGCAACGCGCACAGGGTTTATTCTCGTGTTGTGGCATGGGGTCACCAATTAAAAGTTACACCTGCATTAAACAGGAACGGTATACTGTTAAACCCTCTCACTTCAAAGAATTTTTTATTGGTGAGATTCTGCGCATCTGCAAAAAATTTCACATGCGGGTTAAGCGTATAATCAGCATAGGCACCTATGATAAAATAACTGTCAAGGGATACATCTGCTTTTTTATAGCCGCCAACATCATATCGCTTGCTGGCATATTTGCCGGTAACAGACATATACAGGCCTTTGGCAATATCAACACCAGCCGTAAGATTAAGACTGTGTTTGGGCCTTCTTAAAAGATAATCATAGGTTACGGTATCTTTTGTAGTTACGCGGTTCTGTGTGATCTCTTCACTTCCCAGAAAAGTATAATTAGCCGTAATATTTAATTTCTCAACCGGTGTAATGGTAGCTTCCAGTTCAATGCCATTCACAACCTGCTTTACATAATTGAAATACTTGAAGGTGATATAATTGTAATCGATACCATTATTAATGCGTCGGTTAAAATACACCAGTCTTGTGATGAATCCTTTTTGCTGCAGACTGATACCGCCTTCATAGTTAACGGATTTTTCTGCATCTAATTTGTCATTGATACTTAATTGATACAAAGAAGGTGCTTTAAACCCACTGGATACACTGGCAAATATTCTCAGGTCTTTATTAAGTGTAAAAGATGGATTGAACGTGTACGTGCTGTTATTGCCATATCTAGAATGATCGTTATATCTACCCCCCAGTTCAATATTCAGTTTTTTGTCCAGACCGTTATAGATCACGGAAGCATACACTGCTTTCTGGTTCATAGAAGTGTCTCTGAAACTGCTGCTGTATGGCCCAAAAGAACTTACGGAGTAATAACTCTGGTTATAAGAATTGTATCGGTAATCCAATCCGGTTAATAAAGTGAATCCATTTCCAAGATTTGTTCCGGCATAAACTTCCGCAAACTGTGATTTGCCGAAATAGGTGTTGTTTTCAAAAATGGTAGAGGTCTTGTCAAGACTGTCGTTCCGGTAGTTTCTTGTGAGTTCACTATATTGATATGTTCCATTCAGGGTAATGGCCCCTTTTTTGTAAAGAAATCCTGCACCGGTGATAAAGGATTTATTGTGGATGTGATAATCTTTATCATCTGCAAATACACCCGCATCAATGCCAGCGTCATATTTGCTGTACATCGCAAATGTTTTGAAGGACAATGCCGGTGTTGCCTGATACACCAATTGCGCATTGGTTACAGTGCCATCGTATTTATCATTGTCGAAATTCTTTTTGTCTGTACTGTCGTATGCCGATGAAAAGCCATTGGTAGCAAGCCTTGCATAACGAGCTGTATAGGTCAACTGGTCTTTCTTTCCGTATACCTGCACATTATTACGTGATGTTCCCAATGTTCCCTGGCTAAGGGTACTTTTGATATTGAAGGCTTTCTGCACATCTTTTTTTATCGTAATGATATTGATCACTCCCGCGATCGCATCACTGCCATATAAAGTGGATTGTGCTCCTTTACATACTTCAATCCTGTCTACATCGTTGATAGAAAACAAATTGAGATCAAAATCGGTGGTAATGGTAGAGGGATCATTTAAAGGGATCCCGTCCATCAAGATCAATGTGCGCCCCGCCGAAGCACCGCGCATATAAACGGTTTGTACCGAACCGGCATTGTTCAGGGCTCCATTGATGGTAATGCCTGCCTGTTCATTTAATAACTGCGCAACGGTCTTTCCATTGCTTTTTTCGATCTGTGCTTTGGTAATTACCGTAATAATTTTGCCGGTGGAACTTTGTTTTTGTTCCAGTTTGTTGGCAGTGACTACAACTTCGTCAAGGGTTCGCACAGGTAAGCTGTCTTTTTGTGCCAGCACCGTACTGCCCGTAAGCAGCGTAGCGAGGAGCGTGAATGTTTTGCTCATTGTTTTGTTTTTGTTCGTTAACAATGAGCTTTCAGGAAAATAAAAAAACGGGAAATATAAACGGCGCTGCAGCAGCCTTTTACATTCCATGCCTTTCACCCGAAAGCCGTGAATGATTGATTTGTATCTGGCAGGTCTTCTGGCTTATTGGCTCGATGAACACCTTCCCATCTAATCGGGCTATTAGCCCTTTCAACAGTGGTATGTAGTTTCATCAGCCGTGAGTGGTGAGCCGTGAGTCGTGAGTTTTTTCTCACGATTGACGACTGACAATTCACGTTTAACAATTTACAGCTACGGGGATAGCGCCGGAATTACACCGGACTTCCCTTTTAATTCCGCTTAGGCGGAAACCAATTACGATGCAAATGTAAAGGCACACGCAATCATTTGATGATCGGCTATGTTTTAGTTGTTCACGATACGTTGAAAACTAATTAAAGTACAGGCTAAACGCTGAACGCATAATGCTGTAAGCAAAAATACGAATAGTGTTATGCGTTCGGCTTTAAGCGTTTAGCCTTCAGCGTTCTCCGTTCAGCGTTTTTTACTACATTTAAACCCACACACTAACGCTATGCAGGGAAAACAAAAATTAAATCTGTTCAGTTTCACCATGATCGTGGTGGGTTTGGTAATTGGTATGGGTATCTTTCGTTCAGCCGCAACCAGTGCAAAAAGTGCGATCGAACCATCCGTGTATTTTACTGCCTGGTTATTAGGAGGGTTCTTTGCCTTATGCGGAGCACTTACCTATGCAGAGATCGGCAGTCGATACCCGGTTACGGGCGGCTATTATAAAATATTTTCCTACGCTTATCACCCCAGTATAGCTTTTGCTATTAACTGTATTATCCTGATCAGTAATGCAGCCAGCTTAAGCGGGGTTGCATTGATTGGCAGTGGGTATATCACTAAATTGTTTCCGCAGTTTGCCTGGACAGATATAGACAAAGCCCTGATCAGTTGCGCTGCTATTCTTGTCTTTTATTTTATCAATCTTAAAGGCCTGCGGATGAGTTCGAGGGCGCAGAATATTTTAATGGTCATCAAGATCAGTATGATCATTGTTCTGATACTGGCCCTGTTCTTCCCGCATCATGAACTGGCACAAACTGTTGCGGTAATTACGCCTTCGGCAGCAACACCAGATATGAGCTGGATACAAAGCCTCGGTATCAGCCTGATCGCTGTATCCTTCACGTATGGAGGTTATCAGCAAACCATCAATTTTGGTAACGAAGTAAACCAGCCGTCAAAAAATATACCCCGTGGAATATTTATCGGGATCGCCATTATCATTGGCCTATATCTTTTAGTGAACCTTAGCTATTATACGATCGTTGGGTTTGAAAGTATGAAAGATGAACACGAGATCGCTTATGTTTTGATGAACAAAACATTTGGTAAGACCGGAGCTGATATATTTTCTTTCTTTCTGTTCTTTGGCGTGCTTGCCTATGTTAATGCTCTGTTGATGAGTAACCCAAGGGTAATGTATGCTATGGCAGGTGAAGGTGTGCTTCCCAAAATATTTGCAAAACAAAACCCAAAGAATGAAGTATTAACCGTTTCACTAACGGTATTTGCCGCCATGTGTTTTATCATACTCTTCTTTGCCCAAACTTTTGAAAAGATCCTCAATTTTACCATCTTTCTGGATTGCTTCGGTATGGTAGCCTCCAGTGCTACAATTTTTGTATTGCGCAAAAAGACAAAGCACCTGGATGGAACGGGTATCTATAAGATGAAATTCTATCCCTATCTGCCCATCATCTTTATGGCCGCGTATCTTTTTGTAGGTATCAGCATTGCCATACAAACGCCTGTTACAGCCCTGGTTGGATTGGCAGTTCTGGCCGCATTTATGCTGATCTATTTTGTGGTCAAAAGAGGGAAGGGCGCTCAAATTGAAATGCCCCAATAGTCCACCTCAAACCGGCAAGTTCCCCATCCGGAACATACTTAAGCCGGTTGAATTTATTGCATACAAATCCTTGAAACTGGGCTACTTAGCATTTATGCCCGAGAAACCGGGCCAACTATGTGGCAGCTTCATTTTTGCAGCTAATCATACCTGTCAGACGCCTTTCATAACAGTTTTATAACGTTTTACTGCGATTCCTTTCCGTCTGTCTAAAATTTAGGCAACTGGGAGGGAAACCGTTATTTTTGTTACATATGAAGAAGTTTTTGACGCTGATCTGCTGTACGATCATAACCCAGGCCTTTGCACAAAGGGCTTCCGATAACTGGGATCTACGCCATTGTATTGAGCGTGCCCTTCAGTATAATATCTCTATAACCCAGGCAGATATACAGGCAAGGATCTCTGCATTGCAGGCAAAACAGGCAAAATATAACCTCTACCCAAGTGTTAGCGGAAGCACTTCCACCGGGGTCAGATTTGGCCGTTCCATTGACCCTACCACCAATGCTTTTGCCACTTCTCAGTTTCTGTATCAGAACTTTGGGGTTACGGCAGGTATGCAGTTATATAATTATGGACGTCTTAAGAACACAGAAAAAGTAGCCGGATTTAACGCACAGGCTGCTCTTGCGGATGTAGACAGGGCTAAAAGTGATATCTCGTTTAACGTGGCTACCTATTACCTGCAGGTTCTGGCTGCCAAAGAGCAGGTAACTATCAGTGAAGTACAGATCTCTCAAACACATAACCAGTTTGATATTACCAGAAAAAGAGTGGAAGCCGGCGTTTTACCCGAACTGAACCTTGCAGAAGTAGAAGCACAACTCGCATCAGATAGCAGTAACTATTATACCGCAAAAGGTAATTATGAATCCACCCTTTTGAGCCTTCGTGCTTTGTTGAACCTGGATACGGATGTGCTGTTTGGTATTGAAACGCCTCCGGTTGACCAGATTCCGGTTGAATCTTTCGCCGATCTTCAGCCCGAAGTAGTGTATGAACTGGCCATGAATTACCAGCCACAGCAAAAAGCCGATGCTTACCGGATACAATCAGCCAGAACCAATATCATGGTCTCTAAAGCTCAGATGTATCCCACCATTAGTTTGGGTGGAAACCTGACAACCAATTTCTCCAATTCATTCAAACAAACGACCGGCGGTTCATTTCTGGGTTATAGTCCGATCACAGGTTCAGAGCCTGTTGTTAACCTGAGTAACGTAAACTATTATGTTCAGAACCCGGTTTTCAAGATCACCCAGAGTAACCGCAGCTTTGGCCAGTTATGGAATGGATGGGGTAAACAGATGGATAACAACTTTGGCCAGAATGTTGGAGTAAGTATCAATATTCCTATTTACAGTAATCACCAGGCACGTACATCTGTTAAGATCGCAGAGCTAAACCTTGAATCAGCACAGGCACAGAAAAAACAAAGTGACCTTACCCTGCGCCAGAATATATATACAGCCTATACGAACGCGGTTACTGCTCTGCAGAAATTCAATGCCGGAAAACGTACGGTGGAAAGTTCACAAAAAGCGTATGATTTTGCATCCAAACGTTATGAAGTGGGTTTGTTAAGTTCACTTGATCTGATCACCAACCAGAACAATCTCTTAAAAGCTAAATTGCAGCAGCTTACCAATCAATACGATTATATTTTCAAGATGAAACTGCTTGAATTTTATAAAGGGAAAGGCCTTAAATTATAAATCAACCAAAACCAACCCGCACAAAAGCGGAATACGGAACCAAAGAAAAACTGTCCTATGAATAAGAAATTGATCTGGATCATTGTTGCACTGGTAGTTCTCATCGGCGCATTGATTGGCTTGAAAAAAGCCGGTGTGATCGGTAAGGAAGAAGGCATGAAAGTGTCTTCAGAAAAAGTTGCTACCCGTACCATCACTGAAACAGTGAATGCCAGTGGTAAAGTTTATCCCGAGATAGAAGTAAAAGTCAGTCCGGATATCAGTGGTGAGATCGTTGAGCTCAATGTAAATGAAGGCGACAGTGTAAAGAAAGGTCAGATTCTGGCCAGGATTTATGCAGATATCTATCTAACACAGCGCGACCAGGTAGTTGCAGGAGTAAACCAATCCAAAGCACAATTATCAAATTCCTCTGCCAGTATTTTGGGATTAAAAGCGATACTGGATAATTATAAGAACAGCTTCGACCGTCAGAAAAAATTACTGGCCGATAAAGTGATCTCCCGTGCAGAGTATGAGCAGGCAGAACAGAGTTATCTTACCGCACAGGCTAATTATACAGCAGCCAAAGAAGGTTTGAAAAGTACTGAAGCTTCTATCCAGAGTGCACAAGCGCAATTATCTAAAGCAGATAAAGACCTTTCCAGAACCGTGATCACTTCTCCTATGGATGGAATGGTGAGTTTGATGAACGTGAAAAAAGGAGAGCGTGTGGCGGGTAACAGTTTTAACGTTGGTACCGAAATGATGCGTGTAGCAGATATGCGCAGTATTGAAGTAAGGGTGGATGTAGGTGAGAATGATATTCCCAAAGTAAAACTGGGAGATACCGCTATTGTAGAAGTAGATGCTTATGGAAACCGGAAATTCAAAGGACTGGTATATAAAATTGCCAACCCCAACACAACCGGAACCGCTGCAGCAGGAACGGATGTTACCAATTATAAAGTGCATATCCGTTTGCTGACAGACAGTTACAAAGATCTGGTAGCTGTTGGAAAAGGGTTTCCTTTCCGTCCGGGTATGACTGCCAGTGCAGATATACAAACAAGAACGCGATTGAATGTGATCTCTGTTCCATTGAATGCAGTAACCACACGAGACAAGAAAAGCGATAAGTCTCCTACCGATAAAAAGGATGATAGTAAAAAAACGGATCAGACTCCTGCAAAATCTACCAGTGTGGATGATGATATCGAAGAAGTGGTATTTGTGCTGCAGAAAGACAATAAGGTGAAGAAAGTAAAAGTAAAAACCGCCATCCAGGATCTGAATTACATTGAAATTACAGAAGGATTAAAAGGTGGTGAAGAAGTGATCACCGGGCCTTATACCATCGTAAGTAAAACTTTAAAAGACGGCACTTTGGTTACGGTTGTTGCCAAAGACAAACTCTTTGATGAAAAGAAACCGGGAAATTAATCCGAACCGGATACTTTATTGCAAACGGCAGGTATATCCTGCCGTTTGTTTTTTAAAGGAATCCCCTTTCGTATCTTTGCCATAACCTCAAAAGGATAACGATGCAGTTTGGAATAATCGGTAGCGGAAGTTGGGCCACAGCCCTGGCAAAGATTCTCACAGACAATGGTAACACCATTCATTGGTGGGTGCGCAATGAGGAAACGGTCCGCTATATGGGAAAGCGCAGGCATAACCCGCATTATCTTCACAGCGCCTACTTTGATCTTGATCAATTACAGCTCAATACAGATATTACCGAAGTTGTATCTCTCTCAGATGTACTGGTCATTGCAGTACCTTCAGCCTATGTAGAAGATGCATTGAAACAATTACCGAAAGAGGCATTGAAAGGAAAGAAAATTATTTCTGCAGTAAAAGGGATCCTTCCTTCTTCCAATCAATTACTCAACGAATACCTGGAATCAACCTTCGGCCTGGTTATTGAAGATTATTTTACAGTATTGGGTCCCTGTCATGCAGAAGAAGTGGCAGCAGAAAAATTATCTTATCTCACATTTTCCGGTGTAGATGAAACAATGGCTGTCAATATCGCGGCCCATTTCAAAACAGAATACCTGAATACCCTTGTTAACCACGATGTATGGGGGGTGCAATATGCTGCCGTATTAAAAAACATCTATGCACTGGGAGCGGGTATCGCCCACGGCCTTGAATATGGAGATAATTTCCTCAGCGTATATATTGCCAACAGTGCCAATGAAATGGTGGGCTTTTTAAGAAAGTTGAGTGAAGATGCCCATAAAGAATCACCTAATTATGCTTCTTCCGTTTACCTGGGCGACCTGCTGGTTACCTGCTATTCACTCTATAGCCGAAACCGTACTTTTGGCAATATGATCGGCAAAGGTTATTCCGTTAAATCTGCCCAGCTCGAACTGAATATGGTGGCCGAGGGCTATAATGCCAGCAAGTGCATTCATACCCTAAATGTTGATGTAAAAGCAGAAATGCCCATAGCGGCCACTATTTTTGAAATACTGTGGCAAAACCTGCCTGCAGCTGAGGAATTTAAGAAAATAGAAACATTTCTGGTATAGAAAACGTTGTAACTTAGGATATGCCTTTCTCATTCACCCTATTAAGCCCTGATGTTATGCTGATCATGATCACCGGCATCGTTGCTGTTTTCCTGATGCGCAGAATTTTCAGGCATCATAACAGTCATTAAGGAGATAGCCTATTCTCCACTAAACAGGTCGGCAGCAATGCCGTCTGCCAAAAATTTTCCTTCTGCTGTAAGTTGTAAATATTCATCTTCAAAGATGATATGTTTATGGATCAGGTGTTTTTGTGCAGAATGAATAAGTGCCAGCCTTGCTTCCTCTCCCCATATTTCTTTCACTACATTCAGCGAAATGCCTTCCATGGTTCTTAAACGGGTCATGATGAATTCATTTAACTGTTGGGTGGCCGTTAACTGCTCTGCTTCGTAAGGCAACTCACCGGCTTCCAGCGCTTTCAGGTATAAGGCATTGTTCGACACATTCCATTGCCGGCTTATTCCATTGAATGAATGGGCAGAAGGCCCCAGACCGAGATAAGGCTTCCCCTCCCAATAACTGCTGTTATGCCGGCTTCTGAAACCCGGTAAAGCAAAATTGGAGATCTCATAATGTTCAAAACCCGCTTTTGCCAACCATTGGATAAGCAAGGAAAAATGCCGGGCCTGTTTATCCGTATCCACATCTGCCAATTGTTTTGTTTCGATCAGTTTGGCCAAGGCCGTTCTGGGTTCAACAGTTAACGCATAACAGGACAGGTGAGGAATATTCAGCGATAAAGCGGTTTGTACATTCAATTCCCATTTCTCATCAGTTAAAGAAGGCGTTCCATAGATCAGGTCAATAGAAATATTTGTAATACCTGCTTTTTGTGCCAATACGATACAATTCCTTGCCTGGTCTGCATTATGTGCACGGTTCATCCATTGCAGGTCCTCTTCAAAAAAAGATTGTATGCCTATGCTTAAACGGTTGATGCCCGCTTCTTTCCATGCCGCTAAACTTTCTTCTGTAATATCATCGGGATTGGCTTCTAAGGTTATTTCAACATCAAGGTCTGCTTCAAACAATGCGTATAACTGCTCAATCGTACTTCGTACTTCCTCCTTCGTAATTAAGGAAGGGGTTCCTCCGCCAAAATAGATCGTTTCAATTCTTTCAGCGAGATAGTCATTACGCATTTCCGCTTCCTTCCTGATTGCCGCCAACATTTCCGGAATCCTCTGCTTTGAAGTAGAGAAATGAAAATTGCAGTAATGACAGGCTTTCCTGCAAAAAGGGATATGTATATAAATGCCCGCCATGAATCTTATTTGTTGAATCTTCGCAAAAGTAACCTTTTTGCTCTCCCGCGATATAGGCGTATCAAAGCCCAATACTTAGCTCTTTAAAACTGTATTGTTTACGAATAAATATTTCTAAACAGTCTCTGTAGAAAGGCCATATCGGTCTCGTAACAGAGACGAGGCTCCCTCTAAGCCGTGACCTTTAGGGGCCCGGAATTACAATCAGCAGCAGGATAGATTGTATGAGCGTCTATAAACTTTCACAAATAGAATCACCTAATAAAATACAAGAATCACATTTAATGCTCCTGCCTCCATATTTTTGCCACAAATCACCGGCTTGAAGCGTTCTATTCTGATATGTATCTGTATACTGGTTTGTTTGGCCAATATTTTTGGCCAGACAGACTCCATTAACCTGCCCGAATCTACGGGTAAGGCGCAAGTGAAGCCGCAGGTAAAACGAAAGCTGATTGATAGCAGCCGGATGACTATGTCGGATTCTGCTTCTTTAAAAGACACACTTTTATCCGCAGGTACAAAGCGCGATAGTCTCCTGGCCGATTCCATCCGAAAAGTATCCATACACTCAGCCCATATTATTTATGATACCACCACTTATCGTAAATATGAAGTGCATGCTTTCCTGCCGTTTAACAACCCCCCGGTGTTCATGATCATCAATTACCGGAAAGAAGTTTCGAAAGATGATCTTTTTTATCTCCTGGTGGGTGTGATTTTTTTACTGGCCTTTATCCGGGTAAGCTTTTCAAAATATTTCAGGAATCTATTCCTTTTGTTCTTTCAAACCTCATTACGCCAGAGACAAACCCGCGACCAGCTTTTGCAGGATAACCTCGCATCTCTGCTTACCAATCTGCTCTTCATTGTAAGTGCCGGTTTATACATTACGTTGCTTATACAATATAAACACTGGATCCAGGCTCCGTTCTGGTGGCTGGCAGCCGGGTCGGCCGGGGTATTGCTGTTAACGTATCTGGTCAAATATCTTTTTCTGTTATTTTCCGGATGGGTATTCAATACCAAAGAAGCCGCAGGATCCTATGTTTTTGTGGTATTCCTTGTAAACAAAGTATTGGGGGTGATGCTGATCCCTTTTTTACTGGTGATGGCTTTTTCCGATACTTTGGTCATTGAAGTTTCAACAACGATCTGTGCAGGGCTGGTTGGGATTCTGGTATTATACCGATATTGGGTATCATATACAGCCATCCGGAATAAACTGAAAGTTAACCCATTGCATTTTTTCCTATACCTTTGCGCAGTCGAATTGCTTCCGCTGATATTGATTTATAAGGTATTGATCAATTATTTAGACGGAAGTTTTTAATTTTGTACCATCATAGAACCGCAGTATGCTAAAAAACGGGTCAAAAAATTCAGTTACTGCCAAGGCGGCAAGAAGAATTCTGATTTCCCAACCCAGGCCCGAGAGCGAAAAATCCCCATATTTTGACCTCGAACGGAAGCACAATGTTGAGTTGGTTTTTCATCCCTTTATCAAGCTGGAAGGGATCCCTGCCCGGGAATTCCGCAAACAGAAGATCGATATCATGTATTACAGTGCGGTGATGTTTACCAGCCGTAATGCCATCGATCATTTCTTCCGTATGTGCGAAGAAATGAAAGTGACCATCGGTCAGGACACCAAATATTTCTGCATTACCGAAGCCGTTGCCCTATATCTTCAGAAATTCATCTTATACCGTAAAAGAAAAGTGTTCTATGGTGCCGATGGTACCAATAAAAGCATGTTCGATGTGATCAACAAACATAAAGAGAACGAAAAATTCCTTTATGTGTGCAGTGAGAATCAGCAGGATAATGAGATCGTGAACTGGCTCAAGACCAATAAATGCGAATACCAGTTAGGATTCATGTACCGCAGTATCAGCAATGATATCAAAGAAGCATTGGGCGGTAAAGATTATGAAGTGATCTGCTTTTTTACCCCCAGCGGCGTAAAAAGCCTTTATGATAATTGCCCGGGTTTTAAACAAAACGGAACCGTGATCGGTGCCTTCGGTAGCAATACGGCCAAAGCCGTGGAAGATGCAGGACTGACACTGGAGATCAAAGTACCATCCCCGCAAAAACCAAGTATGGTGTCTGCTCTGGATCAATTCCTTTGCAGTACAATGGTTACCAAAAAATAATTTCGCAACCCGAAAGATAAAACCGGAAGCCCCTTTAGCGAGGGGCTTTTTATTTCGTAATATAGCTGCGGCCGCCGCCATTGTTGGTCTTATGACCAACAATCCAAATATGAATTATATGACAAGAAAACATACCAATCACCTCATCCATGAAACCAGCCCATACCTATTACAGCATGCCCATAACCCCGTAAACTGGTATCCATGGGGGGAAGAAGCGCTGCAAAAAGCAAAAGCAGAAGATAAACCGATACTGGTAAGCATTGGTTATGCAGCCTGCCACTGGTGTCATGTAATGGAAAGAGAAAGTTTTGAAGATGAGGCCACGGCTGCCATCATGAATGAATTTTTCATCAACATAAAGATTGACCGGGAAGAGCGGCCCGATCTGGATCATATCTATATGGATGCTGTGCAGGCCATGACGGGTAGCGGGGGATGGCCATTGAATGTATTTCTAACGCCGGAAACCAAGCCTTTTTATGGTGGCACTTATTTTCCGCCGCAAAGGGCCTATAACCGTGCCAGCTGGAAAGAGATCCTGGAAGGTGTTCACAAGGGCTTCGCAGAAAAAAGGGAAGAGATCATGTCCCAGGCAGAAAATTTAACGGGGCACCTGCTCAGTTCCAACAGTTTTGGAATACAGAAAAAAGGGGTAGTGGATGATTTGTTTTCAGACATACAATTACAAACCATTGCAGATAACCTGCTGGCCAATGCCGATACTGATTGGGGCGGGTTTGGGAAAGCACCCAAATTTCCGCAGAGCTTTTCCATACAATACTTACTCAGGCATTACCATTTCACCAAAAACGAAGCCTCACGTAAACAGGCATTACTAAGCCTGGATAAAATGATCGATGGCGGTATCTATGACCAGTTGGGGGGTGGCTTTGCCCGGTACAGTACCGATAATGAATGGCTGGCCCCACATTTTGAAAAGATGTTATACGATAATGCTTTATTGGTTAGCGTACTTTCAGAAGCTTTTCAACTAAATGCCAACCCCAGATACGCGGCCACCATCCGCCAAACCCTTGATTTTATTGAACGGGAAATGCTTAGCGAAGAAGGCGGTTTCTTTAGCGCATTGGATGCCGACAGTGAAGGAGTGGAAGGAAAATTCTATACCTGGAGCAAAACAGAGATCGAAGCCCTGCTCGGAGCAAATGCTCCCCTGTTTTGTGCATTTTATGATATAAAAGAAAAAGGGAACTGGGAGCATACCAATATTCTCCGCATCCTGAAACCCCTGGAAGAATTTGCCGTAGAAAACGGACTGGCCATAACAGAACTGGAAGAAAAACTGGCTCAGGCCAGGCAAATACTGCTCCGGCAACGCACCAACAGGATCCGTCCGCAACTGGATGATAAAATTTTATTAGGCTGGAACGCCCTGCAGAATACTGCTTATTCCAAAGCCTATGCCGCTTTGGGAGATGAGAAATACCTTCAGATGGCCATTAGAAACATGCGGTTCATGGAAGACAAACTTTCAGGAACCGATGAACACTGGCAACATACTTACAAGAATGGCCAGGCCCGGATCAACGCTTTTTTAGATGATTATGCTTACCTCATCCAGGCCTATATCCATCTGCAGGAAATTACAGGAGACTCCGGTTACCTGCTCAAAGCCAAAGCCCTTACCGAATGGGTGATTGAAAATTTTGAGGAGGTAGATACGGGTTTCTTCTTTTACACCCACCAATACCAAAAGGACGTGATCGTTCGTAAAAAAGAGGTCTACGATGGGGCAGTACCCAGCGGAAACGCCATTATGGCCCAAAATCTGCAATATCTCTCTTTGGTTTTCGATCAAAAAGACTGGGCACAGAGATCCCGGTCCCTGCTCAACTCTCTGGGTAAAGCCATTGCCCAATATCCCGGATCTTTTGGTGTATGGGCCATGGCCGTTCAATCGGTAACGCAGGGAATCTGGGAAATAGCTATTATCGGGCAGCAGGCAAAGGATTTTCTGTGTCCAGTAATGCAGAAGTACGTACCGAATAAAATTATACAGGCCAAGGAAACTAAATCCGATCTTTTTCCGTTATTAGCAGGAAAGGAGGAGGTGCCGGGATGTAGTGCAACGTTCTATCTATGTAGGGATTATACGTGCAAAAAACCTTTTTTAACGGTAAATGAGCTTTTAGCAAATATGTAACAAAGAAATGCATTAATTTGCCTTAATGACAGCGGCTTCAAGCCTACTTTTCTAAGATCTAAACTATTTGTCTACTGACTTTATTTTTTACCCAACGGATCAAAATTTATTGGTAAGAAAAACGCAAAATCGGTCAAACTGCCGATTGAAAACTTATATTTGTCACTGTCATAAATCAGTTTCATACAATGAGAGGTTATCTGAGTAACATTATCTTGGTCGCTTTTTGTCTAAGCCTGGGCTCCTGCTTTCTGAAAAAGAACGCCAAGTCTAAGGGATTGCCTGATGACGGGCAGTTACATGGCGTTGCCCCCACGGCCAATAAGAGCATGAATCCCCCACGTAATATGGTCTATATCCCACCGGGAACCTTTCATATGGGCCCTAGTGATGAGGATATCAGTTACAACTATACTACCCGTAACCGTCAGGTGTCTATTCCGGGGTTCTGGATGGATGCAACGGAGATCACTAACGATGATTATCGTCAGTTTGTGAACTGGACCAGGGATTCTCTTGCTTTCAAGATCCTGTTTGGTCAGGGTATCAATAAGACTGATGATACCATGGCGGTTGACTGGAAGAAAGTGGCTACTATTAAGTGGGACAGGAATACCATCGAAAAAATGAACGAGTTGAACCTGGCTCCGGATAACCGGATCTACGGTAAACCCGAGATCGACCCTGATAAATTGATCTATCGTATCGAATATTTTGACCTTGCGGCTGCTGCCAAAAGAGAGAATGCGGGTATGCCAAGAAGCAATTTTATCCGCAAAGGCGATCAGAAAGTATATCCGGATACATTGGTATGGATGAGGGATTTCTCTTATTCTTATAACGAGCCAATGACCAAAAAATATTTCGGACACCCTGCTTACGGAAAATATCCTGTGGTGGGTGTAAACTGGAAACAGGCCGTGGCTTTCTGCCATTGGAGAACCCATATACAGAATTCCTTCCTGGAAAGAAAGAAAATGGCGGTAGATGGTGATTACCGTTTGCCAAGTGAAGCTGAGTGGGAATATGCTGCCCGTGGTGGTCTTACCAATTCCATGTTCCCTTGGGGA
This sequence comes from Chitinophagaceae bacterium, assembly GCA_947455605.1. Lineage (GTDB taxonomy): Bacteria > Bacteroidota > Bacteroidia > Chitinophagales > Chitinophagaceae > Sediminibacterium. The sequence continues at coordinate 21,259 of CANGOX010000039.1, forward strand.
AGCCCTTATGTGAGAAACAAAAAAGGTTGCTTACTCGCCAACTTTAAACCCGGCCGTGGTAACTATGCGGAAGATGGTGGTTTTTATACAGTGCCGGCAAATGCCTACTGGCCTAACCAATACGGACTGTTTAATATGGCAGGAAACGTAGCTGAGTGGACCGGTTCTTATTTCTACGAAGGAGCTTACAACTTTATGGCAGATATGAGTCCGGATATCAGGTATGAAGCCAAAGATTCAGACAGGCCAAGGGAAAAAAGAAAAGTAGTGAGAGGCGGAAGCTGGAAAGACATTTCTTATTACCTGCAGGTAAGTACACGTAATTACGAATACCAGGATACGGCAAAATCTTACATCGGTTTCCGTTGTGTGATAGATCTTGCTCCGAAAATGAAAAAATAATTCAATCAACTTTTATTGGTAACAAAACCCGAAACCTTTCCCAAAGCGGGGCGGATAAAGGGGTATAAGATAATAATAACACTAAAAAACGATAGAAAATGGCAGCTGCAATTCCCCCTAAAGTCTCCAAATGGTTTGATGTATTTGTATCGATAGCTGCTGCGGTAGTTATTTTCGGTGCCTTGCAGAAATTATTGCATACTTCTATAGCAGATACGATGCTGAAGATCGGGTTAACCGTAGAAGCCATCATCTTTTTGGGCTATGGTATCTTATACCTGATCTACCCGGCTATCGACGATCATGAAGTACATATGCCCGGCGGTGCTAAAGCCGATACCGGCAATCCGGCTTTAAAAACACTGGAAGGAATGTTGCTGGATGCAAACATCACTCCGGGTAACCTTGCCAAACTGGGTGAGAGTTTTCAGAAGTTGAACGCTACTGTACAAAATATTGGTGAAGTTGGGGATGTGGTAAAATCAACTGTCGATTTTTCCAGCAAAACCAAGGAAGCTACCATCGCATTAACCAGTATCAAAGATGCGGCAAACAATGCTTCTCATTCACTCGCAGGTTTTCATGGTGCTTCTGAAAGTTCCAAACAGTTTCATGAGCAGATGCAGTCTTTGAATAAGAACCTGGCTTCTCTGAATACCATTTACGAACTGGAATTACAGGAAGGCAATAACCACCTCAAAGCATTGAACCAGTTCTATGGTAAACTGTCGCAGGCTTCAACGGCAATGGCCAGTACCGCAGATGATGCACTGAAAGCAAAAGAACAGATCGCTGCATTAGCCAATAATTTAGGCAAGCTGAACCAGTTATATGGCAATATGCTTACTGCTATGCAGGGAAGATAATTTGTGAAAGAGGAAGAAATCAAATTGAAAACCGATCTATCAAAATAAGTAAGAATGTCATTACCTAAGGAGCCGCGGCAGAAGATGATCAACATCATGTACCTGGTGCTTACCGCACTACTGGCACTGAATGTATCATCTGAGATCCTGAACGCGTTCAAAACTGTAGACCGTAGCTTGGCCACAGCGAGCGGAATTGCTGAACAGAAGAATTCGGACATCTTCAAATCCTTTCAAAAAAAGATAGAAGATCCCAAGACAAAAGAAAAAGCTGAAATATGGTTACCAAAGGCACAGAAAGCAAAAGCATTGGCCGATGAGGTATACAATTATATAGACGCCTTAAAAGCAGAACTGAAAAAAGAATCGGACCTGAAGATGAAGGATGGCAAAGAAGACTTCAGAGAAGATGATCTGGATGCAGGTACCCGGTTACTGGTTGAATCTGCTCCATCAGGAAAAGGAAAAGGAAAAGAACTTTATAACAAACTGAAAAATTTCAGAGACCAGTTGTTAGCAATCGATGAAACACTGGCCAAAGAAATCGGGCCTACTTTACCGCTTGACCTGCACATCCCTAAAACCAATGCAGATCCTAAAGATGAGAAAGGAATTGAAGAGTGGGCATATAGTTATTTTCATATGACACCTACAGTTGCAGGATTGACCATGTTGAGCAAATTCCAGAACGATATCAAGAACAGTGAAGCACAGGCTGTTGAATATTGCCATAAAGAAATTGGTGAAGTAGAGATCATCTACGATGCTTTCTCTGCCTTCGCACAATCAAGCACCCAATATGCCATGCCCGGTGAACAATTAGTGATCACGGCCGGAATTGGTGCTTTTAGTAAAGCGGCTAAGCCAACCGTAAGTATTGATGGCGCAATAGTTCCTTTAAAAGATGATGGTTCAGCAGAATACAAACTCACTGCAGGTTCATCCGGTTCTTTCACTAAAAAGGTACATATCTCTTACCTGAAACCAGACGGTACTACTGCATCGGTTGATAAGGATGTAAAATATACAGTAGGGGTTGCTTCCGGATTAGTTGTATCAACCGATAAAACAAGGGTATTCTATCAGGGACTTGAAAACCCATTAAGTATTACCGGGGGCGGTGGAGATGAGAAAGTGAGTGTTAGTGTAGAAGGTAACGGAGTATCTAGCCGTAAAGCCGGAGCTGGTCAGTATATAGTTACTTGTCAGAATACAGGTATTGCAACAGTAACTGCATCTGATGGAAAAAATAATCAGAAGATCACGATACCTATTAAAAGAGTACCCAGTCCAATAGCTGCCGTAGGTGGCAAATCAGGCGGGCCAATTGGAGCGAATGTATTCAGGGTGCAAAAAGGGGTAGCAGCAGAACTGAAAGACTTTGTTTTCGAAGGTGTTAAGTTTGATGTGATCTCTTTCACTTTGTTCTGCACAGGTAAAGGATTTGAAGAAAATCCAGGAATTGCAGAAGTTACCGGACCTTATTTTAGTGCAGAAGCGCAGGCATTGATCAAAAGATGTCAGCCAGGAACCACTGTAGTTATCGATGAGATCAAAGTAAACGGCCCGGGTGGTACCAGGGTACTCGATCAGAATATTTCATTTACTCTTCAATAAACGTGTGTATGAAAAAGGTTTTTTTAAGTGGGGTTGTATTGGTGCTTGCTCTTTCTGCAATACAGGCAGATGCACAATCAGCTTACCGTAATAAAACAACGGCGGCCAAACCTGCGGCTAAGGATACAACCAAGCCAGGAGCCAAGCCTGCTGCAGTACCCAATAATAATTCAAAAGGAATTGTTACCAATCCCGCTGTACCACCCGTTACCACTTCTAATGCAAGCGGTAACGTAACTTTTAAATATGATACAACCAATCCGGGTGGTTTTGATGCCAAGCCTGAGATCGCTTTGCGTAATAATTTTGCGGTAGACAGAAGCCAGGTAAAAGATCGTAAACCGCTTGAATACGAGAACCTGCGTGATGATGATAATTTATGGAGTGAATTTATCTGGAGAGAAATTGACGCGAGAGAAAAATTCAATCAGTCGTTCATGTATCCCGGTAAAGATGATAATGGCGATCAACGCTTTTTCTCTATTATGTTGAACGCGATCAAGAACGACAGCGTTACTGCCTTCTCACCTGAAAACGACAGATTCACCATACCGTTAACAACAGACAAAGTACTTAGCTTAACTGCGGGTGCCAATGATACCGTTGACGTGGCAGATCCTGTTACCGGAGCTATTGAGAAAACGATCACCAAAAAACCACTATTCACTTCCGATTCTGTTTATACTTTCCGAATCAAGGAGCAGATGATTTTTGATAAAGAAGCGAGCAGACTATTTACACGAATTATTGGTATTGCCCCTATTGCCAAACAGGTGATCGGAGGCAAATCTGTTCCCCGGATCTTATTCTGGATCTATTATCCTGATCTGCGCAGAACGCTGGCTAAACAGGATGTATACAATCCTAAGAATTTTTCAAGCCGTATGACCTGGGAGGAATTGTTTGAAAGCCGTTTCTTCAGCAGTTATATCGTTAAATCAAGTGCCAATAACCCCGGCGATAAGTTCCTGAATGGCATTATTAAGGATCCTTTATTCCGTTTATTGGAAGGAGAAAATATCAAAACCCGCATTTTTAACTACGAACAGGATCTCTGGCAGTATTAAAAACAAATTAAAATATTGGTGTAATACCTGAAAAAGAGGCCAAATGGCCTCTTTTTCTATAAAATAACTACAAGGATCAGGAATTTATTTACACGAACTATTGGATAATCCATTCGAAACCGTAAATTTGTTACGGTTTTTCATAGGATATTGGATTTTAAAACGGGGCTGGATTTTTATCCTGGCCCCTTTTTGTTTTCAGGAAGAAGCCTTCTTAAAATAATCCAGTAATAACCTTGTTTTTGCAGTACCCACCAGTTTTGTTAATTCTGCTTCGGTTACTTCTTTGATCCTTTTTACTGACTTAAATTCTTTCAGTAAACGTTGGGCAGTTTGCTCTCCAATACCGTCAATCTCCTCCAACTCATTTTTAAACGTTCCTTTTGATCTTTTATTGCGATGGAAGGTAATTCCATAACGGTGCACCTCATCCCGGATCCGGCGTACCAGTTTCAGGCTGTCACTGTCCCAGGGCAATTTGATCGATTCTGAATCTCCTGGAAAGAATAGTTCCTCTTCATTCTTAGCCAGACCGGTTATCGTCATCCTGCCCACCAGTCCTAACTCACGTATACTTTCCATAGCAGCCCCAAGCTGACCCTTGCCGCCATCAATGATCACCAGCTTAGGCAATGGCTCATCCTCTGCCAGCAGGCGCTTATAACGTCTGTATACCACTTCCTTCATGGTGGCAAAATCATTGATGCCTTCTACTGTTTTTACATTGTAATGCCGGTAATCATTTTTGCTGGGCATCCCGTCTTTAAAACAAACCATGGCCGAAACCGGATAAGCACCCTGAAAATTGGAATTATCAAAGCATTCGATATGATCGGGTACTTCGAGTAGCTGTAAGGCAGACTGTAATTCGTACAGTACTTTTTTCTTCTCCATATCCGTTTTGCCTTCCAGATGCAGAATCTTTTTCTTTTTCAGTTCTTCCTTGAAATAGGAGACATTCTTCACAGAAAGATCCAGCAATTTCTTTTTGTCTCCGGCTTTGGGTATGGTTACGGTGATGCTTTCATCAGGATATTCAATCGCAAAGGGAACGATGATCTCATTGGCCAGACTGTTAAAAGAAGTTCTCAGATTAAGGATGGCAAAACTCAACACTTCTTCTTCGCTTTCTTCCAGTTTGGTCTCAAGGGGAACGGTATGTGTCTGCACAATGGTGCCATTCTGTACCATCAGGAAATTCACATACGCTTTATCATCATCCTTCAAAATAGAGAATACATCAATATTGGATAAATGACTGCTCACGATCACCGATTTGGCACGGTAGCTTTCGAGGTGTTCGATTTTTTTTCGTGTCTCATCTGCTTTTTCAAATGCAAGATTCTGCGCCTGTTGCTGCATATCTGCTTTAAAATGATTGATCACAGAACCCAGATTGCCTTTTAAAATATTACGCAGTTGCAGCAGGCCTTCATCATAATCGGCCTTTGTTTGTAAACCTTCACAGGGTCCCTTGCAATTGCCTAAGTGATATTCAAGACATACTTTGAATTTCCCTTTCTGAATATTAGTATCCGATAGGTTAAGCTTACAGGTACGTAAGGGAACATATTGTTTGATGAAACTGATCAGGTCGCGCACTTTACCGGCAGAAGTAAATGGGCCAAGATATTCAGAGCCATCATTTATCTTTTTCCGGGTGAGAAAAATTCTGGGAAAAGATTCTTTTTTGATCACGATATATGGATAGCTCTTATCATCCTTGAGGTTGATATTATACCGTGGCTGGTATTCTTTGATCAATGAATTCTCCAGTAAGAAGGCATCCTGTTCAGAGTCCACTATCGTGAATTCAATGGTGCGGATCCGTTGAACCAGTTCGTGGGTCTTATAAGTAGTGAATGTTTTTGAAAAATATGAACCTACTCTTTTTCTTAATTCCTTTGCTTTACCCACATACAATAACTTCCCGTCTGCATCATAATATTTATAAATGCCGGGCTGGTGTGGAATGGTATGTGCGATCTGTTGAAATTCTTTTGCTGTCATGCTAAGGCGTATCGTTCCAGTTTATGGTATTCAATTCTGTTTTCTGATAACCACTCTTTGTTGTGTAAGAGCGGTTCACCTGAAAGCTTTTATCTGTTTTCCAGCTACACAATTCAGTGATCATTGTATCGCCATGGTTGTATACTGATTTGATCAGGATCCTTTTTACCTGGCTGGTTTCCTGAGCAAGCAATATATCAACGTTCTGTATAACGGCTTCTCCATTAAGCGGTGAATAGTTGATAGTGATGCTGCCCGTACTCAGATCATTAAAAACGGATTCTTTATAACCTGCTGCCTTCTCCGGACCTGAAATATCTTTATCCAGAAAAACACCGGCCCACCTGCTGAAATCTTCTTTTGATAGCGAAACAGAATCTTTTTTACCATCCATTACCGTGATTTTGTAAATCGGGAAATTGCGAAGGTCTACGTATTGGATCTGCGACTTGATAAAGGGGGTAGTTGCAAAGTATTTAGCCGTATCAGCAATTGAAGCCCGCTTTCCGTTTTTGGCATTCCGTGATTGGCAGCCTAAAATTATTATCAGCAGGAAAAGAAATGCCACCCTAATCTGTTTCATCGTACAAAATTATTCAATCAGGAGCAAATAGAAAGCCGCTGAAAGGTTAATTCAGCGGCTTTCTAAATATGTATCGGCGTAATTATTTGATCTGGCGGGTAAATCCTAAACGGATACCATAATCCAACAGGTATTCTTTGATAGGATAAACATTTGAATAAGTTGGCAGGTGTTGATACCTGATTTGTGGTCCCAGCTGCCAGGTAGTGGTTCCTGATTTATACGTAATGTTTAATCCCAGGCTCGAATTGATGTTCCATTTGCGGATAAAATCATTACCATCTCCATAATGCTTATAGTCGGTAGACATCAGGTAGGTATTGTTGTTCAGCGTCATAGTGGGTTGCACGGAGGCTTCTGTGCTTACACCAAGGTGTTTGCCCTGTATCATATCCCATTGTATTCCCAACGGAATGGATACCTGGTAAACTTTGTTATCCAGTTGTGTTTTTTTGTACCCGGTATTGTTATTATACGGTGTATAGAAATTGATGGTTTCAATACCCCGGTAATTGATCAATGAAAGCGAAGCAAGGTCATTGGTAGTAGATTGAAAGGTTTCAATATAATACTGTCTTACATTTAACTGAACCCCTGTTTTGAATTTAAGACGGCTGCTCATATTGTACAGAACGGCAAATCCTACTTCCAGTCCCATAGCAGGTTTATGCCTTACCACACTATTGATATCTGATGTATAATTAGCACTCAGGGGCACATTTTGTGTGGAAACGGTGGCGGCCGCCGCTGCAGGCTGTATGATCTCCTTCACTTTCTGGTCGGATAATTTCCGGTAACTGGTAGAAGGGGTGATATAGAACTGGAATCCGATCTTAGAGTTGTTTCTTTTAGCGGGGCTGACATTTACAACAGGTGTAAAATCTTTCAGGAAATCGTCTGCATTTCCATGCGCTTCTGTTTTGTTTATTACAGAAGCCAATTGTGTGTGATCTTCTGTTTCGGAAGTAGCATAAAGAATATTATCTTCTTTTTCAACCGGTACAGAAGCGATCAAAGTGTTCTGTATCTCAGGCTGTGTGGTAACCGGTAATTCTTTTGTAATGATCTTTTCAGACAGGGTTGGTCTGTATAGCGCAGGCTCTGTTCTTACGATGGTTACATTGTGCTCACGGCTGGTATTGTTGATCATGACTGTTTCCTGATCAGGATTCAGTTCGTTTAAACCCGCAAAAGTTTCGGCGGTGATCGTTTCGGGTGCCAGCTGTTGCAGATAATCGTTCTCTG